>NZ_JBSFTV010000026.1:0-127830 GCF_053591455.1 Streptomyces sp. NPDC003016
AGATCGGCGCCGAACTCGGCGTCTCCCAGATGCAGGTCTCCCGCCTCCTCAACCGCACCCTGGCCAGGCTCCGCACCGGCATGCTGGCCTGACACGCCGCATGCCTGGTTCCGACCGTCCTCACCGGCTGTGTGCGTCATGTGCAGATGCGGGACATCGGCATGAGTACCGAAAGATCGGGCAGCCCGTAAGGCTCCAGGTTCCGACGGGACGAAGGAGCGAAATGTGGCTGCTGACCGAGATCATTCGGAAACGAGCCTGCTGACCACCATGAATATCCAACAGAGCTGGCACTTCGAGGGTGTGCTGAGCGACGTGAGCGAAGCCCGCGACCGGGCCTCGGACTTCCTTTACAGCCTTGCTCGCGCCCATCCGCCCGCAACTCCGGATGCGCACGACGACGTACTGCTCGTCGTCACCGAACTGGCTTCGAACGCGTTCACTTTTGCCCCCGGGCCCTTCACCCTGACCTTGCGGGCGACGACGACCGGAACGGTGCACGTCGCCCTGACCGATGTCAATCCCACCGCACCCCGGCCCCGGCCCTTCGACCTCGCCGGCCGTGGTGGGGTGGGCTGGCATCTGATCAACACGCTCGCCGAACAGACCATCATCGTTCCGGAGACGGGCGGCAAGACCGTGCACGTCTTCCTCCCCTGGTGATCAGGAGTGGTGATCGAGGGGAGGCGGCTGCCCGCACGCCGGCTGGGGCCCGCGCATCCTGACTGGCCGGTCACCTCGGCGTTCAAGCCCTGAGCCGAGTGCCGGAGCGACATCATGGCCCTGCCGGAACGGCAGAAGGGCCGATGCCGGCCCAGGAAGCCGGGAAGGCCGGGCAGGCTCCTCCGGGGGCCGGCTCACGTGAGACACGGTTCGCTCGCTCAGAGCTCCCCCGCCGGCACTTCGGCGCCCCCGGCCGGACCGGGCGCCCGCTCGGCCGCGGGGTGGGTGACCCGGAGCTTGGACTGGCCGTGCGGCAGCCGCTCCCAGTCGTCCATGAAGCGCGCGACGAGGCCGTGCTTCGCGGCCAGCCGGGTCAGCGTCTCCGTACGGTAGTAGAAGTCCTCCCCCAGCACCTGGTGTTCGGCTCCCTCCGTGCGGTCGAAGGTGAAGTCGAAGAAGCCGCCGGGCGCCAGCACCCGTCCGACGTGCGCGAGGCATTCGTCGATGACTTCGAGCGGTGAGTGCGAGAAGACACTGTGGGCGTGCACCACCGTGAACCAGGCGCCGGGAAGGAAGTCCAGCTTCAGGTCCTCGACGGGGGTCAGGTACGGGACCCTGGCCTGCAGTCCGTAGCGGACCAGCGTCTTCTTGGCCTCGATGAGGATGTCGGGCGAGATGTCGATCCCGTAGTAGTGACCGGGCCGCAGGTGCTCGATGAACCGCCAGCCGGCGCGCAGGTTGCCGCAGCCGATCTCCAGCATCCGGTCCTGCGACGTCAGCCCGTGCCCCACCAGGTAGTCGTACTGCATCTCCCCGATGGCCAGCCAGCGGTCGTGCGAGGGGCCGCCGCCGACCGCCGCCTCGGGACTGCGGGCCGTGTCGGACGCCATCACGGCCCGGTAGTACGCGACATGGCTTCCCCGGTGCCGCAGCCGCAGCCAGCTGTCCCGCCCCGCCCGGCGCAGGTAGGGCACCACGCGCCCCGGATGCCGCAGCGCGTACCGCACCTTGTGGCCGAGACGCGAACGGTTCGCCGACAGGCGCGAAACGGGTGTCTGCTGCATGACGGCCTCCGTGCCCTCGGTGGCTTGCCCCCTGGTCGGATGCTAACCACGGGCGTCGGGATGCGCCCGCTCACTCCTTCGGGAGAACCGTTCAGCCGAGTGCCCTGCCCCGCGTGGTGGGCCCGGCGCCACCACCCGCAGCGTGGAGAGGACAGGGCGGGGGAACCGTCACCCGCCGTATCCCGAGCGAGGCCAGGCCATGCAGGAAATACGTTTCGTCGTCAGTACGCCGGAGCGTGTGCCGCGCGAGGTGCGCGCGCGCCGCTTTTCCGGCGGAGCGTTCGCCCGTCCGCTGCCCCTGCTGGCGGCCGTCGCCACTGTCTTCGCGGTCACCCACCTCGTCCTGGTCGCGCCCGGTCTCGGACTCGGCTGGGACGAGAGCGTGTACGTCAGCCAGGTCAGCCCACAGGCACCGGCGGCCTTCTTCAGCGCGCCCCGGGCCCGGGGCATCACCTACCTCGTCGCTCCGGTCGCGGCGCTGACGACCTCGACGGCGGCGCTCCGCGTGTACATGGCCGTGCTGGCCGGCGGTGGTCTGTTCCTCGCGCTGTGGGTATGGCGGCGGCTGCTGCCCGCTCCCGTGCCGGCGGTCGCCGGGGCGCTGTTCGCGAGCCTGTGGGTCACGATGTTCTACGCCTCGCAGGCGATGCCCAACCTCTGGGTCGCGTACGGGGCCCTCGCCGCCGTGGGGTGCTTCCTGCGGGCCGCCCGGGACCCCTGGGACCACTGGGCACTGATCGGCATGGGCATCGGGGTGACGTTCGCCGCGCTGATGCGTCCGTCCGACGCGGTGTGGCTGTTCCTGGCGCTCGCCGTGGCGGCCCTGGTGATGCCGCGTACACGCCGCCGGGCCCTGCTGGTCGTCGTGGCGACCGCGGGCGTGGCCCTCGGCTGCGCCGATTGGGTGGCCGAGGCGTACACCCACTACGGGGGCCTCACCGCCCGGCTGCGGCGGGCCAGCGAGATCCAGGGCCACCTGGGCTGGTACTTCGCCGTCGACGACCACGTGCGGGCCCTGGGCGGCCGTGCGCTGTGCCGGCCCTGCGACGTGCCCTGGCGCCACCCTGCCTCGGCCCTCTGGTTCTTCGCCCTGCCCCTGCTCGTCGCGGGCGGTGTGCGGGCCGCCGCCCGTACCGGGTGCCGCGCGCCGATCGTCCTGGCCACGGTGGTGGGGGCGGTGATGGCGGCGCCGTACCTGTTCACCGTCGGGTACGCGGCGCCGCGTTTCCTGCTGCCGGCGTACGCTCTGCTGGCCCTGCCCGTGGCGCAGTGCCTGGTCCGGATGTGCGGCCCCCGGTCGCAGTGGCGGCGTACCGCGACCGGGCTCGTCGCCGTGGCCGTGGCAGGCCACCTGACGATCCAGTACGCCCTGGTCGACGGGGTGGCGGACCGGGTACGGCGCGACACCGCCGACCTCACCCGGATCGCCGCCGAACTGCGCGCCCAGGGTGTGCGCCCGCCGTGTGTGATCAGCGGCGACGAGGCGGTCCGGGTCGCGTTCCGGACCGGCTGCGCCTCCCGCCAGCCCAGCGGTCACGACGAGAGCATCACGCCGCGGGCCCTCGCCGCCGCGGCGCTCCGGCAGCCCGTCGCGGTCCTCGTCTCCGCAGGGGGGCGCCCCCCTGCGTACGCCCGTGAGTGGCGCGTCCACCCGCTTCCCGACCTGGGCCGTCGGACCGGTTTCCGTGCCTGTCTGTCGCCTGTCCCCCGCCCGCCCGGCCGGGAGGCGCCCGGGACGCGCGGCGGCGCGGTGAGGGGAGGCTTTGTCACTGCCGCGGGCGGCTGACCGCGGCACGCCCGGAGCCCGGCCCGGCCGGTCCCCGCGAACGAGCGGATCGGATCCGCCCCGAAACGAGACGGGGGCAGGCGCCCATGGCGGGACGCGCTGTTCACGCGCGGGCTGCCGGGCTCAGTCCTCGAACGTCAGGAGATGCTCGGCACCGGTCCGGTGCAGAGCCCGGCGGGCCTGCTTGGAGGCGCCTCGGAGGTGTACGGCGGCCGGTGGCGCGGTCGTCGTCAGCGGCCGGACAAGGGCATACGCGCAGATCGCGTCCAGCTGCCGGACCCGGCTCAGGTCGAATACCAATTCGCTGACGCCCCGCAGCGCCGGATCGAGCAGGACCTCCTCGATCTGCGCGGCGACGGCTCCGGTCACCTCCCCGGAGAGGGCCAGCTCGGCCCGCGGCCCGTCGACGGACAGGAGGCGGATCCGGCGCTCGTCACCCGCCTGGTGGCCCTGTGCGTGATCTGCCATGAGACCTCCCTGGAACGCGTCAGGACCGGACGGTGTGTCCGGCTTCCATTTTCCCGCCGGGACCGCGAAGAGGACCACCCCGGCTCCGCGGCGGTCCCCCCGCCGGTCCGTACGGACCGGCGGGACCAGCCGATGTCCGCGGCGAGATCCCTGTGCGGGCGGACGGCGGTACCGGTCTCCAGCATCTCGCCGGTGAAGGCCAGGAGGCTCCTCCGAGGAGATGGTCGTCACCGACGTACGAGCGACAGCCCGTGACGCAGTCCGCCCGCCCCGCCGGCGCCCGGCTCGGTCGAGCGCATCGTCGTCGCCGGCCTCACGACGACGATCGATCAGGACGGCACCTGGGGCGAGGAGCGGGCGCCGCGGCTCCGCCCGGCCGCGGGTGAGCCGTGTCTCACCCGGGCCCTGCCGCTTGCCTATGCAACAAGTTGCATAGAAAGATCGGGGCATGGCGCTCGAACACGCGATCCTTGTCTCCCTGCTCGAGAAGCCGGGCTCCGGGTACGAGCTGGCCCGGCGGTTCGACCGGTCCATCGGCTACTTCTGGACCGCCACCCATCAGCAGATCTACCGCGTTCTCAAGCGGATGGAGGGCGACGGCTGGATCGACGTCCGCGAGATGCCGCAGCAGACCCGGCCGGACAAGAAGGAGTACTCCGTCACCGCCCCCGGCCGGGCCGCCCTCTCCCAGTGGCTGCACGAGCCGATCGGACTCGAGAGCGTCCGGCACGAGCTCGCGGTGAAGATCCGGGGCGCGGCCTTCGACGACCCCGCCGCGCTGATCCGCGAGGTCGAGCGGCACCATCAGGCACACACCGACCGGCTCACGCACTATCTCGCCGGGGAGTGGCGTGACTTCACCGGGCCCGGGGCTCCCCGGACGCCCGACGCGGGGCGGGAGCTCCAGCATGTCGTGCTGCGCGGCGGCATCGCGTACGAGCGGATGACGCTCGCCTGGCTCGACGACGTGCTCGCCACCCTCCGCCGGCTCGGTCCGGCGCGCTGAACCGGCGCCGACGGGGCCCCGTCCGTCCCGGCCTCTCCGCTCACCCCTCCGCACCGGAAGCTTCCCCGCTCCTGAACCCCCAACCCCCGACCCCCAAGCCGGAAAGGCGAACCACCATGGCCGACCCGCTGCTGTTCAACCCGCGCACCTACGACCCGGCGCACTTCGACCCCGAGACCCGCAGGCTGCTGCGCGCCACCGTCGACTGGTTCGAGGACCGCGGCAAGCGCAGGCTGATCGAGGACTACCGCTCCCGTGCCTGGCTGGCGGACTTCCTCGCGTTCTCCGCCGAGGAGGGGCTGTTCGCGACCTTCCTCACCCCGGCCTCCGCCGCCGGGCAGAAGGACCAGCGCTGGGACACCGCGCGCATCGCCGCCCTCAACGAGATCTTCGGCTTCTACGGCCTGGACTACTGGTACGCGTGGCAGGTCACCGTCCTCGGCCTCGGCCCGGTCTGGCAGAGCGGCAACGCCGCCGCTCGCAGCCGCGCGGCGGAACTCCTCTCGGCGGGCGAGGTGTTCGCCTTCGGCCTGTCCGAGAAGGCCCACGGCGCCGACATCTACTCCACCGACATGCTGCTGGAGCCCGACGGCGACGGCGGCTTCCGGGCGAGCGGCTCCAAGTACTACATCGGCAACGGCAACGCCGCCGGGCTCGTCTCCGTCTTCGGCCGCCGCACCGACGTCGAGGGCCCCGACGGCTACGTCTTCTTCGCCGCCGACAGCCGCCACCCGGCGTACCACCTCGTGAAGAACGTCGTCGACTCCTCGAAGTACGTCAGCGAGTTCCGCCTCGACGACTACCCGGTCGGCCCCGACGACGTACTGCACACCGGCCGCGCCGCCTTCGACGCCGCCCTCAACACCGTCAACGTCGGCAAGTTCAACCTCTGCACGGCCTCGATCGGCATCTGCGAGCACGCGATGTACGAGGCCGTCACGCACGCCGGCAACCGCATCCTCTACGGCCGCCCCGTCACCGCCTTCCCGCACGTGCGCCGCGAACTGACCGACGCGTACGTCCGGCTCGTCGGGATGAAGCTGTTCAGCGACCGCGCCGTCGACTACTTCCGCTCCGCCGGCCCCGACGACCGCCGCTACCTCCTCTTCAACCCCATGACGAAGATGAAGGTGACCACGGAGGGCGAGAAGGTCATCGACCTGATGTGGGACGTCATCGCCGCCAAGGGTTTCGAGAAGGACACCTACTTCGCCCAGGCCGCTGTCGAGATACGGGGGCTGCCGAAGCTCGAGGGCACGGTCCATGTCAACCTCGCGCTGATCCTCAAGTTCATGCGCAACCACCTGCTGGACCCGGCCGGGTACGCGCCCGTGCCGACGCGCCTCGACGCGGCCGACGACGCGTTCCTCTTCCGCCAGGGACCGGCCCGCGGTCTCGGTTCCGTACGCTTCCACGACTGGCGCACCGCCTACGACGCGTATGCCGGTGTGCCCAATGTCGGCCGGTTCCGGGAGCAGGCGGACGCCCTGTGCGCGTTCGTCACCACCGCGGCCCCCGACGAGGAGCAGAGCCGCGACCTCGACCTTCTGCTCGCCGTCGGCCAGCTGTTCGCCCTGGTCGTGCACGGTCAGCTGATCCTGGAACAGGCGCGCCTGACCGGCTTGGAGGAGGACGTGCTCGACGAGCTGTTCGCCGTGCTCGTACGTGACTTCTCCGCGCACGCCGTCGAACTGCACGGCAAGGACTCCGCCACCGTGGAGCAGCAGCAGTGGGCGCTGGGCGCGGTCCGGCGCCCGGTCGTCGACGGCGCCCGCTCGGCGCGCGTCTGGGAGCGCGTCGAGGCACTGTCCGGTGCGTACGAGATGGCGCCGTAGAGCAACGGAGCAACCGGTCGGCGGCGGACCCCGGTGCCCGCCGGTGACCGCCCGCCCCGGACCGCTGGAAGCCACAGAGCTCCGCGCGGTTCCGGGGCGGGCGGTCACGGCCCGGCCCGGCGGTGAGACGTCGGCCGTGCGACGGCGGGGACGCCCTCGCGCGTGACGAAACGGTGACCAGGACCGATCAGGAATCGAGAAGCGCGCGTCACCGGGCCGTGCCTAGCCTGACCACCATGGACCTCACCCTTCACACCAGCTTCCTCCCGCACGACGACCCGGACACCTCCCTGGCCTTCTACCGCGACACCCTCGGCTTCGAGGTCCGCAGCGACGTCGGACAGGGCAGGATGCGCTGGATCACCGTCGGCCCCGCCGGCCGGCCCGACACCTCCATCCTCCTGGCGCCGCCGGCCGCCGACCCCGGCGTCACCGAGGACGAGCGCCGCACCATCGTCGAGATGATGGCCAAGGGCACCTACGGCTGGATCCTGCTGGCCACCAAGGACCTCGACACCACCTTCGAGAAGGTGCGGGCCGGTGACGCCGAAGTCGTCCAGGAACCGACCGAGCAGCCGTACGGCATCCGCGACTGCGCCTTCCGCGATCCCGCGGGCAACCTGATCCGCATCCAGGAACTCCGCTGAGCCGTCCGGCGACCGCGGTCACGGACCGCAGCGGCGTGGCTGCCCCGGCTCCTGCGCCGGGCGCGCCCCCGGCCGGCGCAGCAGCACCAGAGGTACCGCTCGAAGCCGGCCGGATCGAGCCGGGCGACGCAACTGGTGACCGCGACAGCGGTCCCGCCCAACAGATGGAGACACGATGAGCATGGCCAAGAGGACGGACACGCAGTCGCCCGCGCCGCACGCTGCCGACAGCCACGACCTGATCCGCGTGTACGGCGCGCGCGAGAACAACCTCAAGGACATCAGCATCGAGATCCCCAAGCGCAGGCTGACGGTTTTCACCGGCGTCTCCGGCTCGGGCAAGAGCTCGCTGGTGTTCAACACGATCGCCGCGGAGTCGCAGCGGCTGATCAACGAGACCTACAGCGCCTTCGTGCAGGGATTCATGCCGACGCCGGCCCGGCCGGAGGTCGATGTCCTCGACGGGCTGACGACCGCGATCACCGTCGACCAGCAGCGGCTGGGCGCCGACCCCCGCTCCACCGTCGGCACCGTCACCGACGCCAACGCGATGCTGCGCATCCTCTTCAGCCGGCTCGGTGAGCCGCACATCGGCCCGCCCAGCGCGTACTCCTTCAACACCGCCTCGGTCCGGGCCAGCGGTGCGATCACCGTCGAGCGCGGTACGAAGAAGACGGTGAAGGCGACCTTCAACCGCACCGGCGGCATGTGCACCCGCTGCGAAGGCCGGGGCACGGTCTCCGACATCGACCTCACCCAGCTCTACGACGACTCCAAGTCGCTCGCCGAGGGCGCGTTCACCATCCCCGGCTGGAAGTCGGACAGCCAGTGGACCGTGGGGCTCTACGCCCAGTCGGGCTTCCTCGACCCGCACAAGCCGATCCGCAGCTTCACAGAGAAGGAACTGCAGGACTTCCTCTACGGCGAGCCGGCCAAGGTGAAGGTCAACGGGATCAACCTCACCTACGAGGGCCTGATCCCCAAGATCCAGAAGTCGTTCCTGTCCAAGGACAAGGAGGCGATGCAGCCGCACATCCGGGCGTTCGTGGAGCGGGCGGTCACCTTCACCACCTGCCCCGAGTGCGACGGCACGCGGCTCAGTGAGGGGGCCCGGTCGTCGAAGATCGGGGGAATCGGCATCGCCGACGCGTGCGCGATGGAGATCCGCGACCTGGCCGAGTGGGTCCGCGGCCTCGACGAGCCGTCGGTGGGGCCCCTGCTCACCGCGTTGCGGCAGAGCCTCGACTCGTTCGTGGAGATCGGCCTCGGCTACCTCTCGCTGGAGCGGCCGTCGGGCACGCTGTCGGGCGGTGAGGCACAGCGCGTCAAAATGATCCGCCACCTCGGCTCCTCCCTCACCGACACGACCTACGTCTTCGACGAGCCCACCGTCGGCCTGCACCCCCATGACATCCAGCGGATGAACGACCTGCTGCTGCGGCTGCGGGACAAGGGCAACACCGTGCTCGTCGTGGAGCACAAACCGGAGACGATCGCGATCGCCGACCATGTCGTCGACCTCGGCCCCGGCGCCGGTACGGCGGGCGGCACCGTCTGCTTCGAGGGGACCGTCGAGGGGCTGCGGGCCAGCGGTACCGTCACCGGCCGCCATTTCGACGACCGGTCCACCCTCAAGGAGACGGTGCGCAAGCCCACCGGCGCGCTGGAGATCCGCGGCGCGACGACGCACAACCTGCGGGGTGTCGACGTCGACATCCCGCTCGGGGTGCTCTGCGTGGTCACCGGCGTCGCCGGCTCCGGCAAGAGCTCGCTGATCCACGGATCGGTCCCCGCCGGGGCGGGAGTCGTCTCGGTCGACCAGGGAGCGATCAAGGGTTCGCGCCGGAGCAACCCGGCGACGTACACGGGACTGCTCGAGCCGGTCCGCAAGGCGTTCGCGAAGGCCAACGGCGTGAAGCCGGCGCTGTTCAGCGCCAACTCCGAGGGCGCCTGCCCCACCTGCAACGGCACCGGTGTCATCTACACCGACCTGGCGATGATGGCCGGCGTCGCCACCCCCTGCGAGGACTGCGAGGGCAAGCGGTTCCAGGCCGAGGTGCTCAAGTACACCCTCGGCGGCAAGGACATCAGCGAGGTGCTCGCGATGTCGGTGACCGAGGCCGAGGAGTTCTTCGGCGCCGGCGAGGCCCGCACGCCGGCCGCCCACGCCGTCCTCAACCGGCTCGTCGACGTCGGGCTCGGCTACGTCAGTCTCGGCCAGCCGCTCACCACGCTGTCCGGTGGCGAGCGGCAGCGGCTCAAGCTGGCCACTCACCTGGGCACCAAGGGCGGCGACCGCCTCGTGTACGTACTCGACGAGCCGACCACCGGTCTCCACCTCGCCGACGTCGAACAGCTGCTGGGCCTGCTCGACCGGCTCGTCGACTCCGGCAGGTCGGTCATCGTCGTCGAGCACCACCAGGCGGTCATGGCGCACGCCGACTGGATCATCGACCTCGGCCCCGGTGCCGGCCACGACGGCGGCAAGATCGTCTTCGAGGGCACACCCGCCGATCTCGTCGCCGCCCGCTCCACCCTCACCGGCGAGCACCTCGCGGCCTACGTCGGCACCTGACCGAGGCCCTCGCGGACACCGTGCGCCGCTACCCGGCGTAGGTCTCGTACTCGGCGATCTTCGGGGTGCCGGCCGAGCCGGTGATCTCGAAGGTGATCTTCTGCAGCGAGGTGCGGGGGAAGGTGATGACGCCCGCACCGCTGCCGGAGGTCAGGACGGCTCCGGTGTCGGCGTTGACGACCCTCCAGGACCTGATGCTGCCTGCGGAGCCCGACGCCTCCCGGATGTTGATCTTGGATACGGTGGTGGCGGTGCCCCACTTGACCGAGATCAGGCCGGTCGAGCCGGCCGGCGACCAGGAGGTGCTCATGTCGCCGTCCCGCACGTTGCCGTAACTCGTCCCGTCGGCCTTGCCGGAGCCGTCGGAGCCGGCCCCGATGCTGAGGTTGGTCCCGCTGGGCTGGGTCGGTCCGGGGGTGGGGGTGGTGGGTCCCGGTGTGGGGGTGGTGGGCGGTGGCGTGGGACCGGTCGGGGTCGGGGCCGGTGTCTGCGGCGAGCAGTTGCCGTTCGACACCTGCAGACCCTTGTCGGCGCCCGCCGTCCGGCTCACGACGTCCGGCACGCAACCGGCCGCGTCGAGGCTGAAGGGGTAGGGGATGCCGACGGTGGTGTTGGACTTCGGGTCGGGGCCGGCGGGGTTGTTCTCGGTGCCGCGGCCGGACCAGGTCACGTTGTCGAAGGTGTTGCCGCTGACCTGCCAGTACCCGGCCGCGTCGGTGTAGAAGGTGCCCAGGACGTCCTTGGAGTCCTTGAAGTAGTTGTTGTCCACCTTGGCGCGGGCCCCCGCCCGGGAGTTGATGCCGGACTCGTTGAGCCTGAGGTAGTAGTTGTTGTACATGTGGGCCGTGCCGCCCCGCAGCAGGGGCGCGCGGGAGTCGATGTTCTCGTACAGGTTGTGGTGGTACGTGATGAAGCTGTTCGAGAGGTCGCTCTCGCTCGACCCGACGAGGCCACCGCGGCCGGAGTTGCGCAGGGTGCTGTAGGACAGGGTCACGTACTGGGTGTTGTCCTTCATGTCGAAGAGGCCGTCGAACCCTTCCGACTCCCCGCCCGACGCCTCCAGACTGACGTGGTCGACCCAGACGTTGCGGACGCCGCTCTCCATGCCGATGGCGTCACCGCCGTTGGACGTGGGCGAGCCCGACTTCTTGACGTTCCGGACGGTCACGTTCTGGATGATGATGTTGCTGGCTTCGCGTATGTGGATGCCCAGTTGGTCGAAGACGGCTCCGCTGCCGACCCCGACGATCGTGACGTTGCTGATCTGCTTGAGCTCGATCACGCCGTCGGCGGTGTTGCAACTGGCGCCCGACACCTTGCTGGTGTTGCCGTGGTTGACGGTGCCCTCGACCTGGATGGTGATCGGAGTGCTGCTGCTGGCCCGGCCGCACAGGGCCGCATGGATCGCGGTCCCCGTGGTGGCCCGCACCGTCTGCCCGCCCGCACCGCCGGTGGTCCCCCCGTTCTGGGTCGCGTAACCGGTGGCGGTGCCGGTCGCCGCCGACGCCTCGGGTACCGACAGAACCACACCGGTCGCGGCCGCAAGGGCCGTCGTGGCCAGCGCCGCATAGAGCCGCAGTGCGACTGGTCGTCTCATCTTCGCCTCGCCTTTCGTCTTCGAATCCTGAGTAATGCCGCCGAATGTCGTGCTCATGTCACTAATTTGTCGAGGCCGGCGCCCGGACGTGGGCGCCCTTCTCGATGCGGATCGGGTCGGCGGTTCCGCTGCGGCCCGGACCTTCGAGACCGCCGGCACCGGCGGCCACGGCGTCACCTGCGCAGCGACCGCTGGAGCCGACGGTGCGAACAGCCGGCCGCTACAAGAAGCCGTCGCCGTCGAAACCGCGCCGGACGACGCGATACGTCTCCGTCATGGCGTACACCCTTCGCTCCATGGCGCGCCGGCATCCCGGGTGAAGCCCTCACGCCGGATCGGTGGCGGCTCATACGCAGAGCCGCGGCAGGTGCCGCGACGGCCGCCTCCGCCGGAACGGTCCCCGCGAAGGGGGAAAGCGCTTTCCATTCGTGAGCATAGGGTGGCGTCCGCTGGACTGGCAAGGTTCTGGCCGGTTGTGGAATGCGGCCGGAACCCCAAGGCGGTGCCCACCCCGGCGCCATCGGCGAGCACAGGATCGCGGAAGCCTTCGCGGACCCGACGCACCAGGGACGCGGACTGCGCGCACACGGGCGTCAGCCGCATCCGCACGCTCACCGTACGCACGGCCGACGGTGAGGAGGCGGAGCCGGAAGTCCCCAGGCCCGACCACCGCCTCCGCTGCCGCGGTTCCGCCTGCCCCGCCCGCACCGAGCGCTCATCTCCGTACGTACGCCAAGGAGTTGGCCCTGGAGGATGGCCCGCGCACCCAGGAGCCGGCCGAGGCATCCATCCGGCACCTGGACCGGAGCGGACAGCCGTACGACCGGTCTGACACCCGTCACCTGACATCCGGCCTCGCCCGCTTCGCCACCTCCCGCAACAGCTCGCGGCGGCGATGCGGCAGGTCCGTCCGGCGTCAGCGGCCCTTGCGCACCCGGGCCGCCGCGCGGGCTTCCGCCGTCTTGCGGGCCTCGGCGGCTTTGCGGGATTCCTTCGCGGGGCGGCCCGGACGAGTGCCGAGGCCGCGGAAGGGGGCGTTGCCGCTGTTGCTCTTCGCCTCGACCGGCGGGCGCTTCGCCCCGGTGATGGCGGTCAGCTGCTCCTCGCCGGAGCGCACCTGTGTGACAGTCGGCCGGATGCGGGCGTCGGTCATCATCCGGTTCACATCGCGCCGCTGGTTGGGGGTGACCAGGGTGACCACGTTCCCGGACTCCCCGGCGCGTGCCGTGCGCCCGCCACGGTGCAGGTAGTCCTTGGCGTCGGCCGGCGGGTCGACGTTGACGACAAGGTCGAGCGCGTCGATGTGAATGCCCCGCGCCGCGACATTGGTGGCCACCAGCACGGTGATCTCACCGTCCTTGAACCGGGCGAGCGTGTGCGTGCGCTGCGGCTGCGACTTCCCGCTGTGCAGGGCGGCGGCCTCTACGCCGGCGGCCCGCAGATGACGGGCGAACTGGTCGACGCCGGCCTTGGTGTCGAGGAACATCAGTACCCGGCCGTCCCGCGCGGCGATCTCGGTCGCGATCGCGTACTTGTCGGCGGCGTGGATGTTCAGCACATGGTGTTCCATCGTGGTGATCGAGGCCGCCACCCGGTCGACCGAGGCGAGCACCGGGTCGTGCAGGTGGCTCCGCACCAGCTGGTCGACGTTGCGGTCGAGCGTGGCCGAGAAGAGCAGCCGCTGCCCGTCGGGGCGGACCTGGTCCAGGATGTCCGAGACCTGCGGCAGGAACCCCAGGTCGCACATCTGGTCCGCCTCGTCCAGCACCGTGATCCGCACCTGGTTCAGGTGGCAGTCCCGACGCGACACCAGGTCGGCCAGCCGCCCCGGCGTCGCGACGACCACGTCGGCGCCGGTCCGCAACAGCGCCACCTGCCGGTTGATGGACAGCCCGCCGACCACCGTCGCCAGGCGCACGTTCAGCGCCTGCGCGTACGGCGTCAGCGCGTCGCTCACCTGCTGCGCGAGTTCACGGGTCGGCACCAGGACCAGTGCGAGCGGCTGCTTCGGCTCCGCTCGCAGGCCGGCGATCCGGACGAGCAGCGCAAGCCCGAAAGCGAGCGTCTTGCCCGAGCCGGTCCGCGCGCGGCCGAGGACATCACGGCCGGCCAGCGCGTCGGGCAGAGTGGCCGCCTGGATCGGGAAAGGCTCCTTCACCCCGAGGCCGGCCATCGTCGTCATCAGCTCCGGCGGCAGCCCGAGCGCGTCGAAGGACTCGGCCGGCGGCAGGCCCGGGGCCGCCGTCTGCGGCGTCGAGAGTTCACCCCGCGGCGCTGTCGCCCGCCGGGGCTTGCCGGTACGGGAGAGTCCGGAGGCCGGCGGCTTCGCGTTCATGGGGGAACCTTCTCTCGATCTGGCGCCCGGAACGCGCCGGGGCCCGTACCCCTCGGTACGGGCCCCGGCGGTGTCGAAGCGTGCCCCCAGTTTACCAGCGGGTGCCCGGACGCCTGCCGGTCCGGCGGGCGCCGGTCCGCTCCGGCCCCGCAGAGCGAACCAGCACCGCTCGGAGGTGGTGGTGTGCCGGGCGAGCATCCCGATCAGTTCGTGCCACCGGATGCCCGGCGTGACTTCGCATCCGCAGGCGGCGCCCGCAGCCGCCCACCGCACCGGCTTCCCGCTCAGGGAAGCCGGATGCAGAACCCTGGCGCAGACGGCGGACCCGGACGCGGCGGAGGCCCGACGAGCCACCACGGGCGGCGGTTGGAAGGTGTAGTCCGCGGAGCACCTCGTCCAGCACTTCCGACGCGGGCAAGACCCACATCGCCGTCGCTCCCGCGGTCGCCGCCTGCCGCCCGGGCGTGTCCGGCAGTCCCCCCGTAGCGCCCCGCCCCGCCCTCGCGCCTGGGCCGGTGGTTGCGCCACTGGAGCTTTTCCCACCTCACGCCGAGACGCGGTGAGGGGCGAGGGACATGCCCGCCGACGTGTCTGGCGACCGGCGGAGGAACTGTCGGGCCCCCGTGCAGGCGACGCGTAAGACGCGGCGGTCACGCGGACAAGAACGCGGCCGGAGTGCTGTGAAACGCGGACGCCGCCGGAGTCGTCCCGGTACGATTTCAGCGGCCGCGCCGGTCGTCGCCGTACGTAAAGCCATGACGCATCCGGGGCAGGACGGAGACAGCCATGAGCACAGGCACTCGGCGCGGTTGGGCCGCAGCAGCGACGTTCGCCCTTGCCGCGGCCGTCAACGTCGTCACCGGCATCCTCACCCAGCAGTGGTCGGCCGCGTGGTGGCTCACGCTCGCGGTCCTGGTGATCGTCGGCGGTGGCCTGCAGGCATGGGTGACCCTGGGAGAGCGCCCCACCGCCCGACAGCGGGTGGACAACACCGTCGTCGGCGGATCGGTGACCCAGCGGCTGACGGAACCCGGTGAGCAGTCCGTCTCCGACTCCCGGCTGGGCGGCGGCCTGACGCAGCGTCAGGGCGAGGAGGCCGATGGCACCTAGAAGGTGGAGCTTTCGACGGCGGCACGGGTGCGCGGCACCCGGCGAGCAGAGTGTCCGGGACGTCGCCGTGGACGGGGACCTTGTCCAGGCGGGTGGTGACGCGGTCTCCCATGTCACCGCTGATGTCGTCGCCGTCGGTGACAACCCCCACGTGGACTTGCGCAGCGATCTGACCGTGCACGGCGACCTGAACGTGTCCGGCGGCTACGTGGCAGGGCGGGACATCCACATAGCGCAGGACACCGCGCCCGCGCCGCGCCCCCGGTTGCTGCCGCGTGACACAGCCGACTTCGTCAACCGGGTGGCCGAACTGGCGGAGGCCGCCGGTCTGACACGGAACACCGGCCCGTCACCTGTCATCGTCTTCACAGGCTCCGCCGGCGTGGGCAAGACGACGCTTGCCGTGCACTTGTGCCACTCCCTGGCGGAGAGCCATCCCGACGGTGCTCTCTTCGCGGACGTCGGTGGATTCGGTGGCCGGCCGCGCCGGACCTCCGACGTGCTGGCGGAGTTCCTGCTGGCTCTGGGCCTGCCGGCGCAGCGCATCCCCGTGACGTTCGAGGACCGGCGTAATCAATTCCGCACCATGACCGCCGACGCGCGCCTGGTCGTGCTGATCGACAACGTGGCAGAGGAGGAGCAGGTCAGGGACCTGCTTCCGGCCGGCGCGGCGGTGGCCGTGGTGGTGACCAGCCGCAGACGCCTCGCCGGCCTCTCCGGGGCCCGGCTGCTGGACGTCGGGAGCCTGCGCCATGAGGCGGCGACGGAGTTGCTGCGCCTCGTGGCACACCACGCCGCCGACGCCTCGGACGAAACGCTGTCGCTCATCGCCTCGTACTGTGCGGGACTCCCGCTCGCCCTCGTGATCGCCGGGGCACGGATGAACGTACTGCCCCTCTCTTCCGGGACGCGGATGGCGGACCTGCTGGGCGACGAGAAACGGCGTCTGAACTGGCTTTCGGCAGGAGACCTTGCCGTGCGGACATCCTTCCAGGCCAGTTACCGGCAGCTTCCCGACGAGGAGCAGCGGGCGTTTCGGCTGCTGTCGCGGGTAGAGGGCGGCAGGTTCGCCACCTGGCACCTTGCGGCGCTCTGCGGATCCGGCCACGACCGGGCGGAGCGGATCCTCACCCATCTGTACGACCTGAACCTCGTCCGGACGGCGGCCGTCCCGGACGGCTGCGACCACGTGCTCTACCAGTTCCATGACTTGATCAGGGACTTCGCGCAGGAACTGTGCGCCTTGGAGGGGCCTTCGGCCGATTCCGACGACCGCTTGGTCAGGGCCTACCGACGGATCACCGCCGTGGTGGGCCAGGCACTGTCCCCGACGAGCGGCGGCAGCGCCGGCCCCTTGATCGTCGACCTCGCGGAGGCGGGTCTGCTGCGCATCCGCGAGGTCGACGCCTGGTGCGCCGCGGAGTACCCGAACGTCTTGCTCATGGCACGGCGGGCCTCGGAGGCCGGGCGTGGGGAAGACGCTGCCGCCCTCGGCGGCGCGCTCATGCCGTTCTTCCAGACCCGGTGCATGTGGGACACGGCCGAGGAGTCCTACGCGATCGCCGCCGAGGCGGTCGACCGGGGCGGCGACGCCACCACGAAGGTCACACTGCTCCTCGCCCTCGCGGGCGTCCGCAGGTCGCAGGCGCGCTGGGCGGAAGCCGTGGACGCCCTGGAGGAGACCCTGACCCTGCAGCAAGGCCGACCGCCCAGCAGGGAAACGGCATACGCACTCGGCGGTATCGGCGTGGCGCTGCGCAACGAGGGCTCCTGGGAGGCGGCGTGGCGCTGCTTCCAGGACAGCCGTCGCATACTGAGCGGCGTCGACGACCCGTGGGGCACGGCCTTCGCGGTGCGCGGCCTCGGCACCGTGCGTCAGGCACAGGAACGCTGGGAGGAGGCGATGGGGTTCCTCTCCGAGGCGGTGCGCCTGTTCCGTACCGCCGGTGACACGGGCCGCGAGGCAATGGCTCTGGTACGGGTCGGTGCCGTGCTGCGGGGCCAGGGTCACGCCCGTGACGCCCTTGCGGTCCACGAGCGCCTGATACCGGTCTTCGAGAGCCGTCACAACCGCAGCTGGGTCGGCATCACGGCCGTGCACCAAGCAGCCGGCTGGTCCGATCTGGGCGACCAACGACAGGCGGAGGCCCGCCTCGACCTGGCCGTACCCGTGTTCGACGATCTCGGTGACAGGCGGTGGCAAGCCATCGCGCACCTGCACCGGAGCACCGTCCACCGCAGGGCCGGCCGTCCCGGGCCGGCGCATGCGTGCCTCGAAGCGGCCGCCGCCGGCTTCGCCGAGCTCGGGGACCGGCCCGGCAGTGCGTATGCCGCCCATGAACGGGGCCTCCTTCTGCGGAGTGCCGGCGACGGGGCGGGGGCGCGCGCTGCTCTCAGCGCCGCGCATCGGGCGTTCCGTGATCTGGGTTCGCGCCGGGCGGACCGGATCGCCGCCCTGCTGGAACCCGGTCAGCTGCCCTGAAGCCGCTCGCGACCGGCGAAGTCGGCAAGGGCGGACCGTACGTCCGAGGGCGTGAGGTCGTTGAAGAGCGTCTCGACCGTGTGGAGGTGTGCGTACTGGCTCTGCAGCGGCAAGAAGCCGCTGAGCAGGTTCCCCCCACCGGTCCTGAGCACCAGGTCGACGTCCTCGCGCACGCCGAGCCGTCGAGCCGGCGGCGCCTGGGGGGCCGGGTGCGCGCATGCCGCCCGCAGCTCCTCCCAGGCGTCGTAGGCCACCAGCAGGTACAGGCGGCGCTCGGTGCCCGCGGCCGGACCGTCGAGCGCATGCAGTGCCTGCCGGTAGTCGGCGGGAATCCGGGAGAGCTCGCCCACGGCCGACACCCGGGCGGAGTGTCTCGCCAGGACCTGCGGCAGCAAGCGTGCGCAGAAGTGGGTCTCGGCCTCGAACACCGCCCCGAGCTCCGCCTGGGACCGCGACAGATTGCGCAGACTGAGCAGATACAGGGACACCACGGGCACGCCTGCCGAGTACAGGACGTCCACGACGCGTGCGAGGTTCTCCATCGCGAGCAGATAACCGTCCGCCAGCGGGACACCACGGCGCCTGGACCAGCGGCGGGTTCCGTCGGGGATGACCCCGACGTGCCGGGCTGCCGCGTTCATGACCGCCTCCGTCCGTCTTCCACGAACACGGGATCGTCGGCGACCCGCCGGACATCGCGCGGGGCGCGCGAGCCGTACGCGACCTCCGCGGCCAGCGCCCCCATCCTCATGGCGCTGTCCATGTTGACGTAGCGGTGCGAGCCGAGCCGGCCGGCACTGACCACGGACGGGGACGCCCCGTCCAGGTAGTCGTCGACGGCTGTCAGATCCGGCGAGGCCGGAGCGGACAGCGGATAGTGCCGCCGGATCCGCAGCACCCGCTCGACACGCAGCCGCGCGGCTGCACCGAAGAAGGGCAGGGCGGCCGCGTCCCGCACGGTCCGCCGTCCGAGATCCGTATCCGGCAGGTCCCACAGCCCGTCGCCGGGGTCGCAGTGGATCTCGAAGCAGAAGCCGGCCGGCGATCCCGGCGCCCCCGCCCCCGTGTACCCCGTAGGTGAGTAGACGCGGGTGAAGACCTGCCCTTGCGGGAAGTAGCAGAGGTCGCACGGCATACCTGCTGTGGCGTCGTCGGTCGACAGGTAGACGAAGACGGTGGCCCGGTAGCGCAGCCGGCCCGCTGCGCGGTGGACGGCGGAAGGGACCGTTCCCTCGTCCGCACACCGCAGGAAGGTGTCCACCGGACCGGTGTTGATCACGGCGTCCAGCGTGTGGACCACACGCCGGCCGGCCGTCCGTGCCCGCAGTTCGACTCCGTCGCCGGTACGTCCCCAGGACACCACGGTGGTGTCGGTGCGGACCGAGCCGCCGCGGTGCCGCACCGCGACGGCCAGTGCTGCGACGATGCGGCCGATACCGCCCTGCGGGTAGTACGACGTCCGCGACGGGGCCGCCCGGCCCGCCAACTGCCGCAGGGCGGTGCCCGCGTCCGGGACGGCTATGCGCTGCCGGCCCCACAGGGCGGGCAGCGCGGAGGGCGGGACACCCACGTTCTTGCTGACGTGATGGAGAACGTAGAACTCGTACAGTGGGCGTCCGAACCGGCGTACCGCCCATTCCTCGAGGTCCGTCGCAGTGGCGGACGGGCGGAGCACGCCGAGCGCCCTGGCCGCGAAATAGCTCAGCACCGGGCGCGCTGCGGCGCGCACTCCCGAGACGTGCACGAAGTCCCCCAGGTGGAACGGAAAGCGGTACATCCTGCCACTTCTCCAGATGCCACGGGTGGGTGAGACCCGCCGCAGCCTGGCGCCCAGCAGCGTCTCGACGTCCTGCACCACGGCGGCGTCTCCCGGGTAAAGGGTGTGCGGGCCCAGGTCGAAGGTCAGACCGCCCGCCCGGATGGAGGAAGCCAGCCCGCCGACGGTCCCGGCGCTCTCGAAGACCTCCACGTCGGCGCCCAGTTCGAGGGCCCTGCGCGCCGCTGACAGCCCGGCGAGCCCTCCGCCGACAACGCCGATGCGCATGCTCCGACTCCTGCCGCGGGTCCGGTGTGCGTACGGGCTCCAACAGCATGCTGCTGTCACGGCGTGGGAGATGCTGTCCTTTCCGGCCATTCGCCGACGGGTTGCTTTGCGTGGAGGCGTCGGCGACTGGTTCGTCGAGGCCCGGGCGCGGGGAGCACGGCGCTGCCGCGGGTGGCGGCGGCGCGGTCGGACGCGCAGGAGTCGTGGCAGGGCCTGAACACTGCGGGCGGCGAAGCACGCGCGGGTGTCCTCGCCGGGTTCGGTGCCGCGAGTGAAGCAGATCAGGCTGCCGGTCGACTGGCGGAAAAGCAGGGCGTGGTGGACCGGGGGCGGGCCTACGGCCAGGCCCCGGTGGGCTCGTCGCGCGCCTCCCAGCCGTGGCAGTACGAGCAGTACGAGCAGTGCACCACACCGTGCCCCCAGTGCTCAGCAGGCCCGTGAACCTCGGGCAGGACTTCGCGCAGCCCGGTGGCGATGAGCCGGCGGCGCGCCGGCAGGGTGCTGCCGTCGGCGAGGGGGCCGTGAAGCGCAGGTCTCCCTCGGCAGAGGGGCCGGCCGGGGCAGCGGAAGCCGCTTGCCCGGTCACGACCAGGCCGTGCACGCCGTCGGCGGGTCCGTTGCGCGGGTGTCACCCTCGGTCACGACGACAAGGATGTCTTGCGCGTGTGGCATACGATGTTGCCCATGGCGCAAGACAGTGGTGAGCTGGACAGCCTGGTACGTCAACGGATCCGGGCCCTGCGCGTGGCGCAGGGCTGGTCCCTGGAGGAACTGGCCGTCCGCGCCCATCTCAGTCAGTCCACGCTCAGCCGCATCGAGACCGGTCAGCGCCGTCTGGCCCTGGACCAGCTCGTCACCCTGGCCCGGGCCCTGGACACCTCCCTGGACCAGCTCGTCGAGACCGCCACCGACGACGTCGTCACCAGCCCGGCGATCGACGGAGCCCATGGGCTCATGCGCTGGTCCATGAAGGCGGAGCCCGACACGAGCGTCGTGCGCCGGCGCATCACGAACCCGCCGCCCGACAGCCCCTCGCGCATGCGCGCCCATCCGGGCCGCGAATGGCTCGTCGTCCTGTCCGGCACCGCGGTCCTGCTGCTGGGCAACCGGCGCATTCGCGTGGAGACGAACCAGGCGGCGGAGTTCCCCACGATGCTGCCGCATGCCATCGGCGCCGAGGGCGGACCCTGCGAGATCCTGGGCATCTTCGACCGCGACGCCCGCCGCGGCCACCAGCGCGACGACGACTGAGGCAGCGGTCAAGGCGACCATGCTGGATGGCCGTGTCCTGCGCTCCCGCAGCCTGACCGGCCTCGACCAGGAGGTCTACGCCCTGCTCACCACCTACCAGGCCCTGATCCGCGCCGCCGACACTGCCTGCACCCGGCCCGGCCCGGACACGGACCGCATCAGCTTCACCGTCCTGCGGACCACCGTCGCCGACACCGTCACCACCGCGACCGGAATCCTGCCCCCGGCAGGACCCGCCGAGCTCCTCGGCACCATCGGCCGGGCCGTCCCCGACGCCCTGCACCCCGCCCGCCACCGGCACCGCGTCAAGGCCCGCACACGCAAGAACCCCACCAGCACATACGGACCGAGCGCCGGACAACGCTCCACGTCAGCCAGAACTACACCGTCCGCACCGCCGTCATGTTCTTCGAGCACGGGCTCGCGACCCGCTCACGGACGTAAACGCAACGGTGTTGCAGTACGGACACGTAAGCGATCATGAACTACAGCTCACGTGTCAGACCCTCCACTTAACCTCGCGGGCATGGGACTCTCGATAACAGTGGGGTTGTTGAACGGCCTGGCCCGCAACGACCCCGAGGGATGGAAACACCACCTGAGCGCCTTCGCCCTGCTCAACCGGGCACTTGCCGGGCAGAGCATCGACTGGCGCGAACCGGGCACGGATCCCGCTGGCGATGTTTTCTACTCCGGAGGCTTTCCTTACAGCTGTCTGAGCCACCTGCGCCGTGCGTTCGTCCTGCGGCTGCGCGGGGAAACTGTCACCCCGGCTCACGCCGTGGACGATGAGCAGTACGCCCGGGACCAGGAGAAGGTCCACGACGAGCTGGCCATGCTTTCGTCACACCTGCTCTGCCATGCCGACAACGGGGGTTACTACGTGCCGGTCGACATAAGTGAGCCGCTGTTCCTGCCCGAAGAGGATGAGGTCCTGGGGTACGGAATGGTCGGGTCCAGCCAGCGTTTGCAGTCCGAGCTGGTCTGGCTGGCACCGGGGATCGACATCCATCCCGACGAGGACGGAACGCTCTCCCGTGGTGAGCAGGCGAAGCTGGTGGACATCCCGCGCACCGACCCCTTCGAGCCCGAGAAGTTCGCCTGGGCCCAGCTCTATGCAGCATGCCGGTCGAGCATCGCCAGCGGCCATGCCGTCGTCTTCGGCTGAGGGGACGGTCGAGGGTGGGGCTTGACGTACGACTCACAGCCCAAACGCAACGGTGTCGAGGCCGGGGGTGAGGCATGTACCGCTCTCCCCAGAGACAGCCGCTTGCGCGTTCGGCAGTGCATCCGGCCATCGTCTTGCGCACACCGGGAACCATGGTGCCGCGACGGCATGACCCTCTTAGCGTGGCTGCCATGACCCATGCCTCCCCGCACGCGGCACACGATGGCGCGCACTCCGCTCACCCGCACACCCCTGACTCCGAAGACCAGGCCGAGATCCTCGACCTGGACGCGGAAGTGCTCGCCGGGCACATCGCGTCCATCACCGCATGGCTGCCCGTCGAGAGAGGGCCGCGCCACATCGTGGACCTGGGGTGCGGGACCGGGGCCGGCACCTTCGCCCTGCTCGCGCGCTTCCCCGAAGCGGAGGTGACCGCCGTCGACGCGTCGGCCGGCCATCTGCGCCGCCTGCGGGAAAGGGCCGAGGAGCTCGGCGTGGCCGACCGGGTGCGCACGGTGCCGGCCGATCTCGACGCGGACTGGCCCGAGCTCGGCCGGCCCGAGCTGGTGTGGGCGTCGGCGTCGATGCACCACATGGCCGACCCCGGCCGCACCCTGCGCAAGGTCCACGACCTGCTCGCGCCCGGCGGCCTGTTCGCCGTCGTCGAGCTGGCCGGCTTCCCGCGCTTCCTGCCCGCCGACGCCCCCGAGGAGCGGCCCGGCCTCGAGGAGCGCTGCCACGCCGCCCTCGCGCACCACCACGCCGAGCGCCTACCACACCGCGGTGCCGACTGGGGCCCCAAGCTGGCCGCCGCCGGGTTCACCGTCGAGGGCGAGCGCAGGATCACCGCGAACGTGGACGGCTCCCGCAGCACGGCGGTCGGCCACTACGCGCTCAGCAGCCTGAAGCGCCTGCGCGGCAGCGCCGCCCGCACCCTTGCCGCCGAGGACCTCGGCGCCCTGGACCAGCTGCTCGACACCGACAGCCCTCTCAGCATCCTGCGCCGCAGCGACCTCGCGGTCCGCACCGAACGCACCGTGTGGGCCGCACGCCGCGCCTGACCCGCACACGATCGCGGAGGACAGCGAGTACCGGCTGGCGTCCGTGCTGCTGCACCTCGGCCGCTGGTCGGGGCGGCCATCCGCTGGATCCCTTTCCTACGGCTGGAGTGCTGAGCCCAGGATGACGTTCGGGGCGTCGAAGGGCGCAAGCTGGTTCCTGCCCCGGTGAGGCCGATGCCTGTTGAAGTGGCGGGCGTGGTCGTGCCGAAAGGGTGCCCCGCACGGGTGCGTTCGCACGGGCGCGGGGCACCCCTGTTGATCCGGCGGGAGTGTCAGTTCCCCTCGGTTTCGAAGGTGCGCAGCAAATCGGCAGCGACGCTTACGGCAATGGTCGCGGGTTCCTTGCCGGTGATGTCGGCCAGCCCGATCGGGGTCTTGATCCGGTCGACAGTGGCCTCATCGTGGCCGCCCTCGGTGGTGAGGCGTTTGCGGAACCGCACCCACTTGGCCGCCGACCCGATCAGCCCGGTGGAGCCGAGATGGGTGGTGCGCAGGGCGGCGTCGCACAGCGCGGCGTCCTCGGCGTGATCATGGGTCATGATCAGGACGTGGGTGCCGCGCGGCAACTCCTCCAGCACCTCCTCGGGCAGCAGCGGCGTGTGATGCACGTGCACCTGCGCCACCGCGTCTGCCAGCGCGTCGAGCCGCTCCTCGGTGAGGAGGTCGGAGCGGGTGTCGATCAGATGGAGGTCGAGGTCCTGACGTGCCAGGATGCGCGCCAGTTCCAGCCCGACGTGTCCGACGCCGAAGATCGCCACCGCCCGTACCACCGGCAGCGGTTCGAGCAGCACCGAGACCGTGCCGCCGCAGCACTGCACGCCATGCTGGTTGGTCACTTTGTCGTTCAGGGCGAAATCCATCAGCTCCGGCTCGGGCGTGGACGCGGCGATCATCTCCCGGGCCCGGTCGATCGAGACGGCCTCGACATTGCCGCCACCGATCGAGCCCCACGTCCCGGTCTGTCCCACCACGAGTTTCGCACCGGCATCGCGCGGGGCATGGCCGCGCACGGTCGCGACGGTCACCAGCACGCCGGCCTCCCGGCGTGCCCGCAACCGTGCGACCGCGGCGACCCATGTCATGTCAGGCACCGCTCAATGCTTCGGCGTCGGTACGGATCGTGCCGCCGGCGAGCCCGTTTCCGGCGTGGCCGGCGGTGGCGAGCCCGTCGCCGGCGTCACCGTTCCGGGAGGCATCGCCCCGGCGAGCCGCCTGGATCGCCCAGTACACCGCCTCCGGCGTCGCGGGCGAGGCCAGCTCGACACCGGCACCGCTCGGCCCGAACGCGGCGGCGGCCTGCCGCAACGCTTCCCGCACCGAGAACGCCAGCATCAGCGGAGGCTCGCCCACCGCCTTGGACCCGTACACCGCGCCCTCTTCGGTGGCGTTCTCCAGCAGCGTGACGTGGAACTCCTCGGGCATCTCCGAGAAGCTCGGCAGCTTGTAGGTGCTCGCCGCCTGGGTCAGCAGCCGGCCGCGGTTCGGGCCGTCGCTGGTGTCCCAGCGCAGGTCCTCGAGCGTCAGCCAGCCCGCGCCCTGCACGAAACCACCCTCCACCTGGCCGATGTCGATCATCGGGGACAGGCTGTCGCCGACATCGTGCACGATGTCCACGCGCCGGATGCGGTACGCACCGGTGAAGCCGTCCACCTCCACCTCGGTCGCCGCGGCGCCGTGGGCGAAGTACTTGAACGGCGTGCCCCGGAACGTCTTCGCGTCCCAGTGCAGCCCCTCGGTCCGGTAGAAACCGGATGCCGACAGCTGGACTCGCTGGAAGTACGCGGTGCGCACCAGGTCGTCCCAGACCAGCTGCTTGTCGCTGCCCAGGGCCCGCGCGACGCCCTCGACGATGCGCACGTCCGAGGCGTTCGAACCCAGCTGGGAGGCGGCCACCTGCAGCAGCCGCTCGCGCAACTGCTCACAGGCGTTCTTGATCGCCCCACCGTTGAGGTCCGCCCCGGCGCTGGCGGCGGTGGCGGAGGTGTTGGGCACCTTGTCGGTACGCGTCGGGGCGAGGCGCACCTTGTGCAGCGGGATGCCCAGGGTGGTCGCGGCCACCTGCATCATCTTGGTGTGCAGGCCCTGGCCCATCTCGGTGCCGCCGTGGTTGATCAGGACCGAGCCGTCCTTGTAGATCAGCACCAGCGCGCCGCCCTGGTTGAAGGCGGTGAGGTTGAACGAGATGCCGAACTTGATGGCGGTGATCGCGAGGGCCCGCTTGGTGTGCGGGTGCGCGGCGTTGAAGGCGGCGATCTCGCGCTTGCGGTCGGCGATGCCGCCGTTCTCCTTGACCTTCCGCCAGACGGTGGAGATCCGCTCGGCCTGGGTGACCGGCTGGCCGTACGGCGTCGTCTGCCCCTGGCCCGGCTGGTAGAAGTTGCGCTCCCGCAGCTCCATTGGATCCAGGCCGAGCTGCGGCGCGCAGCGGCCCAGGATGTCCTCGATCACCAGCATGCCCTGCGGTCCGCCGAAGCCGCGGAAGGCGGTGTTGGAGACCGTGTTGGTCCTGGCGATGCGACCGGCGACGCGCGCGTTGGGGATCCAGTAGGTGTTGTCGATGTGGCACAGCGCGCGGGCTAGGACCGGCTCGGACAGGTCCAGGCTCCAACCGCCGTCCGCGACCAAGGTGGCGTCGAGGGCCTGGATGCGGCCGTCGGCGTCGAAGCCGATCTTCCACTTGGCATGGAACCCGTGCCGCTTGCCGGACATGGTCAGGTCCTGGGTCCGGTTGAGCCGGAACCGGACCGGCCGACCGGTCAGCTTGGCGCCGAGCGCGGCAACGGCCGCGAACCCGTGCGGCTGCATCTCCTTGCCGCCGAAGCCGCCGCCCATCCGCAGGCACTGCACGGTCACCTCGTGGGCGGGCACACCGAGCACGTGCGAGACGATTTCCTGTGTCTCCGAGGGGTGCTGGGTGCTGCTCTGGATGAACAGCTGCTCGTTCTCGTCGACCAGGGCCAGCGCCGCGTGCGTCTCGAGGTAGAAGTGTTCCTGACCGGCGAACTGGAACTCGCCGGTGATCACGTGCGCGGAGTCGGCGAAGCCCGCGTCGGTGTCGCCGTGCACCATCAGGGGCTGGGCGCCGTGGTAGCTGCCCGCCGCGATCGCGTCCTGCAGCGTGACGATGGAGGGCAGTTCGTCGAGTTCCACCTCGACGGCCGCCGCACCGAGCCGGGCCGCCTCCAGGGTCTCGCCGAGCACCCAGGCGACCGCGTGGCCGTGGAACATGACCTCGTCGGGGAACAGCGGTTCGTCGTGCTTCATGCCGGCGTCGTTGACGCCGGGCACGTCGGCACCGGTCAGCACGCGGACCACACCCGGCACGGCGAGCGCGGGCTCGGTGCGCAACGCGGTGATCCTGCCGCGGGCCTTCATGACCTGGACCGGGTACGCGTGCAGCACGTCCTTGGTGCGCTGGACCAGGTCGTCGGTGTAGAGCGCGGTACCGGTGACGTGCTGGAAGGCACTCTCGTGCGGCATCGGAACGCCGACGACAGGCTTTTCGGGACGCTCGGACAGATGACTCATGACGACACCGCCTCGGGGGTCTGTGCGTGCAGCTTCAGCAGGCTCTGGCCGAGCATCGCGGAACGGTAGAGGGAGCTGGCGCGATGGTCGTCCATCGGCGTGCCCTCGCCCCGCAGCACCCGGGCCGCGGCCTCGACGGTCTCCGCCGACCACTGCTTGCCCTCCAGAGCCGCCTCGGTGGCGAGCGCGCGGATCGGTGTCGCGGCCACGCCGCCCAGGCCGATGCGTGCCTTGCGGACGATCCCGTCCTCGATGTCGAGCGCGAAAGCGACCGCCACACTGGAGATGTCGTCGAAGCGCCGCTTGGCGATCTTGTGGAAGGCCGTGACCGGCGACAGCGGCAGCGGGACGCGCACCGCGCGGATCAGCTCGCCGGGACGGCGCACGCTCTGCCGGTAACCGGTGAAGTACTCCGCCAGCGGGACCTCGCGCTCACCGTCGGCGTCGGCGAGCACCAGCGACGCCTCCAGCGCGAGCAGCGCCGGCGGGCTGTCGCCGATGGGCGAGCCGGTGCCCAGGTTGCCGCCGAGGGTCGCCCCGTTGCGGATGAGCCGGGATGCGAACTGCGGGAACAGCTCGGCAAGGAGCGGGACGTCGCCGTCGAGGCGGCGTTCGATCTCGGTGAGCGTCAGCGCCGCCCCGATCTCGATGGAGTCGGATTCGACGCGCAGCTCCCGCAGTTCGGACAGCCGGTCGACGGCGACCACGCAATCCGCCCGGCGGGAACGGATGTTGACCTCGACGCCCCAGTCGGTGGAGCCGGCGACCACCACCGCGTCGGGCCGTTCGCGCAGCAACTCCAGTGTTTCGGCCAGGGTGTTCCTCCGCAGGAACGCGCTGTCGTCCTGGGTGTATTCGGTGGCGACCGGTGCGGGCGGGGACTGCTCGCGACGCTGCGCCAGCGGGTCCTCGTCGGTGGGCGTACCGACGGCGAACGCGGCATCGCGAATCGGGCGGTAGCCGGTGCAGCGGCACAGGTTTCCGCTCAGTGCGTGCAGATCGAAACCGTTCGGACCGTGCTCGGCGTCGGTGCTGTCGTCCGGGTCCGCGCCGTCGGCCGGGTCCGCGTGCGCGCAGCGGTCGGGCCGGTAGTACTCGGCCGCCATGCTGCAGACGAATCCCGGCGTGCAGTAACCGCATTGGGAGCCGCCGCGGACCGCCATCTCCTCCTGCACCGGGTGCAGGGAGGGCCGCGTGCCGGGTTCTCCGACGGTGGCGAGACCTTCGGAGGTAATGATCTCCTGACCGTCGAGCGCCGCGACCGGGACCAGGCAGGCGTTGACCGCCACCCAGTCGGTGGGCTTGTTCACCCCAGGACGGGCCACCAGGACCGAACAGGCGCCGCACTCACCCTCGGCGCAGCCCTCCTTGGTGCCGGTGAGGCCACGCTCGCGCAGGAAATCCAGTGTTGTGGTGTGGGGCGCAGCCGGTGAAATCGGTGCTTCTTTCCCATTGACCGTGATCCGCGCCGCTACCACGACAGACCTTCGTTTCGGTGCGTGACGGGTCGATTCATCATGTTCGCCAATTTCGGGCAGCTTTCTGTGTTCAGACGCGCCACGTGAGAGAAGCGGGCGCAAAACGGCATGCGACAGCGACGTGTCGGAAGATGGTGACGGGAAACCCGGAAGGTGCCACAGACGGGCACAAATGTGCCGCAGACGGGCACATCAGAACGGCGTGCTCAGCAGCCGTGCGCGATTTGACCCGGAACCCAGACCGTGCACTGGGCGAGGCGACCAAGATCAGAGCTGGTGTACATCCGCTGGTCGCCTCCTTTCGGTCGTCATGGGTCGGCGTCTACCGCAAAGTAGTGGCTGGGGTCACAGAGGTCAAGAGGTGAAGGCCGGTCACCGGCCGATCATGGGCCGGGGTACGCGGAGTTGGATGGTTCCGGACGGGCTGTGGGAGGTCGCGAAGCCGCTGATCCCGCCGTCGAGAGTGCGGCCGCAGGGCGGGAGGACGCAGGAGGGGGAGGATGCAGGGGGACGCGGACACGCCTGATGAGCCGCTGTTCGCGGCGATCGTCCACGTTCTGGTCAGTGGATGCGCCTGACGGGCCCTGCCGCCGTGCCCCGGGATCTCGAAGCCGACGGCCCACCGCAGGTACTGATCTGGTCCAGGGCCGGTGTGCGGGGCCGGCCGTACGAGGAGATCCCGCACCGCCGGGCCGACGCCGGCCTGCTCGACCTCTCCCGTGCACTCCTGGGCTCCGCCCAGGTCGGGGCTGGAAAAGGGGCGGACTCACCGGCCCGAAACCCGTGGACCGGGGCGGGCCGGGTTCCGAGACGCACGTCCTGAACGAGACACGATCCTCACCGCAGCCGCCCGCTGCCGCACACGACTCCTCGAACCCGCCCCGCAGGGCACAGCCTCAGGAGTCGTCGTCAAAGTGCCACACCTCCATCAGGCAGGAGCGATGCGCGGGCGGCGGCCGCCCGGCAGCTGTCCGGCGGAAGGACCTCCGCAGTGGACGCTGTACGAACCGGGCATCGCGCACCAGCTCCGGCACCAGATCGGCTCGCACCCCTTGCGGCTTCGGTCAGAGCCGCGATCCGCCCGTCCGGTACGAGCCACAGCGGGGATCCGTCGGCAGCCCCGCTGATGGCTCTGGGTGCGTGCTCAGCCACCCACGGCTGACGCCACCGAGTCCCGCAGGATGCCGAGCCCCTCGGCCAGTTCTTCGTCCGTGGAGGTCAGGGGCGGCATGAGCTTCACCACCTCGTCGCGGGAGCCCGACGTCTCCACCAGGAGCCCGCGGGCGAATGCCGCGTCAGCGACCCGCCTGGCCATGTGCGGCTCCCGGAAGTCCAGACCCCACACCAGACCACGACCACGCGACGCCGCTACGTGCTCCGCGTGCCGACCGGCGAGTTCGCCCAGCCTCTCCTCGAACAGGACGCCCCGTTCTTCGGTCTGCTTCTCCAGGGTGCTGTCCGCCCAGAACTCCCGCAGGGCAGCGGCTGCCGTCACGAACGCCGGGTTGTTACCGCGGAACGTGCCGTTGTGCTCGCCCGGTTGCCATACGTCCAACTCGGTGCGGAAGAGCGTGAGGGACATCGGAAGGCCGTATCCGCTGATGGACTTGGACAGGCAGACGATGTCCGGGGTGATCCCGGCGGTCTCGAAGCTGAAGAAGGGCCCCGTGCGGCCGCAGCCCATCTGGATGTCGTCGATGATCAAGAGGATCTCCCGGCGGCTGCACAGCTCCGCGAGGTCGGCGAGCCAGGTCGCACCGGCCGGGTTGACGCCGCCCTCACCCTGTACGGTCTCCACGATGACGGCTGCGGGGAGGTCCAAGCCGCTGCTGCTGTCGGCGAGCATGCTGTCCAGCAGCTTCAGCCCGGACACCTGGCCTCCGGAGAAGCCGTCGTAGGGGATGCGCAGGGTGTGTCCGAGCGGAACGCCGGCACCCGCGCGCTTGGCGGCGTTTCCCGTGACGGCCAGTGAACCCAGCGACATGCCGTGGAAGGCACCGGTGAAGGCGACGATCGTCTGACGCCCGGTCACCTTGCGGGCCAGTTTGAGCGCGGCCTCCACGCTGTTGGTACCGGTGGGACCGGGAAACTGCACCCGGTAGTCCAGTCCGCGGGGGTCGAGCACCCGCGCCGCGAACGCGGTGAGGAAGTCCTCCTTGGCGGCGGTCAGCATGTCCAGGCTGTGGGCAACCCCGTCCTGCTCGAGGTAGGAGAGCAGCGCCCGCTTGAGCGCGGGGTGGTTGTGTCCGTAGTTCAGGGCGCTGGCACCGGCGAAGAAGTCCAGATAGGCACGGCCGTCGCGATCGAACATGCGGCTGCCGCGCGCCCGGTCGAACACCACTGGCCAGTTCCTGCAGTAACTGCGGACTTCGGATTCGATTGTGGGGGCAATCATGATGTCTCCTCGGAGATGGAGCCGGAAAAGGGAGCCGTAGTGGACGGAGAAGGCGCGCAGGGGTGTCCATGGCCGTCGTGGGCGACGGCGGCGCGGGGCGGGGGGATGAGGGCGTACAGGCAGGGTGCGGTGATCAGCAGCGCGGCTGCGCACAGCAGCCAGGTGAACCGGTGGTCCGGGCCGAAGGCGAGGACGCCGGCCGCTGGGCGCACCGGCATGCCCACCGGCCGGCACAGCTCCGGCAATGACTGGCCACAGGCGCCACCGCCGGGCGGAGCGGCCTCGCTCGCGTCTGCTGCGGCCACCGGCGCCAGCGGCATCTCGCCCGGTGTCCGGGTCGACACACCGCACAAGAGCACGCCCCCGCCGATACCGAGCGCGTTCACGGCGTAGCCTCCGCCGGCGCACGCGGCGCCATGCCCATGACGGTGCGCCGCTGCCATCGGCGGGTGGCCCCGGTCATCGGTACTTTGAAGAAAAGGACGACAAGCGCGTTCAGCGTGAGCAGCCACCCGTGGAGCTGACCTTTCTCGCCGCAGTCGTGCGTGCTCAGGGCGCAAGCACCGGCCTGCTGCCCCTGCTTCCCGTGCGGTCCGCACGGCTCGCCGGCTTCAGCCCCGCCCCGCGTCTCGGCCGAGGAGGCCAACAGGACCGGCAGGAGCGGCAGGAGCGGCAGGGCCGGTAGGAGCAGCGTGACCGAGGCCGCGGCCACACCGTTGCCGACGAGCGTCTGCGCCACCGGCCCGAAAGCCTGGGCTCTTATGCTGAGCACCGCGGCCACCAGCATGGGGGCAGCCGGTCCACGGACGGCCGACGCCGCGTACGCGCAGACCGCGGTGGAGCCGGCGCTCAGCCGGAGAGCGCCGCGCCGGCTGACCCTGCGGGCCACCCGGCCGGAGAACCCGGCTCCCGCCACGCCGGTCACCGCGGTGAGCGCCGGGGCGGCGGTGATCTCACGGGACCGGTGCCCGCGGCCGGCCAGGACGACGGTGCGGAAGAGGCTGAGGAATCCTCCCGTTCCGGTGACGAGGACACCCGGGGTCACGATGGCGATGGGGCGGGTGAGACCTGCCGAACGACTGCGCAGGAGCTTGGCCATCACTCATCCACCGAGCAGGAAAGGCACGGCGAGGACCGCCATGCCCACGAGCACGAGCAGTACCGAGGCTCCGGCGCACCGCAGTAGCGGCCCGCCGCAGCGCATGGCAGCGGCGGCTGCCAGGGCGTAGCCGATCAGCGCGGCCGCGGCCGGCCCCAGCAGCAGGAGGGGGACGGCACCGTCCAGAGCCCCCGCCCAGGCGAAGGCGCAGCACGCGATGCCGACGGCCGCGATGACGGCCTTGCCGGGGCCTCGTTCGGAGGGGCTCCGCTCGCCGGGGCGCAGCCGTACGGCGATCCGGGCGGCGGTGCGCACGTTGGTGAAGATGTAGGAGGTCAGCACGGCGACCGTCGCCCCGGCGAGCACCCAGCGCAGCGGTGCGGAAACCGGGTCCTGGGCCGCCGGTGTCCCGGCGGCCAGACGGTGGACCGTGGCCAGCCCCAGATAGACGGCAGCCACCGCAGCCACTCCCAGGGCCACGCCCGCGGCGGTGCGCCTCGGCCCGACGGCGGCGACGGGGACAACGACGGTGACCGCTTCCCATCCGACACCGGCGAAGAACAGCGCCGCGAGGGCCAGCCACTGGGCGCCTTCGGGAGAGAGTCCCGACGGTGCGAGCGGCGTGTGCGAACCCACCGCAAGCGCGGCGGGCCAGCCCCACGCGGCGCAGGCCAGCGCCACGGCCCCGGCGATCCAAAGACGCAGCCGGAGCACGGCGGCCGGCAGCGAAAGCGGACTGAGCGCCGCGAGCACAGCCGCCGCGAGAATGCCGAGGGCGAGAAGGAGACCGTCCGCCCCCGGACGCGGCAGAGAACCGTGGGCGGCCGTCAGCAGACAGGTCGCGGCGAACCATGCGATCGCCGCCTGCCCGGCGGTGAAGGCGATGGCGAAGGCGCCGTCCACCGCCCGTTCCGCCCACGAGCCCAGCAGGGCCCCGACGGCACCCGCCAACGAGGTCGACCGCACCCTCGCGCGGACCACCATGGCCAGCATGAGGCTGACCGATCCGCCGAGCAGGATGTGGGCCGACCAGACGAGGAGGCTGCGCCCGCCGGTCAGGGCCGCGACGACGGACGGCATGACCACCATCCCGGCGCCGAGGACACCGCTGGAGACGTGTGCGGCGATCTCCAGCTCCGGCCTTCGCGCCGTTCGGCCGCCCGTATCCGCTCCCGGTCCGCGCGGCGCGACCGCCGCGCCGGGGACAGAGGTGCCTGCCGGCTCCATTACGGAAGACGCTTCCGGAGGCCCTCTGCGATGACGTTGGCTCTGAGCGACAGAAGGCTGAACGAGCCGGCGTCACCGATTCCGTGGGAGGACTCGCACAGGCCGTTGAGGAAGAGCGCGGGCATGCCGGCGTCCAGCGGCTGCACTTCGTAGTCCGGGCCGACGGCCAGGTACCCGTGGCTGTCGAAGACGAAGTCGTCGGCGATGTCACGCATGAGAGCGGGGACGCGGTCCTGGTGGGCAGCCGGGCCGAGATCGCGGAATCCGGTGGCCAGGACGACGAAGTCGGCCTGGTGCTCCTCGGTCTCCCCGGTGTTCAGCTCCTCGACACCGAGGTGGACGCCGTCCTCTCGCACGTCGAGGTCTTGCACCTGGCGGCTGCCGCTGACGAACACCTTCTGGTCGCCGTCCAGGCGCTGCTCGTAGATGAGCCGGTACAACTCGTGCAGCACATCTCCGTCGGCCGACGAGTAGTTCGTCGGGCGCATGTACGCGTCGAGGACGTGCTTGCGCTCGCGGGAGGCCCGGTAGTAGTAGTCGGTGAAGCCGGGGAAGTACCCCTCCTCGCTGAACGGGCTGGTGTCCTTCTGACGGAGCGTCAGGGACCGTACGAGGGTGGTCACCCGGGCGCGGGGAAAGCGCCGCGCGAGGTCGAGCGTGAGTTCCACCGCGCTCTGGCTGCCCCCGATGACCGTCACCGCGCGCGGCGACCGGTCGCCTTCTCCGGCCACGCCCAGCTCCTCCAGCTCCCGCAGAGCCGGCAGGTAGCGCGTCAGGTGGAAGACGCGCGGGGAGTCCACCGCGTCGAACGGTTCCGGGATGAAGGGGGTACGCCCGGTGCCGACCACGAGAGCGCGCGCCTGGAGGGTGCCTCCGGCGGAGGTGGTGACGGTGTAGAGCGGACGGCCCTCGGCATCGCGGTCGACGGTGACGCCGGTGACGTGCACGCCGTAGTCGACCAGGTGGCTGAAGTGGCCGGCGGCCCAGGAGACGTACTGCGCGTACTCCTTGCGCAGCGGGAACTCCACCGGGAGGTTGAGGTGATCGAGCAGCCGCCCGTTCTCGAAGAGGTAGTTGATGAAGCTGTAGCGACTGCGCGGATTGCGCAGCGACACGAGGTCGCGCACGGGGTGGTTCTGGATGTCCGACCCGGGGAGCATCATGGCGCTCTGCCAGGACGGGCCCGGTCTGGCTTCCAGGAAGCGCACGTCGAGATCGTGGCCTTCTTCCTCGAAGGCGATGGCCAGGGCCAGGTTGGCCGGGCCGAAGCCTATGCCCAGCACATCGTGGCAGTGGGTCACTGTTCCCCCTTGGTGGAAAGCGGATACGAGTAGTGGATCCAGGTCGAGGGCGCCCCGGGTTCCGGGGCCTCGCGCAGGAAGCGGTCGTACAGTGCCTGCGCCGATCGGTTGTCGGGCGCGGTCTCCCAGGTGAGGTGGGAGAAGCCACGGTCGCCGGCCTCGCGTGCGGCGGCGCGCAGCAGCGCCGTTCCGACGCCGGCTTCCCGACCGCCCCGGTGGTCGGGACGGACGTACAGGTCGTTGAGGAGGGCCACGGTGGCGGCCCTGGTGGAGACGCGCGCCCAGTAGAGGGTGGCGAAGCCGATCACGTGCGGCCCCTGGCGCGCGGCCAGTTGGAGTCCGTGGGGGTTGTCCCCCAGCAGCTCACCGAAGAACCGCCGGTTCCCGGAGTCGTCGGGCTCTCGGCCGTAGAACCTCTGGTACTCGGCGACGAGCGGCAGGATCGCCTCGAAATTGGACGCGTCCACGCGCTCGATGAGGAAGCGTGGAGCGGCTGCGTCCGGCATGGGGCACCTCGTTGCTGTGGTGGGAGGGAGTCGATAGCAGGTGTTGTGCCGCCGGGCGGGCGGCTGTCAGGCGACTTCGCAGAAGGCGTCGGCCACGCACGCCTCCGCGATGCGGCGGCCGGCCTCCGGTGCCGTCTTGACGCCGCCGCCGTTCCAGCCCCGTACCGACCACACGTGCGGCACCCCGGTGCCCTCCAGCAGCCCGGTCGCCGGCCCGCCGTCCCCGGGTGAGCCGTACGCGTCCGTGGCGCGGACCGTGCTGAGGTGCACCGCTGTCGTGAGCCACGGGAAATGGGCGGTGAGGGCGGATACGGTGGCCTGCGCGTGCGCGGGGTCCGGCTGCGCGTCGAAGGGGGCGTCCCACACGAGGTGCGGCATGCCGATCAGTGTCCGGTCCGTGCCGACCGGCTTGGCGTACAGCCCGGTGCGCAGGTCGACGAAGGTCGCGTGGGGCGGCGCAGGAGGGCGGCGCTCGACGGTGCTCACCTGGATCGATCGCGATCGGACCGGCGAAGCCGGCCGCAATCCGCGCACCGGGTCGGCCGCCCAGGGCCCGACTGCCGCGACCACGGCCCCGGCACTGACCACGCCCGCGTCCGTGAGCACCGCCGGGCGTCCGCCGCGTTCCTCCACTTCGAGCACGCGGACTCCGTGGCAGACCACGGCGCCGTCGGCGCGTGCCTGTGCCAGCCAGTCCGCGGTGACCTCCGCCGGCGCCACCCAGCCCGCTTCCGGCTCGACGAGGGCAACGCCGCCGGCCAGGCGTATCCCCGCCACCTCCTCACGCTCTGCCACCACGTGCGCCGAGGTACGCAACGCGCCGTTGATCTGCCCGGCGGCCTCCCGGAGGGCGGGCTCCTGGGCACGGTCGGCCGCGGTCACGGCGCCGACGGCGTGCAGCGGAGCCTGCCCCGACGCCCAGCGCCCGGGGTCCCGGTAAGCGGCCAGGCTCGGCAGCGCCAGTTCCGCGATCGCCGTGTCGGGGTCGAAAGCACGCACCATGCCGCCGGAGCGGCCGGTGGCCCCGGCACCCGACCGCGGCGACTGCTCGATCACGACGACAGACACACCCCGGCGTGCCAGGTGGTGCGCGACGGAGGCACCGGTGATCCCGGCGCCCACCACCACGACGTCCGCACGGGCGGGCACGTCCCCACCGCGAGGATGCGCTGTCGTGCCGGCCTGGTTCACGCTCGTCCGTCCGCGGAAGAGACGGCAGCCGTCGCGAGGCCGGGAGCGGCCGACACGCACCGGGTGCCGGAGGGCAGGAAGGACCAGTCGGCCTCACGGACCGGCTGCGCGGGCAGGCCCAGCCAGTCCCAGACCCGCTGGGACAGCTCAGGGACGACCGGCCAGGCCAGCGCGGCGAACACCTTGGCCGCCAGGTACTCCAGGGCCAGGCTCGTGCGCGCCTCCTCCGCCAGTGACGGGACCTGGCGCAGCGCCTCCTCCGTCGCCCGGAACTCGGCGGAGCGTGCCACGAAGGACTCCAGCAGGCGGACGTATCCACGCGCGCTGAACGACTCCGGGAGCAGCAGGCCGTCAAGTTGCCGGGTGGCCAGGTTGAGGTACCGGTAGAACTCGCGGTGCGCGTCCGTCCAGGCACCGGTACCCGGCACCTGGCCGCCGGACTGCTCGGTCAGGGCCGCGAAGCCGGCCAGCCACTCCTGGGCGTCGAGATACAGCGGGTCCCGCGCGAGTTGGCCGGCGCGCTCCTGGGTGATCCGCGTGACGCGTCCTTCCGGGGCGTTGCGCAGCAGGGCCAGGCGTACGGCGTCCGGGCCCGCCGCGGCGAGGGCGTCGTCGGCCCAGACCGCGTGGCCCCGGCTGGTGGAGAACTTCTCGTCCTCCAGGTGCAGGAACTGGTTGGTGACGAACGCGGTGGGCAGGTGCTCGGTGAGTTCGGCCGCGAAGGCCAGGATCGGCAGGAGGACCGCGTAGTAGAAGCTGTTGTCGTAGCCGAGGAAGAGCGTGATCCTCGCCGGGCCTCCCTGCTCGGACTCGGCTCGGGCAGCGTCCAGGAAGGTCAGCGCGAGGTCCGCCCAGGCGTCGACGGCCTGGCCGTCCCCCACGGCGACGCCCCACTCGCTGCTTCGGGCGAGCCGGTACGGGGGCAGCCCCTCGTCCAGCAGCCTCTCCACCAGGGCCTGCAGGTCGGGCGAGGTGTAGGAGTCCCGCAGGTAGTCCCGCAACTGCTCGGCGTAGGCGTTGAGGTCCAGCCACAGCGCCCGCTCCGGGCGGGTGACGGCCGGGGCGCCGCAGATCCGGCACTGCGGGCCGGTGAGCTCCCGGGCTTCGTTGGGCCGGCCGCAGGCCTCGCAGATCTCCCCGTCGCTGGCCGCGCCGCAGTGCCCGCAGGCCCCGCGGGCGAAGGCCTGGTGCAGCGAGAGGTCGCACGTCGTGCAGTAGGCCGTCTCCCGCTCCTCCTCCGTGACGGCGGAGGAGGCCGCCACCCGGGCGAACAGCTCCCGGATCCGGTCGGCGTGCTCAGGGTCTCCGGCGGGGCGAGTGAGCCGGTCGCAGCCGATGCCGGCCGCGCGCAGGGTCGCCAGGATGGCGTCGCCTTCGGCCGTGGCCACGTCGGCCGGGCCCGTACCGCGCAGTCGCGCGGCGGCGGCGACATACGACTGGTGGTCGTCGGTGCCGGTGACGTACCGGGCGTCGCGGCCCATGCTGCGCAGCGCGCGCACCAGCATGTCGGCCCGGACGTACGGACCCGCGAGGTGGCCCAGGTGCAAGCCGCCGTTGGGCGTGGGCGGGGGGCAGAAGACCAGCATCCGCTCGGGGAACCCGTCGCGCGGGGGGGCCTGCTCGAGGGCCTTGACGGCGCTCGGGATGTGTTCCCAGTAGATCGAGACGATGTCGAACGCCTCGTCGGACTCGTTGCGGATCTCGTGGTAGCCGAAGGGCGACAGGTAGACGACCTCGCCGGGTCCCAGTTCGCGCTCTTCGTCTCCGAGCACTACGGCGGCCTTGCCGGCCAGGACGATGAACATCTCGCCGTCCTGGTGGGCGTGTCGCTTCGAGACGGTGTGCGCGGGGACACTGCCGAAGACGGACCCGAACGGCAGCCCCTCGATGTCGGTGGCGGACAGCATGGGTTGGAGGTGCATCTCATAGGACCAGCTCATCGCCGATCTGTCGAAGGCACGCGTGATCACAGAAAATCCCTGGGTGGTGTGGAGTGGATGAGGTGGATCAGCGCGCCGGCGATGCGGACCGCGGGCGCGTTGAGCAGGCGGACGGCCTGTCGACGGTCGAGATGAGCCGTGCGGTCTTCGAGGCCGGCTCCTGCGGCGACACGGTGGGCGAAGCGTGGCGTGTACTCGGCGGGTGGACGGCGAGACTCGGTGCCCACCCGGGCCGGCGGCAGCGCTTCGATCACCACCGGTCCGCGCGAGGAGAGCTCGATCTCCGCACGCGTCATGCCGTGCGGGAAGCCGAGCGCGTCATGGGCGCGGACCGGGAGGACGATCAGGCATCGGCCCCACGCCGCTCGGCCATGCCGCGCAGCCGAGTCGGAGTGCCGTCGGCGGTGAAGGGCCGGCGGAAGCTGAACGACTCGGGAGTCGGACCGTGGTCGTGCAGGTGCTCCAGCCGGTGGCAGGCGTCCGACCAGGTGGGGATGGTGTCATCGGAGACCCACCACATCGCGTAGGAGGGCCACTCGGGCTTGAGGAACCACTCGTGCCGCTTGCGCAACGTGCTGCGGTGCAGGCCGGTGTAGACGAAGGAGAAGGCGGACTCCAGATCGTTCCACAGTGACAGGGTGGAAGCACGGCTGTCGGTCTCGTTGGTCCGGCCGCCCGTGTAGAAGCGCGGTACGTCGAACTTGCCCCAGTCGCCCCAGTCCCGCTCGAAGTTGGTGAGATGACTCTGGTCGGGGTCCTCTTTCGCCCGGGCGATGAATCCCGGGCTGCGTTCCGCCTCTTCGAACGTGGGCGGCGTCAGGTCGTCGAACTCCTGAACCTCGGGATTCCCGTACGGCTTCTTCAGGATGGCGAAAGTCGTGAACGCGACGCGCGACATCAGTCTCTGTCCTCCCCTTGTGTGTACCCGGCCGGGTTTCGGCCCTGAAGGTCGCTCTTCACCGTCGCAGCGCCCCGCGGTTCATGAACTCACCTCGGCTTTTTCGGTGAGTCGGGTCTCAGCGGCCGGCGGATTTCTGCGGGTACGCTGGATGGCCAACAGCACGCCACCGATGAGCAGTGCGATTCCGGCCAGCTCCAACGGCGGTGGCATGCGGCCGTCCCACGTGAAGACATAGAGCAGTCCGGCAATCACCTGGATGACGACGAGCTGCCCCGCGATGGAAATCGGCACCAGTCCCGAGGAACGGTTCCAGAGCACTGTTCCGACCCATGAGACGAGCAGGCCGAGAACCAGACTGCCGATGACCAGAGGAAGGAGCGAGCCCGTTCCTTCGATGTGCACTCCGCCGGACACGGCGGCGATCGGCAGGGCGACCAACGAGAGCGCCAGCGTGCACACGCCCATGAGCGTGGACCAGGCGGACGACGAGATCTCCGGGTGCCTTCTGAGGAAGCTGGCATTGGACACCGCGTACCACGTCCACAGGCCGAGCGCCGTCAGCGCCGACGCGATGCCGATCACCCAAGTCGTTCCGGAGTGACCGCTGAGGGCAGTTCCCCAGTCGACCTCCACGAGGTTGACCAGGACCAGACCGACCGTGATGAATCCGAGAGGAATCAGCAGGCGCGAGAACGGGAACTCCTTGCGGACCCAGTTGCCCGTCAGCGCGACGGTCACGGGGAGCGTTCCGATGATCGCGGTGGTGATGGGCGCCCCGGTGTGCCTGATCCCCTGCACCAGGAAGAAGTAGTAGCCCAGGTGGCCGGCGAAGGCGAACGCCAGGGCCGTGCACCATACTCGCCGGCCCAGGCCGCGCATCCCGGCGCCGCGTGTGAAGAGCACGATGCCGAGCGAGACCAGTCCGAAGACGAGGTACCGTCCCAGCGCGAGTGCGACAGCGTCCGCGTCGGGGAGCAGTACCGGCATCAGGAATGCCAGCCCCCAGATCAGGTTGGCGCTGACGCCGCACAGCACCCCGATGAGAAGTGACGGAGCTTGTTTCATACGAATATCACTGTTTCTTGACTCTACGGGGCGTATGGGCCGGGCTAGCGTTTGAGACCAGCGGCACCCCGGGTCATCAGTGCACGCATGAGGTCTCGTTGGAATTCTCCTGGCATCAGCATGCGGCCGGTGAGGGCCAGATATTTCTGGCTCAGTTCCTGATTGCCGCTGATGGTCTGGAACATCCTCTGCCGGGACGCCTCGTTCTTGTCGACGAGGGAGTCCCCGCATATGCCCTCGACGTGAGGGAGGATGGCGCCTTCGAACCGCTGCCGGTATTCGGCCAGTCCGTCTCCGAGATCAGCCTTGTCCAACGACCGGTCGGTGAACGAGCGAGCCAGCAGATCGGCCGACACCAACGCGAATCCACAGCCGACGCCACTCATGGCGTCCACTGACAGGGCCGCGTCCCCGACGAAGGGAACCGAGCCCACCACCGGCTGACGAATCTGGCTCGGATAGTCGCTGTAGCCCAGCAGGCCCGTCTCCGGGACCGCATCGGCCACCGAGGGCGCGTCCGGCAGTTCACCGAAGTAGTCCAAGAACTGTTGGAGCCGGCCGTCCGCCCCGTGCCAACCCTCGACCCGTGACTTGTCCGCGAAGAGGACGAGCTGGGTCCTGCCCTCGACGAGCGGATAGACGCAGGCCAGGTCCCGGTCGTTCATGATGAAGACCGAGCGATTGTCCTCTCGGGTCTTGATCCCCGAGAAGTAGCCGAAGAGGGCTGCCCGCTCGTTCGGATGATGTTCGGTCGGGTTGCCGAGCTCCTTGGCCAGCCGCGAACGGCGCCCGTCCGCAGCCACCACCAGACGGGCCCGGAAGCGGTGGGGACCGGTCTCACCGCGCGTATCGAGGCTCCAGCCGGATTCGTCTTCTTCGATGCTCTCCACGGTGGTGGAGTCGATGTACTGGACGCCTTGCTTCTGCGCGGCTGCTCGCAGCGCGGGGTCGAGCACGCGCCGTTCCAGATTGAGCGCGTATGAATCCGGAGGCCCGGGGACGTAGCCCCCGGGTCCCTCGACCACGCCCCCGGGCGTGACGAAGACGGCCTTGGTGGGCACGGACCAGGCAGGCTCGTAAAGATGGGCCAGCCCGAGCTCGGCCAGCAGCGGCACCGCGTGCGGCTGGATGAAATGGGTACAGAGCCGCTTGTGGGACTGGTCGTTCATCGCCTTCTTGTCGAAGATCCCGACCCGATAACCCATCTGGCTGAAGCGGATCGCGGTGGCACAGCCGGCGATGCTCCCGCCCACCACCGCCACGTCCAACTGCGACTGGTCGAACTTCGGATTACTCACAGGTTGACTACCATCTCTCTGCTCGGGCTGACTCTCTCCCCGCTGCCTAGCCGGCACACCCGCAGTCGACGTGGGCGTGGGCATCGTGTCGAGACGCGTGTCCTTCGGTGGCATAGCCATCACGCTTCCACCAGTCCAGGCCGCCGATCAGCTCCTTGACCCGGAAGCCCGAGGTCGCCAGTTTGATTGCCGTCTTGGTGGAGGCGTTGCAGCCGATGCCGTCGCAGTAGGCGACGTACAGCGGTGTCCTGGAGAGGCCGGCCAGCGAATCCTGGGAGATCGAGCGATGAGGAATGCTGATCGCGCCGGGAATGTGCTCCCTCTCGTAGGACTCGGTGCTGCGGCCGTCGACGACGACCAGCTCCTGGCCTTCTTCGAGAGCCGCCTTCAGATCCGCGGAGTCGATCTCGTAGGCCAGCTTTTCCTGGTAGTAGTCCAACTGGGATCGTTGCTCTCGGGACATGCCGCTCTCGCTCGGGGCCGAGTCCTCGTCTCCCATGAACCGGCCGGCTATGGCATACAGATCGCCGAGGGTGCTCGGAGTGACCAGCGAGTCCGCGTGCTCTCCCAGGTCGACGCCGCAGTCCTCCAGGAGCGTGACCAGGACGCTGATGGTCAGGAGGGAGTCCAGACCAAGGGTGCTGAGGGGCGTGTCGTCGGGCAGCGGGTCGAGGTCCACCGGCTTGCCCAGCGCCGCCTCCAAGTTCTCGGCGACCTTGTCCTTCACCGCTACAGACATCGCTACACCTTCTCAATAGGCTCGACGGCGCCATCGGCCGACAGTGCGAAATAGTTGGAGTTCGACTGCTGAGCTGCTGTCGTGAGCCGCTCGATCAGTTGACGTTCATCGGTCTGCGCAGTCGATGGGGTTGATACAGCAGGCGACCAGGCCATCAGGGCCGGACGCATGTAGTCGGGCAGCGCACCGCGCAGGTGCGCCTCCACGTCGGCCACCACCTGCCGTTCCTCCGACGTGACGACGAGAGCGACCACGTCGCGTTGGTTGCGCCGGATCACGGCGGCAGCCGCCCGGTCGACGCCGGAACAACTCAGCGCAGCCCGGCGGATCTCACTCAGGTGGGTACGGCGGCCCGCCAACCACGTGATCTCCTCGTCGCCGTGACGGTGGAACACGATGGTGCCGTCCTCCGCGTAGCTGCATACGTCCCCGGTCCGGAAGTAGGGCGTCCCCTCCAGATCGACGACGAGACGCGCGGTTTCCTCGGGGTGGTCGAAGTAGCCGCGCATGACCTGGTCACCGCCGACCCAGAGCTCCCCCTGCACGCCGGGCTGATGGAGTTCGACCCCGTCCTTCATGATCTTCGCGTCCATGCCCCGCAGGGGCCGGCCGATGGGATACGCGGTCGTGCGTTCCGGATCCGCGTGCTCGATCTCATGGGTCAAGCAGAAGATCGTGGCCTCGGGCGGGCCGAAGGCGTGGATGACACGGGTCTCCGGCAGTTGCTGTTTCCACGTGTTGATGACGGCGGGGTCGCACACCTGGGCGCCCGTCATCACCGTTTCCAGACTGGGCAGCTTGGCCCGGGTGATCTGACGCCCGTCCCCGGTGATCATGGCCAAGAGCATCGAGACCGCGATCAGGTGCGTGATGCGCTCCCGGCCGAGTACGGCGCGCATGACGGCGCCGGCGGGGAGGCTGCGGAATTGGTGGACAAAGGCTCCCAGCGACAAGGGAAGAAGCGTGTCCTCGATCGAAACATCCACATTGAACGGCGACAGGCTCAGAACGCGAGATTCCGATGTGAACCGCAGCACCTGATTGTGGTTGCCGAAATAGGCGACGAGGCCGGCGGCGCTGTTCTCGACCCCTTGCGGCTCACCAGTCGCACCGGACGCGAAAATGATGTACGCGGCCTGCTCCGGTCGATGGGCCACAGTGGAATGGGTCGCCGCCGGTCCGGAAAGAATCTTGGCCAGTTGTTCCCTGTCCAGCCGGCAGCCGACGGGAGCCACCGGATCCCGGTCGTCCAGCGCGATCACGGCCGCCGGCTGCAGGCGCGTGAGCAGCCCTCGCAGCCGGGGCACCGGTTCAGCGGCGTCGAGGGGGACGTAGACGGCCCCGCACTTCCAGATGGCGACGGCGAGTACCGGCATGACCGCGCGCTTCTCGGCCAAGACCACCACGCGGTCCCCGGCGCCGACCCCCTGCCCGGACAGCCAGGCCGCGACCGCCTGGGCACCCTGTTCGAGCTGGGCGAACGTGTAGTCGACGTCGCCGTCGTTGATCGCGACGCGGTCCGGCCACCTGAGGGCCGGAGCCACCAGCAGATCACCGAGAGCGGGCGCCGGGTTGGTCTCGTCGGCAGGATCGATCGACCAGGGTGGTAGTGCTACCGCCTCAGCTTTTACTACCACTCTCAATCCTGCCCTTCCGTTCGCATTTCTTGTACTAATTTTATTGACCAGCAAGATCGTCCGTCAAGCAAATCCATAACTCCACCGTCGCCGCGAATTCGATGAGTGACTAGACATGTCCCTCCTCAAGACGAAATGCGGCCCCGGCGATTTCGGCCACGGCACTTCTGGCTGAATTCAGCTTGCCGGCGTACAGGCAGAAGTCGTGCGGGAGATCCGGAAAGTGCTGATGCCGCAGCCCGACCGACCGACCGGCCAGGTGCTCCACCCAGGCGAGTCCTTCGTCACGGAGTACGTCGCAGCCGGCCGTCACGATCGAGCAGGCCGGCAACCGGGTCAGATCGCTCTCCGGCAGGGCGAACGGATCGAAGGCCCGTTCCGAGAAGAAGGGGTTCAGCAGCGACTTGAAGAGCCGCATGGCGGCGCCGTCGAGGAAGTGGCCCTCGCCGAACGTCCGGTAGGACTCGCGTTCCGTCCGAAGGTCGAGGACCGGGTAGATCAGCACGATGCGCGAGAAGACCCCGGGCAGGACTCGTAAGCCCAGGTAGAGCGAGAGCAGTCCGCCGACGCTGTCACCGGCGAGGACGAGCTGCCGGTCCCCCAGCGCGCGACACCGTGCCGCGATGTGCTTCCCCAGCCGCTCCACCGCCTCCTCGACGGTGTGCTCCGGCGCCTTCGGATACTCGAACGCCTCCACGGGTGCGTGCAGGGTGTTCGCCAAGTCCCGCAGGAAAGGCCGGAAGACGGCCGTCGAGTAGTAGACCATCCCGCCGCCATGGATGTACATGACATACGGGGCGGCCGCGTCCTCCTGTGCCGGCCGGATGATCACCGAATGCTCACCCGCGTCGATCGCCGCGCCGTCGTCAGGCTCGTCCGCGCTTCCGAAGCGCGAGATCCAACGCTCGGCGTTCACCCGGTCGTCCGCGAGCGAGCCCGTGGACGTCCTCACCGCCATGATCTTCCTGGCGGCGGCCAGGCGGCCGAACTCGGCGTTCAAGGACCGCACTTGCGTGTCAGACATCGCCGTCCCCGTCGACGGGCTCGACGTCCCCGGCAGGCGTGAACGCGAAGTGGGTCGCGGTCGACCCCCGAGCCGCCTCGGCGAGCCGCCGCATCAGCAGCTTCTCGTCCGTCTTGCCCGTCGAGGACACGGTGAGCACGGGCGACCAGGCGACGAGGGCCGGGCGCATGTACGCGGGCAGCAGGTCCACCAGCCGCTTCTCGACGTCCTCCACCACCGCCCGGTCCGGCGCCATCACCACGAGGGCGATCACGTCGTGGCCGTGGCGCGGGACCAGCGCGACGGCCGCCCGCTCGACGCCCGGGGAGCCCAGCACGATCTGCCGGATCTCACCCAGGTGGATCCGACGGCCGGCCAGCTTCACCTCGTCGTCGTTCCGGCCGCGGAACACGATGTTGCCGTCCTCGTCATAGCTGCACATGTCGCCCGTGCGGTAGTAGCGGACGCCGTCCACCTCGACCACGCGGCGGGCGGTCTCCTCCGGTTGACCGAAGTAGCCGCGCATCACCTGCTCGCCACCGATCCACAACTCGCCGGCCCGGCCGTGCTCGTGGACCTCGGCCCCGTCCTCCACGATCCGCGCCGCCACGCCGCGCAGGGGCCGGCCGATCGGGTACGAGCTCGTCCGCTCCGCGTCGGCCCGTTCGATCTCATGGGTGACGCAGACGATCGTCGCCTCGGTCGGCCCGTAGGCGTTGATGACGCGTACCTCGGGGAGGCCGGTCTTCCAGACGTTGATGACACCGGGGTCGCAGACCTCCGCGCCCGTCATCACCATCTGCAGGCAGGGGAAGTTCTCCCTTGTGACGTGACGCCCGTTCTCCGTGATCATGGTCAGGAGCGTGGACACCGCGATCAGATGCGTGATCCGCTCGCGCTTGATGATCGCGCGCATGATGGCGCCGGCATGGACGCCGCGGAACTGGTGGACGAACGCGCCCAGCGACAGGGGCAGCAGCGTGTCCTCGATCGACACGTCGAAGTGGAACGGCGACAGGCTGAAGACCCGTGAGGCCGGCGTGAACCGGAGCACCTCGTTGTGGTTCCCGAAGTACGCGACCAGGTTGGCGACGCTGATCTCGACGCCCTTCGGCTCTCCCGTCGACCCCGACGTGAAGATGATGTACGCCGTGTCCTCGGGCCGATGCGCCACGGCCGGCCGTTCCGGGGCCGGTCCCGACAGGGCCGCGTCAAGCTGCGTCCGGCCCACCCAGCGGACGTCGGCGACCGCCGGCTCCCGCTCGTCCAGCGCGATCACGACACGCGGCCGCAGGCGGCCGAGCAGGCTGCGCAGCCGGGGGACCGGCTGCGCGGCGTCGAGCGGGACATAGACAGCGCCGCACTTCCAGATCCCGATGGCCAGGACGGGCATGATCGCGCACTTCTCGGCCAGGATCGCGACCCGGTCCCCGCGGCCGACGCCCTGCTCGCTCAGCCAGGCCGCGAGCGCTCGGGCCTGCCGCTCCAGCTCGGCGAAGGTGAGACCGCTTCGTCCGTCGTGGACCGCCGGGCGGTCCGGCCAGTTGCTCGCCGCCGCTCGGACGATGTCGCCGAGCGCCGGCGGCGGGAACGCCTGGTCCGCGGGGTCGAGCGACCATGGGGGCAGCGGTGTCGGCAACGCCACCGGCAGAGAAGTATCCGTCACGAGACACCCTTCCCTTCAACGTCGTAGTGGAAGCGGACCTTGGGTTTGGCCCCGGCGCCCATCCGCCGGTAGAAGCCGATGCCGAGCTCGTTGTGCGGAGGGGTCTGCCACTCGGCCCAGCCGCATCGACGGGCGACGGCGAACTCCCGCAGTCGCTCGAAGAACATGCGGCCGAGCCCCATCCCGCGATACGGCTCCTGGAGGTAGAGGCAGTCCATGTAGGCGAACGGTTCGGCGCTCCAGGTGGCGTAGTCGATGGTGACGGTCATGAAGCCGCAGGGCTCCTCGCCGTCCGTCGCCACCCAGCCGTACAGCGCCGGCCGCTCCGAGAACAGCGCCGCACGCCAGCGCTCGACTTGGCCGTTCTCACGGAAGTCCGCCTTCTCGTATGCCGCGTGCTCGCGACACAGCGCCAGCAGCGCGTCCAGGTGGCACGGCTCGATCGGCTGCACCTTGATGTCGCGGCTCATACCCACCCCGAGAAGGTCGTGGCCAGGTACGCGTCGAGCGAGGCCTGGTCGAGACGGCCTTGCGCCAGCACGGTGTTGACCCAGGCGTCGCGCTCGAACTTGATGACCTCGAGCTCCCAGACGCAGGCGATCAGGTCACGCTGGGCGAGGGGAGCGACCGTGGTGTTCCCCTCGGCGTCGACCGCCGTGCCGCGCACCCAGTGCTTGAGCATGTTGGCGTCGTACCACTGGCTCACCAGCAGGTAGTCGCCTTCCTCTCCGTAGTGCAGGATCAGGAAGCCGACGGGGTGGTCCCCCTCTTGCGGGGGTTCGCGCAGTACCGAGGCGACCTGCTGCTGCAGCCGCTCCGGCGCCGGGAGGGTGGAGCAGCGCTCCGGCTCCGCGAACATCCCGTACACCTTCAGAACCCGGCCGGACACATCCAGCGGTGGGAGCGCCTTGACCAGGCGTGGTGAGTACGTCAGCGGGTTCACGTGACGGCGTTCCCCGCCCGCAGGTAGTCGGCCATCTCCATCATGCGCTCGTTCGCCTCCGAACTGCCTCAGATCGTCAATGCGGAAGGCATTCATCCGCTTTACGACTCGTGCGGTATTCAATCTGGTCTCTCTTGACTGCGCCCAGAATGGTGGTCCGTGAAAATACTGCTCTTCTGTCCGTTTCGGCACTAACGGCTAGGGTTGTCGCAGTGTTTGGGCCCTGTTCATCTCAATCGTTCAGGCACCTTGGGGCCTGGTTACCGATGTGCGCTGGAGTCTGTTTTTGGACTCCATGTCCGTTTCTCCTTCCGTCGGGGTGTACGGGTGTGCCCGGGTGTGCTCCGGCTCCGACCGCGCCGGGGCGGCCCTCCTCCTGTCGTTCGTGTCATTGCTCCTGGTCAGGCGGGTGCCGACAAAGCGGCGAGCCGCTGCCGGCAGGCAAGGTCGGTCTCGGCGGGAATCTGCTTCAGGTGGTCCCACGTCGGCCGTGTTGAATAGTCGGGCGTACCTGAGCAATCGTCAATCCCTATAGGTGTCCGGGTCATTGGGGCGGGGCGGTCACCTGGATGGCCTGTCGGCCGGAGACCGGAGTGCTGACACTCGGGCAAATTTAGGTCGGCGCCAATGGATCATGTCAAGCATTGGCAGGTGAGTCCCAAGTGATGAGACTCAAAGCATCGGCCGGCATACAGATGCGCCATCGAATCGTAAAATTAGGGGTCTTGACGCAGTGTCAAATGACACAGGACCTTGCATGTTGATCATCGTGCGTGCAACGATCCACCTGCCCGCCGGATGGCTCTGTGCGTCACCAGTACTGGTGCCTGCGTGCAGGGTCCCCTCCCGTGGGTACTGGCTTGGCGTTTGACCTCGCCGGACTTGGTGCTCCTTGACCGATGCGGCGCGTCCGACCGTCTTGCCGATGTCATGGCGCTGGACGCTGTGCTTGTTCGCGGACGTCGCGAAACCCCCGGCGCACCCGGCCGGGAGTGGAGGCGGGTGAGGTGGCGGGGCTCGGCGGGGCGTTCCCAGGGGCGGCGCAGCTCCTCGGCCAGTGGGCGGGCGAGGTGGAGCCGGGTAGGGGCGGCGTCCCTCAGCCGGGCCGTCGCCTCGGCGATGCCGTGGTGACTCCTCTACGACTGCAGCTTCCTGCCGACCGGGCACGCCACCCGCGAAGAGGGCCTGGCTTACGCTCACAGCACCGGTGTGGTGTGCACCGACGAGTACCTCCTCGACCCGCCCCCTACGCCCCCCACGCCGGCTGTGAAGCCTGGTGCCGGGCTCGCGTCAGCGCCACCGGGCGTCACCCCGCCAGGATCCCCGACGCCACTTCCGCGCGACGGCGATGGTTTACGGCCATCCGCACATCCCGCGAACCACCTTGCGCGAGGCGCCCGCTTCGGGGAGCTACCGGTGGGGTATCCCCGCGAGTGGCGCGAACGGCCCGCACCCACCGGCGCGGTCGTGTCAGATCCCGCCGGACCGAGTGGACGGCGGGTGACAGGCGGCCTGCTCCCCGTCCCGGCAGCCGCCGCCGGGAGTGCGCCGGAGCGCGCTTTCGCGCCGCCGGCCGGCAGGCACGTGACCGGGCACCGCCGCGGCCGGCCGGAACAGCGTCGAAGTGCCTGTCATGGTGGCCGCGGGCACAGCTGCCCCCGGAACTATGGTGTCCCGCCACATGTGCCACTGACCTGCGTGTTCCTACGGTGTGGCGACACGGAAACGTCCCCGCCAACTGTCCGGAAGTGGTACTCATGGCCGCCCCAGCATCCGCCCCGCCAGCGCCCAGTTCACTCAAGCGCATCGTCGCCGCGAGCCTCATCGGGACCACCATCGAGTGGTACGACTTCTTCCTCTACGGATCCGCAGCCGCGCTGGTCTTCAACGAGCTCTTCTTCCCCGAGTCCGACCCCCTCGTCGGAACTCTTCTGTCCTTCTTGACCTACGCGATCGGCTTCGCCGCCAGGCCGCTCGGGGCACTTGTCTTCGGGCATTACGGCGACCGGCTCGGCCGCAAGAAGCTGCTCGTCCTGAGTCTGCTGCTGATGGGCGGTGCCACCTTCGCCATCGGTCTGCTGCCGACACACACCTCGATCGGTACCGCCGCGCCCGTCCTGCTCACCGTGTTGCGGCTCGTCCAGGGCTTCGCGCTCGGTGGCGAGTGGGGCGGGGCGGTGCTGCTGGTCTCGGAGCACGGGGACGCCGAGCGGCGTGGGTTCTGGGCTTCCTGGCCGCAGACCGGAGCGCCCGCCGGACAGCTGCTCGCCACCGGAGTGCTGGCCGCGCTGACCGCCCTGCTGTCGGATTCCGCCTTCCTCGCGTGGGGCTGGCGCATACCCTTCCTGCTCTCGGGTGTACTGGTGATCGTCGGCCTGTGGATTCGTCTCTCTGTCGATGAGTCCCCCGTCTTCAAGGCCGCGTTGGCCCAGGCCGAGGCCCGTAAGAGCACCTCCGCCGTCGCCGAGAAGATGCCGCTGGTCGCCGTCCTCCGTTACCACTGGCGCGATGTGCTGATCGCGATGGGCGCCCGTATGGCGGAGAACATCAGCTACTACGTCATCACCGCCTTCATCCTCGTCTACGCGACGACAGCGGCGGAGCTGAGCAGGCAGACGGCGCTCAACGCGGTACTGATCGCCTCGGCCGTCCACTTCGCGGTGATCCCCGCCTGGGGCGCCCTGTCGGACCGGCTCGGGCGCAGGCCCGTCTACCTGATCGGTGCGGTCGGGGTCGGTCTCTGGATGTTCCCGTTCTTCATGCTCATCGACACCAAGAGCTTCGGCAACCTCCTCCTCGCCGTCACGGTCGGGCTGGTGTTCCACGGGGCGATGTACGCGCCGCAGGCGGCCTTCTTCTCCGAGATGTTCGCAACCCGGATGCGCTACTCCGGTGCCTCGATCGGCGCGCAGTTCTCCTCGGTCGCGGCCGGTGCCCCGGCGCCGCTGATCGCCACCGCCCTCCTCCACCACTACGGCGGCTCCACACCGATCGCCCTGTACGTCATCGCCGCCGCGCTGGTCACGGTGGTCGCGATCGGATGCGCGAAGGAGACCCGGAACCGGGATCTGGGGAACATCGAGGCCGGGGCGGGCGAGGAAGAGGAAGGGCCCGCCGTACGGACCGCCGACGCTCGTACGGTCTGAGCCGCCGCGAACGGAGCAGACGCGAACGCGGCAGACGCGAGCGACGGCAGAACAGCCACGCGCGGGAACGGTCTTCGGACGTTCCCGCGCGTGGCTTTCAGCGCGTCATCGCCGACAGCAGTCCGTGCAGCCGCAGCGCCAGCTGGACCTCCAGGGCCCGCTCCGGCGACTGCCAGTCCGCACCCAGCAGCCTGCCGATGCGCTCCAGGCGCTGCGCCACCGTGTTGACGTGGACGTGCAGTTCGTCCTTCGTACGGGCAGGGCTCATCCCGCACGCGAAGTAGGCGTCCAGGGTGCGCACCAAGTCGGTTCCCCGCCGCCGGTCGTACGCGACGACCTCGCCGATCGTGCGGCGTACGAACGCTTCGACGGCGCCGCCGGAACGGCCGTCCCCGCTGTCCGCGAGCAGCAGGCCCAGGAAGCCGAAATCCTCCGCTGCGGCGCCTTCCCCGCAGCGGCCGAGCAACCGCAGCGCGTCGACGCAGCGGCGTGCTTCCTCGTACGCCCCCGCCACCGCTCCGGGGCGGGCCGCGGGCGCTTCCACCGGTCCCGAGGCTCCGACCGTGACGGGCTCGCGCAGGGCGCCTCCCAGGTGCTTCGCCGTCCGGCGTGCGAGGGCCGCGGCGCTGTCACCGCTGTCCAGCGGGAGCAGCAGTACGGTGCCGCCGTCGCGGGCCGCGGCGAGGCCCTGCCCGGTCGCCGCCAGGTGCGAGGCCGCGGACCAGAGCCGCCTGCGGTCCGCGCCCTCCCGTTCGACGCCGGCCGTCCGCGGCGCTTCGACGCGGGCAGCGAGCACCACGTGAGAGGCGTCGAGGTCGGCGTGCAGCCGGGCGGCGCGTTCGCGCAGCAGGCGGGGGTCGCGGTCGGGGGCGTCGAGGAGGTCGTCGAGGAGTTCGCCCCGTACGCGCTGCTCGGCCTCACCCGCCGAGCGCCTGGCCAGCAGCAGCAACGACGTCACCATGGCGGCGCGTTCGAGCGTGCGCTGGTCGACGGGGTCCAGGGCGGGGTGGCCGTGCAGGACGAGCGCGCCGAGGAGTTCCCCGCCGGCCGATACGGTGGCCACCCAGTCGTCGCCGCGCCGTACCGCATGGCCGTCCGCTCCCGCCGGCTCCCCGTCCGCGTCCGCGAACTCCACGGTTCCGTGCAGTACTTCGGACACCGCGCGCGCCACGTCGTCGACGCCGCCGCCGCGCAGCACCAGTTCGGTGAGCCGGTCGTGCACGTCCGAGGCGCGCTCGATGACGCCGCTGCGGTCACGGATGATCTCGTTGGCCTTCTCCAGTTCGGCGAGCGCGGAACGCGTCTCCGCCAGCAGGTTCGCGGTGTCGATGGCGACAGCGGCATGCGCGGCGAACGACCCGAGCAGGGCGATCTGTTCGCGCTCGAAGACACGGGCGCGGCGGTCGGCGGCGAAGAGCACACCGATCACCTGGCTGCCGAGGGTGAGCGGTACGCCGAGGATCGCGACGAGCCCTTCGTCGCGTACGCCCGAGTCGATGGTCCAGGTGTGCTGGAAACGGGGGTCGTCGAAGTAGCTCTCGGTCGCGTAGGGGCGGGCGGTCTGGGCGACCAGCCCGCCCAGCCCCTCCCCCATGCCGAGGCGCAGTTGCTGGAAGCGCGCCGACACCGACCCTTCGGTGACCCGCATGTATGTGTCGCCCGCCACCGGATCGTTGAGGCTCAGATACGCGACCTCCGTGCCGAGCAGCGACCGTGCCCGCTGCACGATCGCCGCCAGTACGGCGTCCAGATCACGGAGTCCGGCGAGGTCGTGGGCGGTCTCGTAGAGCGCGGACAGCTCGGCCTCGCGGCGCCGCCGCCCCTCCAGTTCGGCGCGCACCCGCAGCGCGTGGAGCTTCGCGGTTTCGAGTGCGGCGAGCGCCTCGGGCGTCGCGCCGTCCGCGCGGGCGACCAGCACGGGCCGCTCGTAGGCGTCGGCGGCGGCCCCGCGCGCGAGGAGTTCCAGGTACGGGGTTTCGCTGCCGCTCTGTGGCTGGTCGTGGAACATGGGCACACTCAACCAGCTAGTGAGCGGTCCAGCCGCCGTCGAGGGGCAGCGAGGTTCCCGTGATGAACGACGCCTGGGGGCCGCACAGATACGCCACGGCCTCGGCGACCTCCTCCGGTTCGAGGAGACGCTTGAGCGCGGTGTCCTTGAGCAGTACGTCGGCGAGCACGCGTTCTTCCGGCAGCCCGTGGACGGCGGCCTGGTCGGCGATCTGCCGCTCGACGAGCGGGGTGCGGACGTACCCGGGGTTGACGCAGTTCGATGTCACGCCGTGCTCGGCGCCTTCGAGCGCCGCGGTCTTGGAGAGCCCTTCGAGGCCGTGCTTGGCGGCGACGTACGCCGACTTGTACGCGGAGGCGCGCAGCCCGTGCACGGAGGAGATGTTGACGATACGCCCCCACCCCTGCCCGTACATGTGCGGCAGCGCTCCCCGGATCAGCCGGAACGGCGCTTCGAGCATCACGGTCAGGACGGTGTGGAAGACGTCCGGGGGGAACTCCTCGATGGCGCGGACCAGTTGCAGTCCGGCGTTGTTCACCAGGATGTCCGTGCCCGCCGCCACCTGCTCCGCCGCGTCGAGGTCGATGAGGTCCAGGGCCCGCGGTTCCACCGTGCCCGCCAGGCCCTGTGCCTGCCCGGTGAGGGCCTGGAGCCCTTCCGCGTCCCGGTCCACGGCTCTGACCTTGGCGCCGGCGGCCGCGAGCCGCAGCGCGCAGGCGCGGCCGATGCCGCCCGCAGCCCCGGTGACGAGCGCGGTACGGCCGCCGAGGTCGGGTCCGGGTGCGTGCGGTGAGGGTGTGGTGGGCGCGGTCATAGTCACGACACTAAGCAGTGCTCACCCCACCACCCATGTGGTCGCGGCCCATACTTCAGAACTGCGTGGTGGGCTCGAACCATGTGGGTTCGTCGGTGAGCGCCTGCTTGATCCTCAGGAGGGAGAACTCGTTGAGGTCCGGGAGCGCGTCCACCGAGAACCAGGCCACGTCCAGCGACTCGTCGTCGTTGACGCGCGCCGCACCGCCGACGGCCCGGCACCGGAACGTGATGTCCATGTACTGGCACCGGTCGCCGTTCGGATATTCGACCGGCTTCAGGGCCTGTACGAGAACGACGCGTTCCGCCACGCACTCCACGGCGGTCTCCTCGTACACCTCCCGCACGGCCGTCACCGCCGGCTGCTCCCCCGGCTCGGGAATGCCGCCGATGACCGACCACTTCCCGGTGTCGGTGCGGCGTCCGAGCAGCACTCTGCCCGCCTCGTCGAAGACGATGGCGCTGACGCCCGGCAGGAAGAGGAGCTGGTGACCCGCGGTCGCCCGGAGCTCGCGGATGAATTCGGGAGTTGCCATGATCCGACCCTAACGGGCCGTTCCCGGGACGGAACTCACCCTGAGCTCACCCGGAGCTCACTCCGACGTACGCCTGCGGGCCCGTACACCACGGAGAACGGCCCACCCGAGACCGGCTCCGGCGAGCGCCACCAGTACGCCCTCGGGAAGCGTACCCAGGCGCGTCGCGGGGGTCAGCGAGGAACGCAGCGGCACCTCGGCGACCAGTGCGTCCGGTGTGAACATCCGTGTCTTCTGCACGACCTTGCCGTCCGGCCGGATGACGGCGCTGACCCCGCTGGTCACGGGAACGACGACGGCCCGGCTGTGCTCGACCGCCCGCACCCGCGACATCGCGAGCTGCTGGTAGGTCATCTCGCTGCGTCCGAAGGTGGCGTTGTTGCTGGGTACGGTGATGAGCTGGGCGCCGCCCGTGACGGTGTCCCGCACCGCCCAGTCGAAGGCCGCCTCGTAGCAGGTGGCAAGCCCCACCTCGGTGCCGGCGAGGTCGAAGACGCCCACCTTGTCGCCGGGACCGAAGTCCCTGCGGACGCGGTCGACGTCGGAGCTGAAGAGCCGTACGAAGGAACGCATCGGAATGTACTCGCCGAACGGCTGGACGTGCCGCTTGTCGTACGTCGCGACAGGGCCGCGCTCCGGGTCCCACTCGATCAGGGTGTTGCGCAGCTTGCCCTCGTCCGGCGTGAGCACCGCTCCGACGACCGTCGGGGCGCCGATCGCGCGCACGGCGCGGTCGATCACCATGCGGGCGTCGCTGTTGCGGTAGGGGTCGAGGTCGGAGGAGTTCTCCGGCCACAGGACGAAGTCGGGCCGGGGCACCTTGCCGGCCGCGACGTCCTCGGCGAGCTCTTCCGTACGCCGTGCGTGGTTGTCCAGCACCGCGCGGCGCTGGGCGTTGAAGTCGAGGCCCAGCCGCGGCACGTTGCCCTGGATCACGGCGACCGTCGCGGTGCCGTCCTGCGCGGAGTTGTCGACGAGCGGCAGGGCGGCCAGGGCGGCCGTGACCGGTAGGACGACACCCAGTGCCGCAAGGGCCGCTCCCCCGCGCGGTACGCGGCGGGTCGAGCGGTACGTCTGGAACTGCCGCAGCGCTTCGTAGAGCCCGAAGCCGCACAGCACGACCGCGAAACCGAGGAAGGGCGTGCCGCCGACCGCCGCCAGGGGCAGGAAGACGCTGTCCGCCTGGCCGAAGGCGATCTTGCCCCAGGGGAAACCGCCGAACGGCACGCGCGCGCGTGCCGCCTCGCCGAGGACCCACACGGCGGCGCCCCACACCGGCCAGAGCGGCAGCCGGGTCACCACGGCGATACCGACGCAGCACACGGCGACGAACAGGGCCTCGGCTGCGGCGAGCGCGAGCCACGGCACCGGGCCCACCTCCTCGCCCGTCCAGCTGAGCAGCGGCAGCAGGAAGCCGAGACCGGCGAGGAGGCCGAGACCGAACGCGGCCCGGGCCCGCCGCCCGTGCAGACACCACCCGAGCAGGGCGAAGCCCGGCAGTACCAGCCACCACAGCGGACGGGGCGGGAAGCTGGCGTACAGCAGCAGGCCGGAGAGTACGGCTGCCGCGGGGGCCGCGAGCCGGGTCAGCATGCTTCTCCCGCGCGAGGGGGCATCGGAGTGCGGGGCCAGCTGTTCTGCGGGCTGGTCCACGGCAGTGGGGGTGGCGCTCACGCAGCGGAGTCTACGGTGGCGGGGCGGGGTCCGGAGTGGGCGACCTCGGCAGCTGAGGAAACGTTCCTGCGCAACCCGTACACACATGACCGTCCCTGCCATTGCCGTGTGCGCCAGTCCCTGGCACCCGGCCGGTCCGGGCCGTGGCCGACGGGATCCGTCTCAGGTCGGGGGGCGACGGGACGGCTGCATCGGCTGCACCGGTAGTGCCGTCCCCGGCGCCCGAACGCGGCGCCCTCACCGGTGCCGCCGGCGTCGTGATCCTCGGTGGCTGCGCCGTCTGGTCGCCGGGAGCGGCGCAGCCGCTGCGGGTGCGAAGGCGCGGGCGCGCAGCCGTCCGCCGCAGAGCCCGCCCGGCGGTGCTCTCCTCCCCGGCCCTCCCCCGGTTCCGGACCCGGTTACGGGGTCTTGCCGGGCTTACGGCGTCTTGCTGGTCGCGGCGGCGCACAGGCGCGCGCGGACGACGCGTACCGCCGTTTCCGCGTCGTCGACGGTCACCGTGAAGATCCGGCCGTCGCCAAGGCGCAGGACGACCCCCTCGCCCCTGCGGACGATCACGGCCATGCCCTTCTCGGGGCGCCAGCGGTAGCCCCAGCCGCCCCACTGCCGTGGCGTGACGCTCGGCGCGAATTCCGCGCCCACCACATGGGCGAGCGGTATGCGCCGACGGGGCAGGCCCATGTGGCCGCAGCGCACCTCGAACGTGTCGCTGTCGATCTTGACCGCCACATGGACGAAGGCCAGGGTCCCGAACAGGATGAGCAGGCCGGCCGCCAGGCAGCCCACGACCGACATCAGCAGCGGGGCGCTCCAGGGGGAGCCGAAGGCCAGCTGGACACCGAGGGCGAGGCAGCCGCCGCCGGCGACCGCGAGCAGCCACTGCGCGCGGTTGGTCGCGCGGCCGCTCCATATCACGGGAGTGGGCTCTGCCCTGCGCACCGTGCCGCGGGAGTGGTCACTCATACGAGCAGCGTACTGACGTTCCGCGTTCGGGGCAGCGCCGGACCGGGCCCCCGGGCCCGGTGGGGGTCAGCGCGCGACGTCGGCCGTGTCGAGCAGACGGCCTTCGGCGTACGCGAGAGCAGGGCCGGGCAGTGCGGAGTGCCGGCCGCTGAGCAGCACGGTGAGACCGGCGCCCGGCGCGGCCGCGGGGGCGGGCTGCGCGCCGATGCGGCGCAGCGCCTGGGCGGCCACGGCTTCGGCGGATCCGTGGAGCACGACGGGCGGCAGACCGTGCGACCGGACGGCGGTGCGGATGCGTTCGGCGACCAGTTCGTAATGGGTGCAGCCCAGGACGACGGCCCTTACCTCGCGGGGGGTGAGGGCGGCGGCCGCGGCGACGGCCCGGTCCGTGGCCTCCTCGTCGGCCTGCTCCACGGCGTCGGCGAGTCCGGGGCAGGGCACTTCGGTGACGTCGACGCCGCCGGCAAAGTCGCGGATGAGGTCGCGCTGGTAGGGGCTGCCGGTCGTGGCGGGGGTCGCCCAGATGGCGACGGGGCCGCCGCCCGCGGCGGCCGGCTTGATCGCGGGCACGGTGCCGATGACCGGAATACCGGGCTCCAGCTCTGCTCGGAGCGCGGGCAGGGCATGTACGGAAGCGGTGTTGCAGGCCACGATCAGCGCGTCGGGCCGGTGCGCGGCGGCGGCCCGCGCCACGGCGAGCGCGTGCGCGGTGACGTCGGCCGGCGTACGCGGCCCCCAGGGCATGCTGCCGGGATCGGAGGAGAGGACCAGATCGGCGTCGGGCCGCAGCCGACGTACCGCGGCGGCCGCTGCGAGCAGGCCGATTCCCGAGTCCATGAGCGCGATCTTCACCCGGTCACCATAGTCGACCGCCCTTGCGGCGGCGCCGGGGTGGGGCAGACTGCGGCGGATGAGCGCCATTGCCTGGATTGCCGTGGGATCGCTGGCCGCGTGGGTGCTGCTGCTGCTGGGCCGGGGTTTCTTCTGGCGTACGGACCAGCGGCTGCCGCGGCGCGAGGAGCCCGACGGGTGGCCGGATGTCGCCGTCGTCGTCCCGGCGCGCGACGAGGCCGGGGTACTGCCCGTGAGCCTGCCGTCGCTCCTCCTGCAGGACTATCCGGGACGTGCGGAGATCTTTCTCGTCGACGACGACAGCGAGGACGGTACGGGCGCGCTGGCGCGGGAGCTGGCCCGCCTGCACGGCGGGCTGCCGCTGACCGTGGCCTCACCCGGCGCCCCGGAGCCCGGCTGGACCGGAAAGCTCTGGGCCCTGCGGCACGGCATCGCGCTGGCCCGCGCGCGGGGACCCGAGGACGAGCCCGAGTATCTGCTCCTCACGGACGCCGACATCGCACACGCCCCGGACAGTCTGCGCGAACTGGTGGCCGCGGCCGGTGCCAACGGTCTCGACCTGGTCTCCCAGATGGCGCGGCTGCGCGTCGTCAGTGGGTGGGAGCGGCTGGTCGTTCCCGCGTTCGTGTACTTCTTCGCGCAGCTCTATCCGTTCCGGTGGGTCAACAGGGCGGGGGCGCGGACGGCCGCCGCCGCGGGCGGCTGCGTGCTGCTGCGGAACGGGGCCGCGGCACGCGCGCGCGTGCCCGACACGATCCGGCAGGCGGTGATCGACGACGTGTCGCTCGCCGCAGCCGTGCAGCGCAGTGGGGGCAGGATCTGGCTGGGGCTGGCCGAGCGGGTGGACAGCGTGCGCCCGTATCCGCGCCTGGGTGATCTGTGGCGGATGGTCTCCCGCAGTGCGTACGCCCAGCTGCGGCACAGCCCGTCGCTGCTCGCCGGAACGGTCGCGGGGCTCGCGCTGGTGTACCTGGCTCCCCCGCTCACGCTGTGCGCCGGCCTGCTGTCGGTGGACGGTACGGCGGCCTGGGCGGGCGGCCTGGCGTGGGCGGTGATGACCGCTACGTACCTCCCGGTACTGCGCTACTACCGGCAGCCGCTGTGGCTCGCCCCGGCGCTGCCGTTCACCGCGGTCCTCTATCTGCTGATGACCGTCGATTCCGCCGTGCAGCACTACCGGGGACGGGGCGCCGCGTGGAAGGGGCGTACGTACCCCCGTCCCGAGGCCGCACCCGAGCGCTGAGCCTCACGCCTGTCGCCGGGTCTCGCAGGCCGCCGGGACCCGCCGGGACTCCGGGGCCGTCACTTCCTGCCGGGCGTCCAGTTCATGCCCCACCCGTAGGCGTGGTCGATGGTGCGCTGCGGGCTGACGCCGCGCTCCGGTACGAGGTAGCGCGCTTCGCGGCGCACGGTCAGATCGCCGCCCTCATGGGTGATGAGGGCGAGCGCGGCGACCGTGGACGGCACGGTGCACTCGTCGAGCGAGAAGTCGATGGGGGCGCCGTGCTGCGGTGTGAGCGTGACCGTGGCGTGCAGGTCGGCGAAGGAACGCGCCCCTTCGTAGACGGCGACGAAGATGATGACGCGGCGGAGCTCGTCCTTGTGGTCGAGGTTGACGGTCAGGTTCTCGCCTGTCCTCACGGCCCCGGTGCGGTCGTCGCCGTCCAGGTGGATGTACGGCGGCTGGTGCAGCGAGCCGAAGGCGTTGCCGAGTGCCTGGACGACTCCCTTGCGGCCGTCGGCGAGCTCGTAGAGGGCGCACAGGTCGAGGTCGAGGTCGCCGTGCAGGGCGATGGCCCTGCCGAGCTTGGCGCCCCAGCCCTTGAACTGCTTGCGCACCTCCCAGTTGAGGTTCACGCGCATCGTGCCCGTGGTGCCGCCCTGCTTGGCGAGGGAGACGACCGGGGCTTCCTTGGTCAGCGTGACCTTGGTGAGGCGTACAGGAGCGGAGGGCGGTGCCGCCACCGGAGCCGGGGCCGGGGCCGCCACCGGAGCCGGGGCCGAGGGCTGGACGGGGGCCGGGGCCTGCTGCTGGGGCTCGTCGACGCTGATGCCGAAGTCCCTCGCCAGACCCTCCAGTCCGCTGTCGTAGCCCTGTCCCACGGCGCGGAACTTCCAGGTGCCCTGCCGCCGGTAGAGCTCACCGAGGACGAAAGCCGTTTCGACGCTCGCGTCCTGGCTGTCGAAACGCGCGATCTCGGTGCCGTTCACGGCGTCCAGCACACGTACGTAAAGCCCCGGCACCTGTCCGAAGGTGCCGCCGTCCGCCGAGGCCGCCACCACCACGGTCTCCACCGCAGCCTCCACGCGTGCGAGATCGACGGAGAGCGTGTCCGTCACGCTGTGCCCGGACGCCCTCTTCCCCTCGTGCCGGACCGCGCCCGAGGCGTGGGCGGGTGCGTTGTAGAAGACGAAGTCCGCGTCGGAGCGGACCTTTCCCGACATCAGCAGGAGGGCCGAAGCGTCGACGTCCGGTGCCCCAGGGCCTGAACGCCATCCCAATTCGATGCGCACAGCCTGTGCCGGCACCGGCACATTGGTTCCTTTAAGCATGGACATGATCGCCCCCATCGCGGGTCCGGGTGTCTGGAGATTTATGTACGGTCAACCTATTCCTCTGCGCCCCACAGGCCCCCCGGCGACGGTCCGAAGATCACCCGGCAACCCCGGGTAACCCATGGCCAGTGCACCCTTTACATGATCCCAACGCCGCACGGCGACCGTTTTTCCCAAGTTCGCTCGGATTGGGGATCCGTCATCCCTCACAACTCGTAAAACAACCCTCTTATCTGGCTCCCCAACCAGAACATCTTCGGCTTAACTTAGGTGCCATGACCTCCCCCCGCGCCACCTACGGCGGCGGTTACTCCTCCGCCCCGTCCTTCCCGGACACTCCGATCTACGACTCCCTCGTCGCAGAACGGGGCACGCCCCAGATCGCTCCCATCCGGGTGCCCTCCGCGTACGACACCGGAAACAGCTATCTGCCGGCTCTTCCGGCGGCGCTTCCCGCGCTCCCTTCGGCACCTTCCCACTACGCTCCCGCCCCTTCGTACGGCTACCCGCAGCAGGCCGCGCCCCAACCGGCGCCGCTCCAGCACGCGCCCGCGCCGTACATCCCGCAGCAGGCCACGGGCCCCCGTGGTTACCCGGGACCGCAGCAGTACCAGCAGTACCAGCAGTACCAGCAGCAGCCGCCGCGCCAGCCCGCCGCCACCGGGTACGAGGCCATGCGCCCCGCGGCGCCGCGTCCGGTGCCCGCGGCCACGCCGTACGACGACCCGTACAACCACCAGTACCAGGGCCGGGGGTACTGACCGGCCGTACGGCTGTCCGACCCGGCTGGCAGGATTGGCCGCATGCCGAATTCGCTTCTCCATGCGGTCCATGTCTACCCGGTCAAGTCGGTGGCGGGGTGCGCGCCGAACGAAGTGAAGGTCGAACCGTGGGGTCCGGCCGGGGACCGCAGATGGATGCTGGTCGACCCGGCCGGCAAGGTGGTCACACAGCGTCCGCAGCCCCACCTCGCGCTGGCGCGGGCCGAACCCCTGCCCGACGGCGGGATACGGCTGTCCGCACCCGGCCGCGAGGCTCTGAGTGTCGCCGTGCCCGAGCCGGCGGCCACCACGGTGGTGCACCTCTGGAAGGACAAGGTCGAGGCGGTCGAGGCGGATGCGGGGGCACACGCCTGGTTCAGCGGCTACCTGGGTACCGAGGTGCGTCTCGTCCACCTCGACGACCCGGCACGCCGCCGCCCCGTCGACCCCGACTACGCGGAGCCCGGCGAGACCGTGAGCTTCGCCGACGGCTTTCCCCTGCTGGTCACCACCCTGGCCTCCCTCGACGCCCTCAACTCGCTCATCGCGCAGGGCGACCACCCCGACGAGGGGCCGCTCCCGATGAGCCGTTTCCGGCCGAACGTCGTCCTGGACGGCACCGCCCCCTGGGCGGAGGACGGCTGGAAGCGGATCGCGATCGGCGAGGTCACCTTCCGCGTCGTCAAGCCCTGCGGCCGCTGTGTCGTCACCACCACGGACCAGCGGACGGCGGAGCGCGGCAAGGAGCCCCTGCGTACGCTCGCCAGGCACCGCCGCTCGGGCGACCGGCTGATCTTCGGGCAGAATCTCGTGCCGGAGAACACCGGGACCCTCCGGGTCGGCGATCCCGTCGAAATCCTCGAACAGAACCTCGTGCGGGACCTCGTGTAGGACCTCGTGACCGTGGGAACCCGCCGGGGCGGCAGGTGCGTTGAAGAGGCGGACACGGAAGGGGGTGCGGGACGGTGCGGGCAGCAGCCGGTGTGTGGCGCTGGCGGCGCAACCCACTGTGCCGTACGACCGATCTCGTCGAGGCATGGGCGGCCTTGGCCACCGTGCTGCTGATCGTCCTCGTCGCGCCCGCCGTGGGCCGGCTCTGCGGCACGCTCACCCATGCGGCACTGCAGGAGTCGGTGCGCGTGCAGCACGAGCAGCGCCACCGGACGACGGCCCTCGTCGTCCGGGCCGCGCCCGGACCGGCCATGGCCGCCGACCCCGAGATCTCCTCGGAACGCGCGCCCCACACCCGGGTGGTGGCCAACTGGACGGCGCGTGACGGCAGTCGTCACACCGGGACGGTGTCCACCACCCGGCGGGCCGCACAGCCGGGCGACCGCTTCCCGATCTGGACGGACGAACGGGGCAGGGTGGTCGGGCGCCCCATGGACGACGTCACGGCCTCCACCCACGCCACCATCGCGGGCATCGGTGCGGCGGCGGCGGCAGCGGCGTTCTTCGAGGGCGGCAGGCGCCTGTTCGTATGGCGGCTCATGCTGCGTCGGTACACCCGGCTCGACCGGGCGTGGGCCGAGGCCGGTCCCGACTGGGGGCGTACGGGCGCGGGCAGCTGAACCACGGCTGACCGGTCAACTCGCCGTCCTCCCGCGCGCTACGGTGGAGCGGCCAGATCGTCAGCACAAGGTGGGGGCACAGCAACGCCATGGCACAGGGCACGGTCCAGGTGACGCACACCGGCACATCGCGGTGGCGGCGCCGCACAGGCGAATACGCCTCCCTCGCCGCAGCCCTGGAGGCCGCGGGGGACGGTGACGTGCTCACCGTCGCTCCCGGTACGTACCGGGAGAACCTCGTCGTCCGGCGCGCCGTGACCCTGCGCGGCCCCGAGGGGACGGTCGGCTCGGTCCGTATCGCCCCCGTGGACGGGGTGGCACTGACCGTACGCGCCTCCGCCGTCCTCCAGGACCTGCACATCGAGGGGCAGGACACGGCCTCCCCCGCCCTGCTCGTCGAGGACGGCACTCCCGAGCTCGTCGGCCTGCGCATCGTGACCCGTTCCGCCGTCGGCATCGAGGTGCGCGGCGCGGCCCGGCCGACCGTGCGCCGCTGCACGGTGGACAATCCGGCGGGCGTCGGCATCGGCGTGCTGGAGGGCGCGGGCGGGCTGTTCGAGGAGTGCGAGGTGGTCGCGGCCGGCCAGTCGGGCGTCTCGGTGCGCGGCGGCGCGCACCCGCGTCTGGAGCGCTGCCGCATCCACCACACCTCGGGCGCGGGCCTGTCCGTGAACGGCGAGGGCAGCGGCCTGGAGGCCGTCGGGTGCGAGGTGTACGAGGTCAAGGGCAGCGGCGTACAGGTAGCCGCCCGGGGATCGGCCCATCTGACCGACTGCACGGTGCACCGCACTTCGGCCGACGGCGTCACCCTCGACACCGACGCCGTGCTGACGCTCTCCGACTGCGACATCCACGACATCCCGGAGAACGCGATCGACCTGCGTTCGCGCGCGGTCCTCACGCTCACCCGTTCCACGGTGCGCCGGTTCGGCCGCAACGGGCTGTCCGTCTGGGACCCCGGCACGCGCGTGGACGCCAACCAGTGCGAGATCCACGACAGTACGGGCGACTATCCGGCCGTCTGGATCAGCGACGGCGCGACCGCCGTCCTGGAGGCCTGCCGGGTGCACGACGTCCCCGACGCGCTCTTCGTCCTCGACCGCGGCTCGCGCGTCGACGTCGTCGACAGTGACCTGTCCCAGGTCCGCAACACGGCGGTCTCGGTGAGCGACGGCGCGACCGCGCAGCTCGACGACTGCCGGATCCGCGAGACGACGACCGGCGCGTGGTTCCGCGACCACGGCAGCGGCGGAACGCTCTCCGGCTGCACCATCGACGGGGCGCAGACCGGTGTCATCGTCACCAAGGGCGCCGACCCGCGCATGGAGCGCTGCACGGTCACCTCGCCCGCCGAGGCGGGTTTCTACGTCTCCGCGGAGGGCCGCGGCACCTTCCACGGCTGCCGGGTGACGGGGAGCAGCGGCTACGGCTTCCACGTGATCGACGGCTGCCGTACGACGCTCACCCGCTGCCGCACCGAGCGCTGCGCGCGCGGCGGTTACGAGTTCGCCGAGGACGGTCCGCTCGTCGAGGACTGCACCAGCGACGAGAGCGGCGTGCGGCCCCCGGCCCCGGAGGTCCCCGCCGTGCTGACCGCGACGCAGACCACCGGGCTGCTCGGCGCGGTTCCCGGACAGCGCGCCACAGAGCCCGTGACGGCCCCCCTGCCGGACGCGGAGCCGGTCCGTACGCCGAAGGCCGTGCTCGGCGAACTGGACGCGCTGGTGGGCCTGGAGAGCGTCAAGCGCGAGGTGCGCGCCCTCACCGACATGATCGAGATCGGCCGGCGCCGCCAGGAGGCCGGCCTCAAGGCCGCCTCGGCCCGCCGCCACCTGGTCTTCACCGGGTCCCCCGGCACCGGGAAGACCACGGTCGCGCGGCTGTACGGCGAGATCCTGGCCGCGCTGGCGGTGCTGGAGCGCGGTCATCTCGTCGAGGTGTCACGGGTGGACCTGGTGGGCGAGCACATCGGCTCGACGGCGATCCGTACCCAGGAGGCGTTCGACCGGGCGCGCGGCGGTGTGCTGTTCATCGACGAGGCGTACGCGCTGTCCCCCGAGGACTCCGGGCGCGACTTCGGCAAGGAGGCCATCGACACGCTGGTGAAGCTGATGGAGGACCACCGGGAGGCGGTCGTCGTGATCGTCGCCGGATACACGGCGGAGATGGAGCGCTTCCTGAACGTCAACCCCGGTGTGGCGTCCCGTTTCTCGCGCACGATCACCTTCTCCGACTACGAACCGGAGGAGCTGCTGCGGATCGTCGAGCAGCAGGCCGAGGAGCACGAGTACCGGCTCGCTGCGGGAACGGGCGAAGCGCTTCTCAAGTACTTCACGGCGCTGCCCAAGGGACCCGCGTTCGGCAACGGCCGCACCGCGCGCCAGACCTTCGAGTCGATGGTGGAGCGGCATGCGGGACGGGTCGCCCGCCTCACCGAGATGAACACGGACGACCTGACCCTCCTCTACCCCGAGGACCTGCCGGAACTTCCCTGATCCAGTGGGGTGTCCGGCCGCTGCCGGGGCACCGCGCACGGCGACAGCCGGTCGAGCAGCGCGGCCCGCTCCCGGTCGAACTCGGGATCCGCCTGGTAGTCGGAATGCCCCAGCACGGGAGCGGGCAACGGCTGTTCCCTGGTGCGTCCGTAAGCGAGCGGGTCCTTGAGCGCGGCCCGGTCCACTGCGGGCCCCTGGCCGCCCCCCTTGACGCGTACCGGGCCGCCGATGGGGTCGGTACGGCGCCACAGGTTGCGCCAGCAGTGCACCTCGCCGCCCAGGGCCTCCAGGCAGGAGGTACCGAAGAACGCCGGGAACCAGCGTCCGTACAGCCGCTCCAGCGGTGATCCGTACGTGAGCAGCGCGACCCGGCGCCTGGTGCGCGGCGGCAGCTGCCAGACGGCGGCCGCCGCCAGCACGCTGCCCTGCGAGTGTCCGGAGATGACGAGCCGCCCGCCGGTGCGGTCGGTCCATCCGGCCATGCGCCAGGTCAGGTCGGGGACGGCCCGCTCGGCGTAGCAGGGCGGCGCGAAGGGGTGGGCGGCGCGCGGCCAGAAGGTGCCGACGTCCCAGAGGATGCCGATGGTGCGGCGGGCGGCGGGGTCGCGGTAGGCGCGGCGGCCCCAGGTGACGAACAGTATGAAGCCGACGCCGATCAGCCAGGAGCCGAGCGCCTGCGCGGCCTGCGCCGCCGACGCGACGAAGTCGGGAGTGCCCGCCGCGGCCCTGCCCGGCACCTTCCCGGTCGTCCAGGCGCCGACGAGCGCGGCGGCTCCCAGCAGCAGGGTGGCGCCCGAGGTGAGGCCGATGAGCGCGGGGGCCCGGTCGGTGAGCGCGGCCATGGCGCGGACGCGGGCGATGCGGCGGGTGCGTACGGAGTCGGGCTCGGCGTCCGGGTACTCCGCCTCGATCCCGTCGCCCATCGCCCGCCGGGCGCGCCGGGTGCGCACGGCGAGGAAGGCGCCGAGCACCAGCAGGAGCACCAGCAGCGGCGGAATGACGGAGGCCTGCCAGGTCAGCAGCACCGGGGGCCCCGCGATGGAGGTGCCGGGCTCCCCCGGTGTGCCCGCTCCGTCGAGCCAGTCGGCGACGCGCTGGGCGACGCCGCCGGTCATGACGCCGCCGAGCGCGCAGGCGAGCATGGCGACGGCGGGGCCGCCGAGTCCGCGCATCACCGTACGGGCGTCGGGCGCCCGCCGGAACATGGTGAGCGCGACGACGGCGAGCGCGACGATCAGTGCGCCCTGGGCGAGGACGAGGATGCCGAAGGCACGGTCGCCGGGGAGCCGGCCCGCGGAGATCCAGCCGGGGCGGGACCAGGCGGCGTACAGCACGGTCAGGACCAGCAGGACGAGCGCGGAGCCGGGCAGCAGGGCGACGGCGGCCCGGTCGAGCCTCAGGTCGAGGCGGCTTTCGCAGCGGCCCCTGCGGCAGACCACCCAGACCACCACGACGGCCCCCGCGAGCAGGGCCAGTTCGAGCACCCGGCCGGTCGCTTCCAGGAACGGGCCCGAGGCCCGGCGGTCGTAGCGGGCCCCGGCCACGGCGAGGGCGGCGGCGACGGTGAGGAAACCGGCGGCGGTGTGGGCGGCGCGGAGCCGGGCGACGAGGCGGCGGCCGTACCAGAAACCGGGCATGCCGAGGGCGGGGCGGGCCGTCGGCTCGTCGAGGTCGTGCTCGGCGCCGGCGGGCAGGGGGCGCTGGGACTCGTACGCGCTCCAGGTGCGGTGGGAGAGGTACCAGAGGAGACCGGTCAGCGCGGCGGGCACGACGGCGGCCAGGGCGAGGCGCCGGCCCGGCTGGGACCACCAGCCGCCCCGCTCGGGGGACAGGAAACCGAGCCACGACTTGTCGCCGGAGCAGTGGGAGGAGCCCGCGCACTGCCAGGCGGTGAGGTCGAGCGCCACCTCGCAGGCGGCGGCGATCAGCAGCACGGTGAGGCTGAGGGCCAGGAGCCGCACGAGTACGCCGTACATGCGCACGGTCCTGGTGAGGCCGCGGGTGGTGGGCTGCATCCAGTGGGTGAGGTTGGCGACCATGAAGGGCAGCAGGAGCAGCCACAGCGCGCGGGCGCCGTTGCCGGAGGTGAGGTTGCACCAGACGTACGCCTCGGGGACCGGCCGGTCGCGGGGGCCGCCGTCCGGCTCTCCCGGGCGCAGTTCCGCTTCGGCGTCCTCGGTACGGCGGTACACGGCGGCGGTCTCGTCGCCGGTGACACGGACCGTACGCGGGTCGCCGAGCATCTCCTGGGGGGTGGTGCCGCCGACTCCGTGGACCAGGAGTTCGAGCGCGGCTCCGTCGTCGTCGCGAGGCGGTGTCGGTGTCGGTGTGACACGGGGCACTTCTGTGGCTCGCTCTCGTGGTGGGAGGATCGGGAGGATCGTCTTCCGCGCACCGTGCGGCATGGCGCGGCGCTCAAGGATCCCGGATCATGGGCGGCCGCCGCACCGCTCTCGCCGAATCTCACCGAATCTCCCCGAGGTCCGGCCGCCGCGCACCCGTGCGAGGATGAACGGCCCTCCATGCCTGCACTGCCGTACGAAGGGACCGGACCGACCGTGACCGACAGTCAGAACCTGCTCGCGGAGCAGCGCCGTGCCTTGATCCTCGACGAGGTCAGGCGGCGCGGCGGTGTCCGGGTCCAAGAGCTGACCAGGAAGCTCCATGTCTCCGACATGACGGTCCGCCGGGACCTGGACGCGCTGGCGCGCCGGGGTGTGGTCGAGAAGGTGCACGGCGGTGCGGTGCCGGTGGTCGAGGCGAGTACGCACGAGCCGGGCTTCGAGGCCAAGTCGGGCCTGGAGCCGAACGCCAAGGAGGCCATCGCGCGGGCGGCCGCCGCGATGGCGGTGCCCGGCAGCGCGATCGCGCTGTCCGGCGGTACGACGACGTACACGCTGGCCCGGCACCTGCTGGAGGTGCCGGATCTGACGGTGGTGACCAACTCGGTGCGGGTCGCCGACGTGTTCCACACCGCTCAGCGCGCGGGCGGCGGGAGCGGGCCGCGTCCCGGCTCGGCCACGGTGGTGCTCACCGGCGGCGTACGGACACCGTCGGACTCACTGGTGGGTCCGGTCGCCGACCAGGCGATCCGCTCGCTCCACTTCGATGTGCTCTTCCTCGGGGTGCACGGGATCTCGGCCGAGGCGGGGCTCTCCACCCCGAATCTGGCGGAGGCGGAGACGAACCGGCGGCTGGTGCGGTCCGCGCGCCGGGTGGTCGTGGTCGCGGATCACACCAAGTGGGGCACGGTGGGGCTGAGTTCGTTCGCGACGCTCGAAGAGGTCGACACCCTGGTGACGGACGGCGGCCTGTCCGCCCGGACCCGTGAGGAGATCGAGGAGTATCTCCCGGGCCTGGTGGTCGCGGGCGAGTCCCCGGACCCCGCGGGCACCTGACGGACCGCTAGCGGCCTGTACGGGTCTGGACCGGCAGCCGGGGTCTGGGCCTGGGCCTGGGCCGGAACGTTCAGCACGGCCATGTGCCGGTGGCCAGGAACTGGTCGATCGCGGCGCTGTACGGAGCGATGTCCAGGCCCTGTTCGGCGAGCCAGGCGTCCGAGTAGTACTTGTCGAGGTAGCGGTCGCCGGGGTCGCAGATCAGCGTGACGACACTGCCCTTGCGCCCCTCGGCGACCATTCCCGCGACGATCTTCAGCGCGCTCCACAGTCCGGTGCCGGTGGAGCCGCCCGCCTTGCGGCCGATGGCTCCGTCCAGTGCCCGTACGGCGGCCACGCTCGCCGCGTCCGGGACCTTCATCATGCGGTCGACGGCGCCGGGCACGAAGCTCGGCTCCATGCGGGGCCTGCCGATGCCCTCGATGCGCGAACCGCAGTCGCTCGTGGCGAGCGGGTCGCCGCTGGTCCAGCCCTCGAAGAAGCAGGAGTTCTCCGGATCGGGTACGCAGATGCGGGTGTCGTACTGCATGTAGTGGACGTAACGCGCGATGGTCGCCGAGGTGCCGCCCGTCCCTGCCGTAGCGACGATCCAGGCCGGTTCCGGGTATCGCTCCAGCCTCAGCTGCTGGTAGACGGATTCGGCGATGTTGTTGTTGCCGCGCCAGTCGGTGGCCCGTTCCGCGTAGGTGAACTGGTCCATGTAGTGGCCGCCGGTCCGGGCCGCGAGGGCGGCCGACTCCTCGTACATCTTCCGCGAGTCGTCGACGAAGTGGCACTGCCCGCCGTGGAACTCGATCAGCCGGATCTTCTCGGGGCTGGTGGTGCGGGGCATCACCGCGACGAAGGGCACGCCGATCAGCTTCGCGAAGTACGCCTCCGAGACGGCGGTCGAGCCGCTCGACGCCTCGATCACGGGCTTGCCGGGCCTGATCCAGCCGTTGCACAGGCCGTAGAGGAAGAGCGAGCGGGCGAGCCGGTGCTTGAGGCTGCCGGTCGGGTGGGTCGACTCGTCCTTGAGGTACAGGTCGATCTCCCACTCCTGGGGCAGCGGGAAGCGCAGCAGGTGCGTGTCCGCGGAGCGGTTGGCGTCCGCCTGGACCTTGCGGACGGCTTCCTTCAGCCAGGCCCGGTACTGCGGATCGCTGCGGTCCACGTCGATGGTCGCCACGGCGTTGCCGGTACGTGCCTGGTCAGCGGTGCTCATGCGGGCCACTCCTCGTCCTAGCGTCCCCCGGGGCAGCTGGTTTCCGCTCCGGGAACTCCGGTCCCCCGGTTGCCACTTTATGCCTCTCACCTGCACAAACGTTGACTTTGGGCAGCCATAGGGATCACTTGTGGGGCGGGACGGAGCGGGACGGCACGGAAGTGGCTCACGGCCGCGCGCCCCGCCGGCCGGTCGCCGGGGGCTCTGGTGCGCGGGCCCGGGCTTGTGCAGACTGCCCACCAGGACACCGTGCGAAGGGGGCGAAGTGACATGGCGGAGCCCGAGTTCAACGCGACGGGCGTACGGATAGGGCGTTGGCCCCGCTCACTGACCAGGGCCGGCCAGGTACTGGTCCAGGACGGCAGACTTGTCCTGCTGACGAGCAACGGCCGGGAGATCGACAGCGCGCCGCTGGGCTCCGTGACCGCGCAGAAGCCCTGGTACGCCGGGGACGACAGCACGGTGGCGACGGTCAACGGCACCCGGTACCGGCTCACCATGGGACAGCACGGTCACGCCAAGGACGGTGAGGAGCTGGCCGGGCAGTTCCTGGAGGCGGTCCGCGGCACGCGGAACTCACGCGGCGTACGGGACTCGCGGGACTGATGGCATGCGAGTTGCGCGGCGGCGGCACCTGGGTGACCCTGGTCTCACATCACTCAGGGTGCAACGGCGGTTACGCTGAGAACCAGCCCCGCCGGACCAGACAGCAGGCAGCCACTGCTGGATCCGTTCTCCGTCTTCTTCCGGACCTATTCGGGGAGTCGCAGCCGTGATCAGCGAGCCAAGCAGGCACTGCACGGTGGAGCTCCAGGCCCTGCCGTCGCGGATCGGTCAGGTCCGCAGAATCGTATCGGCGCAATTGCGCTACTGGCATCTCGATTCCTTGATAGAACCGGCGGCGCTCGGCGTCACCGAATTGCTGACCAACGTCCACCGGCACGCAGAGCCGGACAAGATGTGCACCGTGGAGATCGAGCTGCTGCTCGACCGCCTGACGGTGTCCGTCCACGACCACGATCCGCGCCCGCCCACGGTCCGTGAGGCCGGCGCGTCCGAGACGAGCGGGCGCGGTCTCGCTCTGATCGAGGCGGTCAGCGAAAGCTGGGGTGTACGCCCGCGGGGCGACGCCGGGAAGGTCGTGTGGTTCACGCTGCCCACACCGTTCCCCGCCGTGACACTGTCGCAGCATCCCGTGCGCGGGGCGACGGCCGACGGACCGTTCTCGCACGCCGAGGCCGATCCCGAAGCCGTCCCTACGACGCACGTACCCGCCGCCGTCCGGTCCGCCGCAGTGGGCTGACCGGACGGCGGCCCCGCCGCGCCGGGGCGCCCGGACGTACCGCGCGCCATCGCCACGCGGTACGTCCGGGCGCGCCGCCCGGCGGCGCTCACGCGGCGCCGTCCTTCGACGCGGTACGGCCGGGCAGCACGATCGGCGGGCTCTCGCCGTACGACACCCGCTCCTGCCAGGGCCCGGGTCCGCGTCGCCCGGTCCGCCCGCCGCGCCATACGCCGGTGCGCCGGGTCGGCTCCCCGGCGCTTGTCCCGGTGTGCGTCTCGGCATGCGGTGCTACGAGCGTCGTCCCCCGGAGGGGGTCTGGCCGCCGTACGGCCGGCGGCGGTGCGTGTACTACGCGCGGGGAGCAGACAGGGTTCTCGCGGCTCCTCCGCCCGAAGCCCGCCTTCTGTACCTACTGGTATGTACAGTGAAGCCATGAGTACACCGGAGAGACTCGTCGAAGCCACCCGCGACCTGCTGTGGGAACGCGGCTACGTGGGAACGAGCCCCAAGGCGATCCAGCAGCGCGCGGGCGCGGGCCAGGGCAGCATGTACCACCACTTCGCAGGCAAGCCGGATCTGGCGCTGGCCGCGATCCGGCGTACGGCCGAGGAGACCCGGGCCACGGCCGAGGGAGTGCTGGGCGGTGACGGGACGGCGTACGAGCGGATCTCGGCGTATCTGCTGCGCGAGCGCGGCGTACTGCGCGGTTGCCCCGTCGGGCGGCTGACGATGGACCCGGACGTCATCGCCGACGACGCGCTGCGGGCGCCGGTCGACGAGACCCTCGGCTGGCTGCGCGGGCGGCTCGCCGGGATCGTCGAAGAGGGCGTGGCGGCGGGCGAGTTCGGTGCGGGCGTCGAGCCCGCCGAGGTCGCGGCGACGATCGTCGCGACCGTACAGGGCGGCTATGTACTGGCCCGCGCCTCGGGTTCGGCGGCCGTCTTCGACGCCGGGGTCCGGGGCCTGCTCGCCCTTCTCGCCGCCACCGCCCCGAACGCCTGAGGAGCCCGCGATGCGTGCCATGCAGTACGAGATCACCCTTCCCGCCGACTACGACATGGGCGTCGTCCGCGAGCGCGTCGCGACGAAGGGCCACCTCCTCGACGGCTTCCCGGGGCTCGGCCTCAAGGCGTACCTGATACGGGAGCGCGGCGAGGACTCCCCGGTGAACCAGTACGCGCCGTTCTACCTCTGGAACACTCCGCAGGGCATGAACTCCTTCCTCTGGGGCCGCGGTTTCGAGGGCGTCGTCAACGACTTCGGCCGGCCGGAGGTACAGCACTGGGGAGGTCTCGCGTACGAGGACGGGCCTGCGGCGGGGGCCGCTGCGCGGACCGCCACCCGCCGGCGGGTACGGCTGCGCGACGCCGACAGGCCGGCCGAAGCCGTCGAGCGGGCACTGGCGGCGCACCGGTGTCTGGCGCGTACGGACGGCGCGGTGGCAGCCGCCGTCGCCGTCGACCCCCGGCACTGGGAGGTGCTGTACTTCGCGCTCTGGGCACAGGACGCCCCGAAGGACGCCGGCGACCCCTTCCAGGTGCTGCACCTGTCCGCTCCGGAGCGCGCCGGGCTCGGCCGGGGCAGGCAGTGGTGAGCTTCGTCCGCACCGTCCTCGGAGACGTTCCCGCGACCGCGCTGGGCGTCTGTGACGCCCACGACCATCTCTTCCTGCGTACGCCGCAACTGCCCGGCCAGGAACTCGACGACACCGAGGCGGCGCGAGCCCGGCTCAGCGCCTTCCGCCGGTCCGGCGGACAGTCCGTCGTGCAGTGGACTCCGTACGGGATGGGGCGCCGGGTGGAGGACCTGGCCGCCCTCTCGCGCTCGGCCGGCGTCCACGTGGTGGCGGCCACGGGGCTGCACCAGGCCGTCCACTACACGCGCGAGTCGCTCCGCGAGGTCCTGGGCAGGCTCGCCGAGGTCTTCGTCGCCGAGCTGACGGAGGGCATCGGCCGCACCGGTGTCAGGGCCGGCCTGATCAAGGTCGCCGGGAGCTTCCACGGCCTCGACGCGCACGCCCGCCTCACCCTGCGGGCCGCCGCCGGGGCCCATCACCGTACGGGCTCTCCCGTCGCCGTACATCTGGAGCTCGGTACGGGCGCCCTGGACGTACTCGACCTGCTGTGCGCGGAGTTGAACGTTCCGCCGGAGCGGGTGATCCTCGGCCACCTGGGCCGCTCGCCCGACCGGGTCGTGCAGCGGCAGGCCGCGCGGGCGGGTGCCTTCCTCGCTTTCGACGGCCCCTCGCGGGCGCACCACGCCACGGACTGGCAGCTGCCGGAGGATCTCGCGGCGCTCGCCGAGGCGGGGTTCGGGGGTCAGCTTCTGCTCGGTGGCGACACGACGGTGCCCGGCACCCCCGGCATGCCGTACCTGCTGCGACGGCTGCGCCCGCGCCTGGACGTCACCCTGGGCGAAGCGCTCGTGGAGCGGATGCTCACCGGCAACGCGGCGCGCGCGTTCGGGACGGAGTGGCTCAGCGGCTGATCCGGGGTCCCGCGAACCGGTCGAGTGCGCCGATCACCAGGGCCCGCATCGTCTCGCTGCCCTTGTGCCCCGCGTCGTCGACGACGGTCAGCTCCGCGTCCGGCCAGACCTGGGCGAGTTCCCAGGCGGTGCCGTGCGGGCTGCTGAGGTCGTGGCGGCCGTGGAGCAGTACGCCCGGGATGCCGGCCAGCCGTCCCGCGTCGCGCAGCAGCTGCCCCTCGTCCAGCCAGGCACCGTGGGCGAAGTAGTGCGAGGCGAGGCGCACCAGCGCGGTGCGGGCGGCGTCGGGGAGGTCGCCGTAGGGATGGGCGCTGCCGCCCGGTTCCAGGGAGAGCACCGCGTCCTCCCAGGCGCACCAGTCGGCGGTCGCCCTGGCCCGTACGTCCGGGTCGGGGTCCGAGACGAGCCGTGCGTACGCCGCGACGAGGTCGCCGTCGCGGACGTTCCCGGGAACGCCCGCTCGCAGCCGCTGCCACGCCTCGGGGAAGAACCGTGCGACGCCCCGGTACAGCCAGTCGATCTCCGAGCGGCGGGTCGTGGTGACACCGGAGACGACGATCTCCGAGACGCGGTCCGGATGGGCCTCGGCGTAGGCGAGGATCAGCGTGGACCCCCAGGATCCGCCGAAGAGGAGCCAGCGGTCGATGCCCAGGTGCTCCCTCAGCCGTTCCATGTCGCGGACCAGTTGGTGGGTGGTGTTGTGGGTGAGGTCGGTGGCGGGGTCGCTCGCGTGAGGCGTGCTGCGGCCGCATCCGCGCTGGTCGAAGAGGACGGTCCGGTAGCGCTCCGGGTCGAAGCAGCGGCGTACGCCGGGGTCGCAGCCGGAGCCGGGGCCGCCGTGGACGACGAGCGCGGGCTTGCCTTCGGGATTGCCGCAGACCTCCCAGTGGACGAGGTTGCCGTGGCCGACGTCGAGCATGCCCCGGTCGTGGGGGTCGATGGGCGGACAGCGGTCGGTCATGCCATGTCCCTCGCGCCCGCGAGCGCGGCGAGCGGGTCGTCGAGCACCGGCTGCCACGCCAGCTCGGCCGCTCCCACGAGGCTGTTGTGGTCGAGCGTGCACGGCAGGATGGGTACGCCGCCGCTGCGTCCCCAGAGGCTGCGGTCGGCGACCACGGCGCGCAGGCGTTCCGGGTCGGCATCGAGCAGTTCGCGGTGGAGGCCGCCGAGAATGATGCGGTCGGGGTTGAGGATGTTGACGAGTCCGGCGAGGCCGAGTCCGAGGCGGTCGATGAGCTCTTCGCCGGCTCTGCGGATCGCGGGGTCGTCGTACTTCCCGCGCAGCAGCTCGCGGGACTGCTGGAGCAGCGAGACCTCGGGTCCCGGGGGCCGGCCGGCCGCGGTGAGGAAGGCCAGCGGGTCGGTCTCGACGTCGAGGCAGCCGCGGCCGCCGCAGTAGCAGGGGCGGCCGTCGGGGTTGACCGTGAGGTGGCCGACTTCGAGGGCGAGGCCCGAACTGCCGGTGTGCAGGCGGCCGTCGACGACCAGTGCGCCGCCGACGCCCCGGTGGCCGGTGGCGACGCAGAGGAGGTGCTGGGCACCGCGTCCCGCTCCGTGGCGGTGTTCGGCGAGGGCGGTGAGGTTGACGTCGTTGCCGGCGAAGGCGGGACCCGTGATGCCCGCCGCGCGTACCTGTTCGGCGAAGATGTCGCGGACCGGGGCGCCCGCGGGCCATGCGAGGTGCAGCGGGTTCAGGGCGGTGCCCTCCGGCTCGGCGACGGCGGACGGCACGGCGAGGCCCGCGCCGACGCAGCGGCGGCCGCTCTCACGCAGCAGTTCGGCGCCGGCCTCGACCGCCGCCCCGATGACCTGCGCCGGATCGGCGGAGACCGTCTCGCAGCCGGGCGCGGTCGCGACGGTCCTGCCGCCGAGGCCGACGAGCGCCGCGCGGTAGCCGTCGGCGTGGATCTGCGCGGCGAGGACGACGGGGCCCGAGTCGTTGACGGCCAGCCGGTGCGAGGGGCGGCCCTGCGAGCCGGCCGCCGCGCCCGGCCGGGAGTCGACCTGGATCAGCCCCAGGGACTCCAGTTCGGCGGCGACCGCGCCGGCGGTGGCCCTGGTGACGCCGAGTTCGGCGGTGAGGACGGCGCGGGTGGGCGCCCGTCCTGTGTGCACCAGTTCCAGGGCGGGCCCGAGCGCGCTCCGGCCCCTCTCCAGCCTCGTTCTGATGGTGGTCGCCTTCCCGTTCATGGGGGCGAGTCTCCCATGAACGGGAAGATCGTCCGGGCCCGGCTCCGCCGGTCCGCGGCGCCACCGCTCGCCTTGTACGGATCGGGGCACGGCCCCTATGCTGACTTTGTGCCGCAACTAAACAAACTACGGACGGCCGTTCCGGGGGGCCGGGGCGAGAACGCCGCCGCAGCCTCCCTGTCCCGCCTCCGCACCGCGCTGACCGTGTTCTTCGCCCTCGACGGCTTCCTCTTCGCCGGCTGGGTGGTCCGTATCCCGGCCATCAAGGAACAGACCGGGGCCTCCGCGAGCGACCTCGGCCTCGCCCTCCTGGGGGTGTCCGGGGGCGCGGTGATCACGATGATGCTCACCGGGCGGCTGTGCCGGCGCTTCGGCAGCCACCCGGTGACCGTGGCCTGCGGCGCGCTGCTGTCGCTGAGCATCGCGCTGCCCGCGCAGACGCACTCGACACTCGCGCTCGGTCTGGTGCTGCTGGTCTTCGGCGCCTCGTACGGTGGCATCAACGTCGCGATGAACAGTGCGGCGGTCGATCTGGTCGCGGCCATGCGGCGCCCGGTGATGCCGAGTTTCCACGCCGCTTTCAGCCTCGGCGGCATGGCCGGGGCCGGGCTCGGCGGCCTGGTCGCCGCCCACCTCTCCCCCACCGCCCATCTGCTGGGGCTGACCGGCATCGGGCTCGTCGTGACCGCCCTGACCGCTCCCGCGCTGCTGCGCAACCGGGTGCCTTCTCCGGAACGCCTTCAGGAGCAGCCGGGGAACGGCCCGCGACCGCTCCGGGGAACGGCCCGAAAGGCCGTCGCGCTCTTCGGAGTGATCGCACTGTGCACGGCGTACGGCGAAGGGGCGCTCGCGGAATGGGGCACCCTCCACCTCCAGCAGGACCTCCACGCCCACCCGGGCGTCGCCGCCGCCGGGTACTCCTTCTTCGCGCTGGCCATGGCGGCGGGCCGGCTCAGCGGCACCACGCTGCTCGAACGGCTCGGCCAGACCCGCACCCTGGTGGCGGGCGGATCGCTCGCCGCCGCGGGCATGCTCCTCGGCGCGCTCGCACCCGCCACCTGGCTGGTGCTCCTCGGCTTCGCCGTGACCGGGCTCGGCCTCGCGAACATCTTCCCCGTGGCCGTCGCCAGGGCCGGCGCGCTGGCCGGGCCGAGCGGTGTCGCGGCGGCGTCCACGCTCGGTTACGGCGGCATGCTCGTCGGACCGCCGGTCATCGGATTCCTCGCCGACTGGTTCTCCCTTCCCGTCGCCCTGACGACAGTGGCCGCACTGGCCGCCGTCGCCGCGCTCCTGGGGTACTCGGCACGGAACGCGTCACCGGGCGGCCCGTCCGGCCCGCCCGGCCCGTCTGAGTAGGCGTACTCAGGTGTGCCCGGCCCCGCGGGCGCACCCTGGAGGCAACCCACCGGACGGAGAGATCACCATGACCACCCGACAGCTGCACACCGTCGCGCGCCTGACGTTCCGCAACCCCGCCTCGCTGGTCTACCTCGGCCTGGTCGCGGCGACCGCGGTGTTCGTCACGGCCGACGCCCTCTTCGTCACCCACGAGGACGCCTCGTTCGCCGGGGCGTGGCTGTTCCTGCTCAGCGCGCCCACGATCTTCGCCTTCTTCATCGGCGGTGACCTCTTCGGGGAGGCCGTGAGCGAGTCGGTGTGGTTCCTGTACGTCGCCCTGCCGGTCTCCGTACTCCTCCAGTCGTTCGCACTCGGCTGGTTCTCCCGGCTGCTCCGCGGCGTCTCGCGTCCCGTCCGTCCACAGGGCGCCTGACCTCCGCCCGGCGGCTGGCACAATCTGCCGCATGGAAACCATGGAGACCGCCGATTTCATCAAAACGCTGGACCAGCAGGGCCAGTTGATGGCCGCCGCCGCCGAACAGGCGGGCCCGGACGCCCTCGTGCCCACCTGCCCCGGCTGGCAGGTGCGGGACCTGCTGCGGCACACGGGCGCGGTCCACCGGTGGGCCATGACGTATGTCATAGCCGGCCATACCGAGCGCCGCCCCCTGGGAAGCGATCCCGGCCTGGACGGGGAGGCACTGCTGCACTGGTTCCGGGAGGGGCACAGCCTGCTGGTGGCCGCGCTGAGCACGGCCACCGAGGACCTGGAGTGCTGGTCCTTCCTGCCCGCGCCGTCGCCGCTCGCCTTCTGGGCTCGGCGCCAGGCGCACGAGACGGCGGTCCACCGCGCGGACGCGGAGTCGGCACGGGGCACCGGGCTCTCCCCGGTGCGGCCGGAGTTCGCGGTGGACGGCGTCGACGAGCTGCTCCGCGGATTCCATGCCCGCGACCGCAGCCGGGTGCGCACCGACGTGCCACGCGTTCTGCGCGTACGGGCGGCGGACTCGGGCGACGTATGGACGGTGCGGCTCTCCGACGGTCCGCCGCGCACGGAGCGCGGCGACGAGGGGCCCGCCGACTGCGAGCTGAGCGGGCCCGCCGGGCAGCTCTGGCTGGCCCTCTGGAACAGGCTGCCGCTCTCCGTGCTCACCACGTCCGGTGACGACGCGCTCGTGCGCCTGTGGGAGGAGAAGTCGGCCGTCTGACCGCGCAGCCCCCACTCGGTCCGGTCCGCCGGCATCCGTGCGAGCACCGCGCGCTGGAAAGGCCGGTCCTCCGCGTGGCGTGCCCGGCCCGCGCCGGTGAGGCACGGCCTCGATACCGCTGCTCGCCCTCACCGTCGTACAGGCACCGGAAGCCGGCTGGGCCTCCGCCCGCACCCTGCTCTCCTTCCCCGTGACCGGTTACGTGCTCTTCCCGCGCATCAGCCTCACCCCGCAGTGCGCCGCCGTGCCCCTGCCTTCGATGCTGCTGATCGGCCCGGCCCGGGCGCCGGTCTTCCCCTCGCTCACCCTCCAGGCCACCACCGGCGTGGCCGACCACGAGCAGGGCGTGGTGCCGGGCCTTGCTCAACACCTCCGTCCAGGTGGGCGGGGCGATCTTCCTGGCCGTGGTGATCGCGCTGATCACGGCGGGTGGCAGCGGGGGCGGCTCGCCCCGGGCGGTGCTGGACAGCTTCCGGCCGGGCCCGGGCCCGGCCGCGGTGACGGCGGTCGCGGCCGTGGGGCTGCTCACCACGCTCACCGGGCTGCGCGGGTACCGTCCCCGGCAGACCCCGCCCCAGCGAAGTCCGTACCGGAGGCGGCCGAGGCCGCGCCGGAGCGGGTCGGCGCCCCGGATTGCCCGGCGAGGGGGACGTCTGCGGCCGGCGGGTGCCTCTTGCCCGTCGGCCGCACCCGCTGTGAGACTCCGGTACATGGTGACGAGGACGCAGGCACAGCGCGACGCGATGACGGTCGAGATCGGGTACGCCCTGCTGAGCGCGGCCGTCCTGGCGGGCGTCACCTTCGCGGCCGTCACCGGCCCCTGGTACCTCCTCGGTGCCTCTCCCGCCCTGAGCAAGGTCATGCTGGTCGCCGGGGGCGCCCTGGCGGTGGTCGTCTTCGTCCTGCGGGTCGTGCACGTGCTGTGGGGCTACCGGGGCGCGCCCGGGACTCAGCCCGGCCAGCCCGGCCGTACCAGCCCCGACTCGTAGTCCGGTACGGCCGGTTGGGCCCGGTCGCGGACGCCGGGCTTCACCACGGCGCGGCTGACATGTGTCTTCGCGGCGAGCGGGTCGACGGCGAGACGGCGGGCGCTCTCCTCGTCGGCCAGGCCGATGCCCGCCGGAGCCGTCACCTCCCGCTCCCGTTCGGTGAGCTGCCCCAGCGCCTCGCTCCCGGGCGGTTCCTCGGAGCGGGCCGCGAACCCGGGCCCGGCCTGCACGAACACGATCGCGGCCGGCGTCGAGGCCCCCGGCAGCCGGGCGGCGTGATCACACGCGCTCCCGGTGGAGTAGCCGGCCGTCGGGGACCGCCGCCGGAGCCTCCCGCAGGCCGAAGCGGGCGTGCAGCCGGCGCAGCGGGCCGGGCGCCCACCAGTCGGCGCGCCCGTCGGGGCGCATCGCGACGGGTCGCAGCACCACGCGGACGAGCGTCGCGTCGACGAGGATCGCCAGCGCCGTGCCGACGCCCAGCTCCTCGAGGAATACGAGGAGACGCGGCGCCGCCTCGCGGAGGCGAGGGGCGCCGATCCGGGCCCGGCCCTGCGCTCCCCGCACCGGCGGGTGCTGTGTCAGGACCCCTCGCTGCTGCGGAGCACGGCGAAGGGGGCGGCGCCCGCGGCCTGATCGCCGGTCGGGTCCACGGCGTGGGCGAGACCGGCGGGGCGGGAGCGGGGGTCGGGGAGGTCCGGGCCACGCCCGCGGTGATCCGCCGGGCCACGCGCCCCACTGACGCTTCCGGGGGGCGCACACCGTGCGTGCCGCCGGCGGAGGCGGGATCCGCCTCGGCAGGAAGGCCGAGGCGGGTGCTTTCTCCGACGGCGCCGGTCCCGCCCCCGCGCCGGGGAACCGCGCCGCACCTCCCCGGCCGCCCGGCCCTCCGCACCGCCGTCGAGGACCGGCCCGAGCACCGGCCCGAGCACCGGCCGCGCCGGGCCGCGCCCCACGGCCTACGCGCCCCACGGCCTACGCGCCCATGACCTACGGCCCTACGGCCTGCGGTTCACGGCCTGTCCAGCGCACTCAGCGCGCGCTGGACGACAGGGCGCGTACGCACCGTCTCGGCCAGCGTCGTCGAGCCGCGCGTGATCCCCGCGAACATCTTCCAGGCCGGCCGGAATCCGGTTATGGCCGCGTGCAGCAGCCCCGGCCGCCGCTCGAACAGCGCGAGCATCCGCCGCCCGACACCCATTTCCACACCCAGTCCCGCCTTGATGGCGAAGGCGTAGTTCAGTGCCTGGCGGCGGGCGTCCACGGCGTCCTGCGCCTCCGCGATCCGCACCGCCCACTCCCCCGCGAGCCGCCCCGACCGCAGCGCGAAGGAGATGCCCTCACGGGTCCACGGCTCCAGCAGCCCCGCCGCGTCCCCGCACACCAGCACCCGGCCGCGCGAAAGCGGCGAGTCGTCGCTGCGGCAGCGCGTCAGATGCCCGGAGGACACCGCGGGTTCGAAACCGGCCAGCCCGAGGCGGGCGATGAAGTCCTCCAGGTACCGCTTGGTGGCGGCGCCGTCACCGCGCGCCGAGATCACGCCGACCGTCAGCGTCTCCCCCTTGGGGAACACCCAGCCGTAGCTCCCCGGGAGCGGTCCCCAGTCGATGAGCACCCGCCCCGCCCAGTCCTCGGCGACCGTCGCGGGCACCGGGATCTCCGCCTCCAGGCCGAGATCCACCTGGTCGAGCTTGACCCCGACATGCGCCCCTATCCGGCCGGCACTGCCGTCCGCGCCGACCACCGAACGGGCGAGCACCGTCTCGCCGTCCGCCAGGACGACGGCCACCGTACGCCGGTCCGGCACGGCCGAGCCGTGCTGCTCGACGCGCGCGACCGACGCTCCGGTACGGACCACGGCGCCCGCCTTCCGTGCCTCTTCCACCAGCCCGGCGTCGAACTCCGGCCGGTTGATGAGACCGAAGAGCATCTGCTTCGAGCGGCGCGTCCGCGTCAGCTTCCCGCCCAGCGAGAACGTCACGGCATGCACGCGGTCCTTGAACGGGAGTTCGAAGCCGGGTGGCAGCGCGTCGCGCGAAGGTCCGATGATGCCACCGCCGCAGGTCTTGTAACGGGGCAGCTCCGCCTTCTCCAGAAGAAGTACACGCCGCCCCGCGACCGCGGCCGCATATGCCGCCGACGACCCGGCGGGCCCGGCACCGACCACCACGACGTCCCACACCGGCTCTTCGCGCTCATGTCCGGCGTCTGCGTTCTCGCTGCTCACGATGTGCTTCTGCTCCTGATCCGCCCAGTGGTCCGTACTGCTGACGCATCCTACGGCGCAGGAGCCGCCGATCTCGCTGTGGGAGGATCGGGCGTGCTTTTGTCGGCATACCCCGTACGAACGCATATACGTACAACAACGTCGCACCCACGAGGAGCGTGCCCATGAACGCGAATCCGATCGCCGAGACCATCGCCTCACTGATGCCCCGCGCGAAGACGGAGCTGGCCGAGCTGGTGGCCTTCCAGTCGGTGGCGGATACCGCGCAGTTCCCGAAGAGCGAGTGCGAGGCGGCCGCGGTCTGGATCGCCGACTCACTGCGCTCCGAGGGCTTCGAGGACGTCGCGCTGCTCGACACCCCCGACGGCACCCAGTCGGTCTACGGCTTCCTGCCGGGCCCGGCAGGCGCTCCGACCGTTCTGCTGTACGCGCACTACGACGTGCAGCCGCCGCTGGACGAGTCCGCCTGGGTCTCCCCGCCCTTCGAGCTGACCGAGCGCGACGGCCGCTGGTACGGGCGCGGCGCGGCCGACTGCAAGGGCGGCCTCATCATGCACCTGCTCGCGCTGCGCGCCCTCAAGGCGAACGGCGGCGTTCCGGTCTCGGTGAAGGTCATCGCGGAGGGCTCGGAGGAGCAGGGCACGGGCGGCCTGGAGCGGTACGCCGAGGCGCACCCGGAGCTGCTGGCCGCCGACACGATCGTCATCGGCGACACCGGCAACTTCCGCGTCGGCCTGCCGACGGTCACCGCGACGCTGCGCGGCATGACCATGCTGCGCGTGCGGATCGACACCCTTGAGGGCAACCTGCACTCGGGACAGTTCGGCGGCGCCGCCCCGGACGCGCTGGCCGCGCTCATCCAGCTGCTGGCCTCACTGCGCGCCGAGGACGGTTCGACCACCGTGGACGGGCTGGGTGCCGAATCCTCGTGGGACGGCCTGGAGTACCCCGAGGAGGAGTTCCGCAAGGACGCGCGCGTCCTCGACGGTGTCGGGCTGATCGGCCACGGCACGGTCGCCGACCGCATCTGGGCCCGCCCCGCCGTCACGGTCATCGGCATCGACTGCCCGCCGGTGGTCGGCGCGACGCCGTCCCTCCAGGCGAGCGCGCGGGCGCAGATCAGCCTGCGGGTGCCGCCGGGGCAGGACGCGGCCGAGGCGACGAAGCTGCTGACCGCGCACCTCCTGGCGCACACGCCGTGGGGCGCGCGGGTCTCGGTGGAGCAGGTGGGCCAGGGCCAGCCGTTCCAGGCGGACGTCGGCAGTCCGGCGTACGCCTCGATGGCGGAGGCGATGCGCGTGGCGTACCCGGGCGAGGAGATGCAGACGTCCGGCATGGGCGGCTCGATCCCGCTGTGCAACACGCTCTCCGCCCTCTACCCGAAGGCCGAGATCCTGCTCGTCGGCCTCAGCGAGCCCGAGGCGCAGATCCACGCGGTGAACGAGAGCGTCTCGCCCGGGGAACTGGAGCGGATGTCCGTCGCCGAGGCGCTGTTCCTCGTCAACTACGCGCGCTCGAAGCAGGGCTGAGAGCGGAGCGGAGATCGCCGGCAGCGTGGACCCGTACGGCGGGCGGCCGGTCCGCCGTACCTCTGGCGCGACGGCGCGGAACCGCCCCTGATCGGCGCGGGCCGCAAGGGCGCGGCGACGGACATCGAAGAGGCGGTACGGAGCCTGGGCCCGCGCCCGGAGAACGTCCGCCGGATCGTCCTCACCCACTGCCACCGCGACCACGTCGGCGCCGCCGGGGAACTGGCGCGGCGGTACGGCGCCGAGGTGGTGGCGCACCGGCTCGACGCGCCCGTGATCCGTGGCGAGCAGCCGGTGCCCGAGCCCGTGCTGCTGGACCGGGAGCGTCCGCTGCACGCCCACGGGCTGACGGCGGAGCCGGCCCCGGCCACCCGGGTGGACCGGGAGGCCGAGGGCGGCGACCCGCTCGGCTTCGGCGGGGCGCGGGTGGCGCACCCGCCCGGCCACACGGACGGCAGCATCGCCGTCCACCTGCCGCGGCACGGTGTGCTGTTCACGGGCGACTGTGTCGCCGGTGCCGGCCGGGTCATGCTGGGACGTGTTCGACACCGACCGCGAGCGGGCCCTGGAGTCCTTCCGCCGCCTGGCGGCGCTCGCCCCCGCTGTGGCCTGCTTCGGCCACGGCGACCCGCTGGCGGACGGCACGGCTGCCGCTCTGCGGGCATCAGCCGACCGGGACTCCGGCCTCCAGATTGAGCACGGCTGACCTCTCGCGGGCCCGCAGGGCCCAGCGCAGCCGCTCGTAACGGTTGGAGGGGAGCAGACCGGCGGCCTCCTCCTCGGTGACGAAGCGCCAGCCGCGCAGTTCGGAGCCGGGCAGCACCAGCTGCCCGGCCGCCGCGCTGTCGAGCGTGCCGCCGTCGAAGATCAGCCGCAGACCGCCGAAGGCGGGCGGCCGCGGCGGCTCCCAGTCGACGACCAGCAGCTTGGGTACGTCGGCGAGTTCTATCCCTATCTCTTCCTTGACCTCGCGTATGCCGGCGCGTGCGGGCGCCTCTCCCCGCTCCACGACACCGCCGGGGAACTCCCACCCCGGCTTGTAGGTGGGGTCGACGAGCAGCACCCGGTCCGCCTCGTCGAAGAGCAGCACGCCCGCGGCGAGGGTTTCGGCGGTGGGCGCGGGTGTCTGCACGATCTCGCAGTTCCTGGCGGCCCCGGTCCGTACGGCGTCGGCGATCCGTACGGCGGTCTCGGCGGCGGTCAGTCCGCTGGTGTCGATGACATGGGCGTCGTCGGCGAGCCAGGAGAGCGCGGCGCGGTACGGCTCGATGTGCTCGTACGCCCACTGCCGTACGCGCCCGCTCCCTTCGGGATCGTCCGTCCACTCCTCGCGGGCGGCGATCCGTTCGCGCAGGATCGTTTCGTCTGCCGACAGCAGCACATGGCACACCGGGATGCGCCGCGCGGCGAGACCACCGAAGATCTCGTCGCGGTACTCCTGGCGCAGGAGTGTCATGGGCACCACCAGCGTGCCGCCCACTTCGGCGAGCAGCGCGGCCGCGGTGTCGACGACCAGGCGGCGCCAGATCGGGAGGTCCTGGTAGTCGCCGACCTCCGCGAGCCGCTTCTGCGGCAGCAGGTCACGCAGTCCCCCGCCGATCAGTTCGGGGTCGTAGAAGGTGCTGTTCGGGATCAGATCGATCAGTTCGCGTGCGGCGCTGGTCTTGCCCGCACTGAACGCACCGTTGATCCAGACAACAATCACTAGTACTCCAGGGTGGGAAGGCCGCTCAACAGCGGCGGAGCGGGTTTCGCCAGTTCGTCTGGGAGAGACATGGGAAATGAGGGTGTCCGCAGCCCGGCTCCCACCACTTCCTTCTCCCACAACTCCTGGAGATACCCAACTATCCGCTCCTCGATTGCGAGCGTCACTTCGCTGTACGTACCCTCCACACCAGGCAGTTCATGCCCCATGCTGCCCTCCACCGCCACAAGACTGGCCATCAGCCCACCGACCCCACCCTGAAAACCTCAGTAAGAACAGGCCCCTGTCTCGGTAGACGTGCTGTCTCAGCAGACAGCACCTGGGTGCCCTTTGCTCTCCCGCAGTTGTGGCTGGTGGCCTTCACCATCGGTCCTCCCAGGTCGTCGGCATGGCGGCGAGCCTGTCGTACATTCCGCATCTGGTGCCTTTCGAGCAGCTACTCCAGGCCAACTCAAGGCTGGCCAGCGCCAACACCCTGGCGGACATCGGCGGCCCGGCCCTCGCCGGCATGCTGATCGGCGCCGCCGGAGCGGTCACCCTCGACGCCGTCTCCCATCTCGTCAGCGCCTGCTGCGCCCTCCGGATCCGCACTCCCGAAACACCACCGCAGCCGAGAACAGCCGAACGATCCCTGCTTCGCGAGATCCGCGAAGGGCTCGCCTGCACCTGCAAACCCCGGTGATCGGCCCCCTCGTCTCCACGAACGCGATCATCTATACGGTCCTCGCTGGCACAAGATTGGAATCCGGCCCAGGCAGGATCGATCGACAGCGCTCTTCACCCTGGCCACCGAACTCCCCGCCGCGATCCTTGCCTGGATGCTCGGCGTCCACATCAAGGTCACCGTCCAATGGCAGCAGGCCGGCCGGGCGCCGACGCGGGCGACGCCACCGACCTCCGCTCCAAAGTGCGCGACACACTCACGGAGTTCGAGACGCCGACGGTGTCCACATCCCCCGGCACGTCTGGATCGTCACCGCATCGCCGCAGCACACGTCTTCGATCAAGTGACACTTCGCTCCGGACGCGATCGGCAGAGGGGATCTGACAGACGATGAGTGGGCTCCGCTGCCGGTGAGCAACAAACGGTGCGGCCGATGGGCGTCGTCCTGCCCTCGCGGCAGGAGAAGGTAGTCTTCCGCGGCATCGGTGCGCTGGCCCGCCGGATAAACGCCGCCTCTCCCTCGCGCCCCGCCCCCGTCGGCAGCGGCCCGGCTATCGGCAAAACCCAGTGACACCTGGCCGCAGCGGGCCGCACCTGGAGCCGGGAGATGCCGAGTTCGTGCGCGGCCTTGTCCGGCAGGCGGAGGCTCTGCTGCCGCTGGAGTGGGCGGAGACCAACGGCGATTTCCAGGAGCCTCATTAGACAACTCCCTTGTCGGGTTCAAGACTGTCGGGTTCGGGACGCCTCGTGAGCAGTGTCGTGAAGTGATCCATCCCAGAGGATCTGGTCCGAGGCCGGGCACGTGGCCTCGGACCAGATCCTCTGAAACGAGTGGCTGTGATCACTTGTGACAGGGATCAGATCGACTGAGGCGGGACATGGAGGCGTCCTTCATCGGGTGTCAGTTTCACGCAAGGTGCGCGACCACAGTCACGACGCGGACCCGCCCTCCGGCGGGCACGGCTCGGATGACGCCGAGTGCCGTCATCAGGTCTGCATCGCGGACCGGCACGCGTTGGTGGGCTACGCGGCCGACAGTCGATGCCCCACCGTGGCTGATTCCGGCGGGCAAGCTTGAGACAGGTTTGCTAACTCAAGTTATTAATGGGTTAATGCCCACCGGGCCCTGGCAGCGGAGGAGAATGCGCCGGTCGACCTTCGACTTTCTGGTTCAGTTGCCCTATGTGCGCTATATCGTTAGTAATCGTTTAGACATCGAGGGCTGGGCATGTCAAGCATTTCGTCCGGGGCTGGGCCGCGTGGTGGGCGCACGCGCCCTACCGCCAATGACGTGGCCAAGGCCGCGGGTGTCTCGCGGTCGGCGGTGTCGTTCGCGTTCAACAGTCCCGAGAAGCTCTCGACCGCCACACGCGACCGTATCCTTGCTGCGGCGCAGGAGCTCAGTTACGTCCCCCACACTCTGGCGCGGATGCTGAAGGCGGGCCAGACGCAGTCGTTGGGTGTGCTGCTGCCGCAGAACCTGGCGAAGGTCATGGAGAACCCCTACTACGCCCGGTTTCTGACGGGGGTGGGTCAGGTGTGCGACGAGCAGGGGTACACGCTGCTGCTGACCCCTCCGCTGCGGGACTCGATGCTGAAGGCCATTCCGTACGCAGCGGTCGACGGATTCATCGTGTGCGGGCTGGAGCACGACCGCGGTGAAGTGGCGGAGCTGCGCCGGCGGGGTATCCCGTTCGTGCTGGTGGACAGCAGTCCTCACGAGGACGTGTCCAGCGTGGACGTGGATGACGAGGGCGGGGCGTACGAGGTGATGCGTCATGTGCTGGATCTGGGGCACCGGCGGATCGCGCTCCTTTCGATTGATCCCGGACCGGAGCACGCGGAGCGCGGCTACCGGGGCCCGCTGGCCCGTCGTATCGCGGGGATCACACGGGCTCTGGAGGAGTCCGGCATGGGCATGGGCGACCTTGAGCTGGCAGAGGTGCCCGCGACGAGGATGGAAGGGTTCCGTGCCGCGAAGGCGCTGATGGCTTCGGCGCCGCCCACTGCCGTCGTGGCGATGTCGGACATCCTCGCGTTCGGTGCCGTAGACGCCATGCACGACCTCGGGCTGAACGTGCCCGGCGACGTGACGGTGACCGGGTACGACGATCTGCCGGAGTCGTCGTGGACGCGCCCTCGGTTGACGACCATCCGCCAGGCCATCACTACCAAGGGCCGCACGGCCGCCGACCTGCTGTTCTCCGCGATGCGTAACGAGGACCAGCACCCGCACCAACTCCTCGGCACTCACCTGGTCGTCCGCGACTCCAGCAGCCGCCCCGGCGGACCAGGGCTCTCCGACTGACCGACCGAGCACCCTCCCCGCCCATCCGTCCCGCGCCGCCCCTCCACTCCGGTTTCCGGAGTGCCCCGGGCGGCGTTTGCCATGGCCCCACCACGGTTCGACCAAGATGGCGAACGCGTTACGAAACCGTTAACTAACTCCTGTTAATAACCTGCTAGCTTCTGCGAAACGAAGAGCTCGCAAGGCTCTCGCCACACCAGAAAATGAGGCAACCAGCCCTCCTCCTGGTGAGGAAGCATGCCCCGCGTCCCGGCCTCCAGCGCACGGACGTGCTGGAGGTGCATCCGCATACTGCTGCCGGCTTCGCCCCGCTGCCGGCGGCAGTACCGGGTCCGCCGTTGTCGGATCAGTCTTTCCATCGAGGAGTCCTCATGCGCCGTGGCATCGCCGCAGCCGCCCTGATATCGGCCATCACCATCTGTGCAAGCTCCTGCTCCGGCGGTACCTCCGACTCCGGGGACGCCTCCGGCCCGGTGACCATCACCTGGTGGGACACCTCGGACGCCACCAACGAAGGACCGACGTACAAGGCCCTGGTCAAGGAGTTCGAGAAGGCCAACCCCGACATCAAGGTCACCTACGTCAGCGTGCCCTTCGGCGACGCGCAGACCAAGTTCCAGACGGCCGCGGGCAGCAAGGGAGCCCCCGACGTGCTGCGCGCCGACGTCGGCTGGACCCCGGGCTTCGCGAAGGCCGGCTACCTCGCCCCGCTGGACGACACCGCCGCGGGCAAGGACGTCGCCGCCTTCGAGCCCGGCCTGGTCGAGCAGGGCAAGTACGAGGGCAAGCTCTACGGCATCCCGCAGGTCACCGACACCCTGGCGATGATGTACAACAAGGACCTGTTCACCAAGGCCGGGATCACCAAGGCGCCAACCACCTGGGCGCAGTGGAAGAGTGACATCGCCAAGCTCAAGGACGAGACCGGCCTCGACGGCTTCGCCTTCACTCCCCAGGGGTACTACGCCATGCCGTTCCTCTACGGCGAGGGCACCGACATGGTCGACCCCGAGGCGAAGAAGATCACGCTGAACTCGTCGGCCGCGATCAAGGGCATCGACACGCTCAAGGACCTGGTGAAGGCCAAGGGTGCGCGGAAGCTGGACACCACCAGCAACGCCTACCCCAACATCATGGACGCCTTCAGCAGTGGCAAGGTCGCCTCCATCATCCAGGGCCCGTGGGAGAACGCCAACGTCTTCAAGGGCTCGGCGTTCGCCGACAAGAACAACCTAGGCATCGCACCCGTACCGGCCGGCAGCACGGGCAAGGCGGGGGCGCCGCTGGGCGGTCACAACCTCGTCGCCTACGCGGGCTCGGACGCCGCGCACCAGGAGGCGTCGAGCAAGTTCATCGCCTTCATGACCTCCGCTAAGTCGCAGAGTCAGGTCGCCCTGAAGAACGGCACCCTGCCCACCCGCGGTGACGCCTACACCGCCGAGGTCACCGCCAACCCGGGCATCGCCGGGTACCAGAAGGTCCTGCCCAGCGGTCAGCCGCGTAAGGCCCTGCCGGAGTACAGCTCGCTGTACACCCCGCTGGAGACCCAGCTGATCAAGATCCTCTCCGGTCAGGAGGGCACCGAAGGCGGCCTGGACAACGCAGCCGCCGAGGCGAAGAAGCTCCTGTCGGACTACAGCGTCAGCTAAGGAATGTGGTCCGTCCCGCCCCGCCGGATGCGGGGCGGGGCGGACCGCACCCGACGTCTCTCTTCCTCATCCCTGTCCCCGAGGTGCCAGATGACCGCCGTCGTCGAGGGCAAGCCTGCCCGCGCGAACCGTCGCCAGCGAACTACCGGGCCCGGTTCCGGCCCGCTCAACCGAGTCAAGAACTCCTACAATCAGCGCTGGTACGCCTGGGCCATGTGCGTACCCGTGGTCCTCGTCCTGAGTGCCGTCGTCGCCTACCCGCTGGTGCAGGGGGTCTACCTCACCTTCACCGACGCCACCAGCCAGAACGTTGGCCGCACCATCGGCGTCAACCACATCCCCGACAGCTTCTCCTGGGTCGGGCTGAAGAACTACGCCGACGTCCTTACCGGGGCCAACAACCAGTTCTGGCCGCACCTTGTGTGGACGATCGTCTGGACGGTGGCCTGCGTCGCTCTGACCTACGCCATCGGCCTGGCCCTGGCCATCACACTCAACCGCGACATACGGGCGCGCAGCCTCTACCGGCTGCTGCTCATCCTGCCGTGGGCCGTGCCCACGTTCGTGACCATCTTCGGCTGGCGGCTGATCCTGGCCGACGACGGTGTCGTCAACCAGCTCCTTGGCCTGATCGGACTGCCCGGACCGTCGTGGCTGAGTGATCCTCTGGCGCAGAAGTTCGCCGCGATCGGCGTGAACATCTGGTGCGGGGTGCCGTTCATGATGATCTCCATGCTCGGCGGACTGCAGGCCATTCCCCGCGAACTCCACGAGGCCGCGGAGATGGACGGCGCCACCCCCTGGCAGCGGTTCGTCCATGTCATCCTGCCCGGGCTGCGGCCCGTCAGCAGCACGGTGATCCTGCTCGGTGTGATCTGGACGTTCAACCAGTTCAACGTGATCTTCCTGCTGTTCGCCGGGAACAGCGACAGCGTCCAGATCCTCGTGACGTACGCCTACCGGCTCTTCTTCGGCCAGCAGCCCCAGGACTACGCCGGCTCGGCGACCGTCGGCATCCTGTGCCTGTCGATCCTGGTCGTCTTCACGAGCGTCTACCGCCGCTGGCTCAAGCGCAACGACCAGGGAGTCCTGGCATGACCACCACCACGACCACCCCTCCGGCCGCCCACCACCCTGCGCCGGGCCGCAAGGCCACCCCGAACCGTCCGCGCGGCGGCCGACGCCGCTCCGCCTCCGCCTCGCTGCACGGCTTCCTGATCGCCGCCGCGTTCATCGCCGTCTTCCCCATCCTGTGGATCTTCTACATCTCGCTCGGCCCGGACAAGAACGACTACCAGCACCCCGGCCGCATCCTGGACAACCTGACCCTGTCCAACTACGGACACGTGCTCCAGGACACCGGGTTCGGCACCTGGATGATCAACTCGCTGATCGTCGCCTTCGGCACCATGCTCATCGGCGTCATGATCGCCGCCAGCGCCGCCTACGCCGTCTCCCGCATGAAGTTCCTGGGCCGCGGGTCACTGATGTACACCTTCCTGCTCACCCAGATGTTCCCCGTCGCCGTCCTGATGGTGCCGCTGTACAAGATCATGGGAAGCATCGGCCTGCTCGACACCTATGGCGGCCTGGTCCTGATCTACTGCTCCACTGCCGTCCCGTACTGCGCGTGGCTGCTCAAGGGCTACTTCGACACCATTCCCGTCGAGATCGACGAGGCGGGTCGCATCGACGGCCTGACCCCCTTCGGGACGTTCTGGCGCCTCATCCTTCCGCTGGCCCGGCCCGGTCTCGCGGTCGCCGCGTTCTACACCTTCCTCACCGCCTGGGGCGAGGTCGCCTTCGCGTCGAAGTTCATGCTTTCGGAAGGCAATTACACCCTCGCGGTGGGCCTGCAGTCCTACATCAGTCAGTTCAACTCCCAGTGGAACTACATGGCGGCGACCTCCGTGCTCATCGCCATCCCCGCCGGCCTGGTCTTCTACGTCGTCCAGAAGCACCTCGTCACCGGCCTCACCGCCGGCGGCACCAAAGGCTGACCCACCGCCGTTCCCAGCCGTTGCCCCGCGTATCCCGTGGCCCTGCTCCGCAGCGAAGCCCCCTGCCTGCCGTCGGCGCGCCGCGCGCCACCGTCGTGAGGACCCCACTCCATGACCCAGCACCTGCTTGCCCACCACCCCGTACCGGCCGCACCGCCCGCTCCCCCTGCCGACTGGTGGCGCGAAGCGGTGATCTACCAGGTCTACCCGCGCAGCTTCGCCGATTCCAACGGCGACGGCATGGGCGACCTCCCCGGCATCCGCAGCCGACTGCCCTACCTGCGCTCCTTGGGCGTCGACGCGGTGTGGCTCTCTCCGTTCTACGCCTCCCCCCAGGCCGACGCCGGATACGACGTCGCCGACTACCGGGTCGTCGACCCGATGTTCGGCACCCTGGACGATGCCGTGGCCCTGATCGAGGACGCCCACGAACTGGGCCTGCGCATCATCGTCGACCTGGTCCCCAACCACTGCTCGGACGAACACGTCTGGTTCCAGCAAGCCCTGCGAGAAGGACCCGGATCCCGCCTGCGTGAACGCTTCCACTTCCGCGACGGTCTGGGGCCAGGCGGCGAGCAGCCGCCCAACGACTGGGAGTCGGTATTCGGCGGACCCGCCTGGACCCGCACCAAGAACCCCGACGGCACACCAGGACAGTGGTACCTGCACCTGTTCGCCCCTCAGCAGCCGGACTTCAACTGGGACCACCGGGCCGTCCACGACGAGTTCGCCTCGATCCTGCGGTTCTGGCTCGACCTGGGCGTCGACGGCTTCCGCATCGACGTTGCCCACGGCCTGGTCAAAGCCCCCGGCCTGCCCGACCTCGGCGCCCACAACCCGCTGCACCTGCTGGACAGCGGCGCCGGCCCGTGCTTCGACCAGGACGGCGTGCACGACATCTACCGCGGCTGGCGCACCATCCTCGAGGAGTACGCCGGGGACCGCATCGGCGTCGCGGAGGCGTGGGCCCCCACCCTTCAGCGCACCGCCAACTACGTGCGCCCCGACGAACTGCACCAGGCGTTCAACTTCCAGTACCTGGCCACCTCCTGGGAAGCAGACCCCCTGCGGCAGGTCATCGACGAGACCCTCACCACCGTGCGCCACATCGGCGCTCCGCCCACCTGGGTCCTGTCCAACCACGACGTCACACGGCACACCACCCGTTTCGCCAACCCGCCCGGTCTGGGTACCCAGATCCGCACCGTCGGCGATCAGGCACTGGGGCTGCGGCGCGCTCGCGCCGCCACTCTCCTCATGCTCGCCCTGCCCGGCTCCGCCTACATCTACCAGGGGGAGGAGCTGGGCCTGCCCGACGTCACCGACCTGCCCGACGAGGCCCGGCAGGATCCCTCCTACTTCCGGGCCGACGGCCAGGACGGCTTCCGCGACGGCTGCCGAGTCCCCATCCCGTGGTCCGGCACCCAGGCCCCCTACGGCTTCGGCACTGTGAACGGTGGCCCGAGCTGGCTGCCCCAGCCCGCCGAGTGGGCCAAGCTCAGTGTCGATGCGCAAACAGGTGACCCCGCCTCGACGTTGGAGCTCTACCGTGCGGCGCTGACCATCCGCCGCACCCATCCCGCCCTGGGCGCAGCCGACAACCTGCGTTGGCTGGAGAGCCCCCAGGGTGTTCTCGTGTTCGAGCGGCCTACCCCCGATGGCGGGGTCTTCACCTGCACCGTCAACACCAGCGGTGAGCCGGTCCGGCTCACGGTCCCGGGCGAGCTGCTGCTCTCCAGCGCCCAGATCACTGGGATGGACACCGAGACGGCCCTGCCGGCCGACACCACCGCTTGGTGGTCCTCCCGCTGAACTGCCCGACGGCCAGCCCGCGCTGTCGTCTCTATCTGCTGCACCACCCTACGAGTTTCCGGGACGACTCCCGTCCCGCCGATGAGACAGCGAGGTCTCCATGCTTCGTAGACCCCTCCGCGCGCCCGGCCCCGGCCGACGGCTGATACCCCAGCTCACCGTCACCGCACTCGTGCTCGCCGGAACCACCGGCGCCGCGGGCCTCCCCCCGGCGTTCGCCGCGGAAGCCCCGCCCGCCGCAGTCGCGATCGCCTCCGACTTCGGCTTTCAGTTCGGTTGCGCCGGAGACTGGGCGCCCGACTGCGATCAGGCCCAGATGGTGCGCCGCGCCGACGGCGCCTGGTCCCTCACCGCCCGCCTCAAGGCCGGGTCGTACTCCTACAAGGCCGCGCTCGACAAGAGCTGGGCGGTCAACTACGGGCTCAACGCCGTTCAGGGCGGTGCGAACATCCCACTGACCGTCCCGGCCGGCGGCGCGGACGTCACTTTCGTCTACGACCCGGTCACCCACTGGGTCACCGACACGCTCACCACCACCCTCGTCACCGCTGTCGGTGACTTCCAGAGCGAACTGGGCTGCGTGACGGACGGGGCCGCCGACTGCCTGGCCTCCTGGCTCACCGACCCCGACGGTGACGGCACGAGTACCTTCACCACCGCCTCCCTGCCCTCCGGCACCTACAAGGCCCGCGCCGCCCTGGGGCTGCCCGGCACACCCATGGGCACGGAGACCTCGTTCACCGTGGCCGCCGACGGTGCGAGGACGACGTTCAGCCACACCGCCTCCTCGCAGGTCCTCAACGTCTACGCGGGTGACCCCAAGCCCAGCCTCGCCCCCCGGGCAGCGCACTGGCTCACCGAGGACCTGATCGCCTGGGACCTCGGCGACAAGCCGGCCGCCGGGACCTACCAGCTCGCCGCCGCCCCCGACGGCGGCCTCGCGGCGGGCGGAACCGGCATCACCGGCGGCACCATCATCCCTCTGACCCACGACCCGGCAGGACTGCCCACCGCACTGAAGGAGAAGTACCCCCACCTTGCGAAGCTCGGAGCGCTGCGGCTGCCGCGCGCCTGGGCCGCCAAGGCCCCCGATCTCCTAAAGGGCCAGGTCGCCGTCGCCGCCCTCGACCCGGACGGCACCCTGCGCACCGCGACCGGCCTGCAGACCCCCGGCGTACTCGACGACCTCTACGCCGCACGGGCGAAGAGGGCCGAACTCGGTCCCGTCTTCCGGGGCGGCAGGCCGACGCTTTCACTGTGGGCGCCAACCGCGAAGAGCGTCAGCGCCGAGCTGTACGACACGGCGACGTCCACCGAGCCGCGTCTCGTGGCGATGAAGCTCGATGCCCGCACCGGTGTCTGGTCGGTCCGCGGCGAGAAGAACTGGAAGAACACCTACTACCGGTTCGCCGTGAAGGTCTGGGCGCCCGCCGTCCTGAAGACCGTCACCAACCGTGTCACCGACCCGTACTCGCTCTCGCTGTCCGCCGACTCCCAGCTCAGTCAGATCGTCGACCTCGATGACCCGGTGACAGCACCGCGCGGCTGGAAGGACAGCCGTTCGCCCAAGGCGATCGCCGCCGGTCAGCAGCAGATCCAGGAACTTCACCTTCGGGACTTCTCGGCCGCCGACGCGCAGGTCCCCGCCGCCGAGCGCGGCACGTACGACGCCCTCACCCACCCGACGTCAGCCGGTTTCAAGCACCTCAAGGAGCTGGCGGGCTCCGGCGTCACTTCCGTGCAGCTCCTGCCCGCCTTCGACTTCGCCGGTACCGCCGAGAAGCGCGCCGACCAGGCCGCCCCCGCGTGCGACCTGCCCTCGATGGCTCCGGACTCCGAGGCACAGCAGGCATGCGTGGCCGGCACCCAGGCCACCGACGCCTACAACTGGGGGTACAACCCGCTCCACTTCACCGTGCCCGAGGGCTCCTACGCCGGTGACCCGAACGGTGCCTCGCGCACCGTGGAGTTCCGGCGGATGGTCCAGCGGCTCCACGGCGCCGGTCTGCGGGTCGTTATGGACGTCGTCTACAACCACACCGCAGCCGCAGGACAGGACCCGGCCTCTGTCCTGGACCGCATCGTCCCCGGCTACTACCACCGACTGGACGCCACCGGCACCGTCACCCGCGACAGTTGCTGCGCCGACACCGCCCCGGAGCACGCGATGATGAACAAGCTCGTCGTCGACTCCGTCACCACCTGGGCCAGGCAGTACCGCATCGACGGCTTCCGCTTCGACCTGATGGGCCTGGACCCGAAGCAGACCATGCTCGACGTCGACGACGCCCTGGCCGACCTCATCCCCCGACACGACGGCATCGACGGGAAGAACATCGCCCTCTACGGGGAGGGATGGAACTACGGGGTGGTCGCCGACGATGCCCGGTTCGTCCAGGCCACCCAGGAGAACATGGCCGGCACCGGCATCGGCACCTTCAACGACCGGCTGCGCGACGGCGTACGCGGCGGCGGGATCTCAGATGCCGACCCCCGCCGTCAGGGTTTCGCCAGCGGCCTGTTCACCGACCCGAACGGCGCCGAGGTCAACGGCACCCCGGCCCAGCAGAAGGCCCGGCTGCTGAAGGACATGGACCTGGTGAAGATCGGGCTGACCGGCAACCTCGCCGACTACTCCTTCACCACCAGCGACGGCACCCGCCGCACAGGCGCCCAGCTCGACTACAACGGCCACCCGGCCGGATACACGGCATCTCCCGGTGAGGCCGTCAACTACGTCGAGGCCCACGACAACCTGGCCCTGTACGACGCGCTGGCCTACAAGCTCCCGATCGGCACCACGTCGGCGGCCCGCGCCCGTGTCCAGGCCCTGGCCCTGGCCACCAGCACCCTCTCCCAGAGCCCGAGCATGGCCCAGGGCGGCACCGACCTGCTGCGCTCGAAGTCGCTGGACGGCAACTCCTACGACAGCGGCGACTGGTTCAACGCCATCCAGTGGGACTGCCGCGCCGGCAACGGCTTCGGCCACGGCCTGCCGCTGGCCGAATCCAACCGCGGCCAGTGGGACTACGCCAAGCCCTTGCTGGCCGACGCGTCCCTGGTCCCCGGCTGCGGCGAGATCGGTGACACCGCTGTTCAGTTCCAGCAACTCCTGAAGATCAAGAAGTCCACGCCGCTGTTCGCGCTCGGCAGCGCCGCCTCGGTGCAGAAGCGCCTGAGCTTCCCGCTCTCCGGCACGCCGGGCGAAACCCCCGGAGTCATCACCCAGCACCTGAACGGCCGCGGGCTCGACACCTACAAGTCCGTCACCGTCGTCTACAACACCACTCCGCAAGCACAGAAGCAGCCCCTGAAGGACCTGACGGGCAGTCGGCAGGTGCTGCACCCGGTCCTGGCGCAGGGCGGCGACGCAGTCGTCAAGCAGTCCACGTTCCGCGCCGACAGCGGCACGTTCACCGTCCCCGCGCACACAGTCGCCGTGTTCGTCGAGCGGTAACCAAGCCCCGGAACAGCCACCACCCAGCCCGGCAGGACAGCGATCCACCGCTGCCCTGCCGGGCCGCACGGGCATGCCCAACCACCCTGTGCACGCGGCCTACTTCCGTCACGGCAATCTCCTGCGCGACGTCTTGACTCCCCCCGCTACACACATTATTAACTTGATTTAGCAAACAGGTTAAGAGCGTGTGTCTCCGACTGTCCCGAAGGGCACGCGCACCGAAGCCGGCAGTCAACTGCCTTGCCGCACGGCCGCGCCGCCGACGATCAACCGGCGCCGCCCCACCCGCTCACGGCCCTCTGACACGGCGGTCGGAGCGGACCCCCCTTCGAGGAGGCACCTCCATGCACGGCACCTCGCACCCACCCCGGCAGCGCAGAGCCCGCACCCTGTCCGCGGCCCTCACCGCCGGAGCCCTCAGCCTCGCCCTCGTCCCCGCCCTCAGCGCTCCGGCTCAGGCCGCGGCCCCGACCGCGGTCTCCGTCCCCGGCACGTTCAACACCGAGATCGGCTGCTCGGCAGACTGGTCCACCGACTGCTCCCAGGCCCAGCTCACCGCCCGCACCGACGGATCAGGCGCCTGGTCCAAGACGTACACCCTCCCGGCGGGCAGCTACGCCTACAAGGCGGCGATCAACAAAAGCTGGTCGGAGAACTACGGAGCCAAGGCCCAGTCCTACGGCGCCGACATCCCCTTGACCGTTCCCGTCGGCGGGAAGAAGGTCACCTTCGTCTACGACCCCGTCACCCACTGGGTCACCGACGACATCACCAGCAAGATCGTCACCGTCGGGGGCACCTTCCAGTCGGAGATCGGCTGCGCCGCCGACTGGGCTTCGGACTGCCTCAAATCCTGGCTCCAGGACATCGACGCCGACGGCACCTACACCTGGTCCACCACCTCGATCCCTGCGGGCACCCATCAGGTGAAGACGGCCATCGGCCAGTCCTGGGACGAGAGCTACGGGCAGGGCGGCAGCCCCACCGGCGGCAACATCAGCTTCACCGTGCCGCGCGCCGGAGCCACCACGAAGTTCAGCTACAGCAGCACCTCACACGTGTTGAGCGTCGAGACCGAGTCCGGTGGCAACGAGCCCGCGCCCACGGACGGCACCCTCGGCGCCCTCTACACCCCGGCCAAGACGACCTTCCGCATCTGGTCCCCCGACAGCTCCCAGGTCACCGTCACCGTCGACGGCACGAGCCACACCCTCACCCCTGTGACCCTGTCCGGCTACACCGGCGTGTACCAGGCCGTCGTCACCGGCGACCTGAAGAACAAGGCGTACCAGTTCCGCGTCGGCAACAACACCGTCCGCGACCCCTACGCCGCGATGGTCAAGCCCGGCACCACCGAAGGCATCGTGCTCGACGCGGGTGCCGTCAAGCCCACCGGCGGCTCCTGGGCCCCCACCCCCGCTCAGACACAGCGCGAGGACGCGGTCGTCTACGAGATGAGCGTGCGCAACTTCACCATCGACGCCAGCTCCGGCGTGGACAGCGCCAAGCGCGGTAAGTTCCTCGGCCTCGTCCAGGGCGGCACCACCCACAACGGCGCCAAGACCGGCATCGACCACCTCAAGGAACTCGGCGTCACCCACGTCCAGCTCCTGCCGGCCTTCGACTTCAACAGCACTGTGCCGAACTGGGGCTATGACCCTGTCAACTTCAACGTCCCCGAAGAGCAGTTCTCCCAGTTCAGCGCACCCGAGGACCGCATCCGCGAGTTCAAGGACATGATCAACGAGCACCACAAGAACGGCATACGCGTCCTCATGGACGTCGTCTACAACCACACCGCCAGCAAGGACGTCTTCCAGAACATCAGCGGCAAGTACTACCACCAGACCGAGCTCTCCGGCACCGGCAACTCCATCGACGACGGCAACCCGATGGTCAGCCGCATGATCCGCGACAGCCTCGAACAGTGGGTGAAGAACTACAACCTCGACGGCTTCCGCTTCGACCTCCTTGGCGTCCACCAGTACAAGAACGTCGACAACTGGGCCAAGCACCTCCAGGCCACCTTCCCCGACCGCATGCTGCAGATCCACGGCGAACCCTGGAGCGGCGGCGTCAGTGACCCCCTCGAATCCCAGAAGGTCCGCTACGGCACCGTCCCCGCGCTGGCCGACGCACACGTGGGAGTCTTCAACGGCGCCTACCGCGACGCCGTCAAGGGCGGTACCCGCGACCAGAACCTCGGCTACATGGGCGGCTCTGCCTCCAACGCGGCCGCCGTCGCCACCGGCATGCGAGGCTCACCTCTCGCGGTGAAGAGCACCAGCCCGCTGTCCGATCCCTGGAGCCCGGCCTTCGCCCACGACCCCGAGCAGAGCATCAACTACGTTTCCGCCCACGACGACCTCAACCTCTGGGACAAGATCACCTACTCCGGCGTCACCGGAGGCTCCGCCGGGCGCGCCGGTCAGATGGACCGCTTCGGCACCGGCATGATCCTCACCTCCCAGGGCATCCCCTTCATCCACGAAGGCGACGAATTCCTCCACTCGAAGGTCGTCAACGGCGACTACGAAACGGCCAAGAACTCCTACGAGGCCGGAGACAGCGTCAACGCCATCCAGTGGGGCGAGAAGATTGCCAACTCAGCGACCTTCACGTACTACAAGGACGCCATCGACCTGCGGAAATCCACCCCCGCCCTGCGCCTGGCCTCCTGGGACGCGGTCAGCAACCAGACCAGTACCACCGTCAACGGCCAGGTCGTCACCTCTGCGATCAGCTCCAACGCCGCCGCCCCCACCAGCTACGACACCGTCGTGGTCTACAACCCCACCAACAACTCCTCCACGGTGAACCTGCCCGCCGGCTCGTGGAAGAAGATCCTCGACACCACCGGCAAGGTCGACGCCACCGGCAACACCGCCGGCAGCCTCGCCGTCACCGTCTTCAAGAAGAACTGAACCACCGCATCACCCATGCGCCCCGCTGCCGAAAACCGGCAGCGGGGCGCAGCGCAGTTCCCGCCAGCTGCTTGCCGAAACCGGTGGGCGCTATCGCGCCGGAGCTTGCGGCGAACGGCATGAGTGCCATCGCGCCCCCGGATCAGACCTGCTCACCTCAACGCTTCGGTGCAGGTACGGTCATCGCTCCAGTGGCTCGGCCGAGACCCCGCCTGGCCGCGAGCGGGAAATCAGAACTGGCCCCTGACACTGGGGTTCTCGCTGGCGTCAGTGCAGATGATGCCTTCGGTGTGCACGTGCAAAGCGCGTGACGTGGGACGTCTTCCCCTGAAGGAAGTGACAGGTCGATGGGATACGGGAAGGATCAGATCATGAACAGCGCAGAGATATCTGAGGATCCGCCAATCTATGGCCAGCTGGTCCGGGAGCGCGGTGATGTGCTGGCCGAGACCCGGAAGGTGGCCGAGCAGACGAGGCTCCAGGCGCGGCAGGCACTGGACTGGAGTGCCGTGCGGGATTCCCAGCGAGAGAGGGAAGTGCGGGCCTTCTCTGCGTTCGGCTGAGCAATTCCACCTGCAACGGAGCGGTGATCGAGAGTGCCGATCCCACCAGCCGCCCCGAGGGCTTCATCCCGCGCCTGTCCAGCATCTACCGAGCCCTGGCCGAGCACGAGAAGCACACGGCATATCCCGAAGCGGTCCAAGCCTCATTCCCCGCCGGGCTGCCGGGGGTGTTCTCGGCCAGATGGCGGGGAGCATGAGCCAATGATCCGCACACCACATCGTGCCGTGGGGTCCCGTCCTGAGACCGGGCAGTAGAGATCAAGTGAGTCTACTGCGCCGACGGCGTTGTTCAGTGCTTGGAGTTCGGGTGACGGGGGCGCGTTGGTCCAGGCTCGCCAGCAGCGTTGCAGGGTGGTCCAGGGCAGGCCCGGATCGGCACGTCAGCTTTCCATGCCCACCCCTTCGCGAGGCCCGATTTCTTTACCAGTCGATCGGCCAGTGTCTGGTCGACTACGTCCTGCACATGAAGAACCAGGTACTTACGCCGGCGCAGGTGAACGCCAAGGTGAGCGCCTTTCGCACCGCGGGCACGACGTTCCAGGACACGGTGTCTGCCGGCTGGAAAGGCTACGACGCTCTCGGGTTCCGGCCCCGCCGTGCGCTCGGCGGGGCCGGACCTGTTGGTGCGCTGGGACAACCCGGTTCTGGCAGGTGTCGCACAGGTGCGGGTGTGACTGGCGATACCGCCAGTCCCGGGAGTCGATCCGCTTCCACCGGTCGTCGGTGAACCTCTGCCCGCAGTCCACGCACACGCGCCACCGCGCCTCCCGTTCCACGGTAATCCGCTCCTCATGGCGGCGTTCCTCTTCCCGGGCGGATTGGCGACGGCGACTACTCGTCACACGTAACTGCGGCCCCCTCGACCAGCCGCGTCTCTCGCCCTCATCGATGAGGCGTCGCCCGGCCTTCCACAACGCCGAGGAAGCATCACCGATTACAGCCTTGCGGGCCCGGACATCGTCGGCGGTGACGCCTGGAGTGCGCCACGTGCCACCGCGGGCCATCCAGTTGAGAAGAAGTGGCTGCAGCCGGTCCATGGCCTTGGCGAATTTGGCTTCGGGAGTGCGGCGTTCCTCGAACTCATCCCAGAGGGTTCGCATGCGCTGGGCTTGGTCCGTCGGAAGCAGTGTGAAGAGTTCGTCGGCCGCGACGGCTTCCCGCTCCCGCTGATCGATACCCGCGCCACTGTCGTACAGGGGAGTGTCGCCCGCGTAGATCTCCACGAGATCATGCAGGAGGACGAGCTGAATCGTGCGCCCTACGTCGATGGGTTGGTCGGAGTGCTCGGCGAGGATCACGACCATCATCGCCAAGTGCCATGAGTGCTCCGCGTCGTTCTCACGGCAGTCTGCCGCGATGAGGGGCGACTGGCGGCCGAGCGCCTGCTCGAACGCGGCTGTCGGCGTATCGTGACCATTACGGGGCCCCTGGACCTGCCCGCGGCCCAGGACCGGTTGGCCGGTTTCCGGGACACCATAGCGCGCCATGGCCACCCCTACCTCCCCATCGCCGAGGGCGGGTTCACGCTCGACAGCGGTGCGGCGGCGATGGCTCGCCTGTTGGCCGAGCACCCGGACACCGACGGCGTGTTCGCGGCCAACGACCTGATGGCGCAGGGAGCCTGCCAGACATTGCGGGAGCACGGTAAGCAGGTGCCGGACGATGTGGCGGTGGTCGGCTTCGACGACTCCGTGACGGCGACCACCTGCCGACCGCCGCTGACCACGGTCCGGCAGCCGATGGAGGAGATGGCGGCCGCGATGGCGCGGCTCCTCCAGGAGCACATCGAGGGAACCCGCACCGAGCCCACCTCGGTGATCTTCGAACCGCAGCTGGTGCTTCGCGACTCGGCGTAGACCTTTTCCCGTGTCGGTAGCCGAGCCACGTGAGTCTCGCCCCAAACCACACGGCAGCCCTCCGCGGTCGGTTCCTCTATGCGGCCGCCCAAGTCGGGAATATGGGCCGAGCCCGTTTCGCTCCTCGTCGGGAAGGTGCGGAACGGGCTCGGGCGGCAGGTGGGGTCGGAGGGTCAGGGCAGCCGGTAGTCAGGCCCCAGAGCCGCGCCCTCCTGCGGGCGCGCCTGGTCGTCGCCGGGGCCGGGACGTCAGGCGCGCAGCCAGACCGCGGTGTCCCGCGGCAGCCGGCCCTCGCCGTCGAGCGGGCCGCTCCCCAGGAGCAGTTCCCGGTGCGCCGGGAGGGCGGCGGGACTGTCCGACAGGTTGACGACACAGATCAGACCGTGCGTCCGTGCGAAGGCGAGGACGCCGTCCGCCGCGGGCAGCCAGGTCATCGGGCCGTCACCGAAGCCGTCCGAGGACCGTCGCAGCCCCAGCGCCCGCCGGTAGAGCGTGAGCATCGACTCCGGGTCGGTGCTCTGCCGGTCGACGGCGTAGGAGGGCCAGCCCGCGGGCTGGGGCAGCCAGGGCTCGGTGAGCGCCCCGAAACCGGCGTACGGGGAGTCCGCGGTCCAGGGCAACGGGATCCGGCAGCCGTCCCGCCCCGGGTCGGTGCCTTTGGAGCGGAAGTGCATGGGGTCCTGGATCCGGTCGAGCGGGATGTCCGCCTCGGGCAGTCCCAGCTCCTCCCCCTGGTACAGGTAGACCGACCCCGGAAGCGCGAGGGTGAGCAGGGCGGCGGCGCGGGCGCGGCGGGTGCCGAGAGCCAGATCGGTGGGCGTACCGAAGGCCTTCGCGGCGAAGTCGAACCCGGTGTCCACGCGGCCGTAGCGGGTGACGGTCCGCGTCACGTCGTGATTGCACAGCACCCAGGTCGCCGGGGCACCGACCGGGGCGTGTTCGGCCAGCGTGTCGTCAATGGCCTGCCGCAGCCGACCGGGATCCCAGGGGCAGGTAAGGAAGTTGAAGTTGAAAGCGGTGTGCAGCTCGTCGGGGCGCAGATACCGGGCGAAGCGTTCGGCGTCGGGCAGCCACACCTCGCCGACGAAGACGGCGCCGTACTCGTCGGCGATGGCGCGCCAGGCCCGGTAGATGTCGTGGAGCTCGTCCTGGTCGATGTACGGGTGGGGGTCGATGCCCTCCTCGAAGTCGGCGAGGGCGGGGTCTTTGGCGAGCAGGGCGGCGGAGTCGATCCGTACGCCGGCGACACCGCGCTCGAACCAGAAGCACAGTACGTCCTCATGCTCCCGGCGGACTGCCGGGTGGGCCCAGTTGAGGTCGGGCTGCTCGGGAGTGAAGAGGTGGAGGTACCACTCGCCGTCCGGGACCCGGGTCCAGGTGCGGCCCGAGAACTGGGAGGGCCAGTTGTTGGGCGGCAGCTCGCCGTGTTCGCCCCGGCCGGGCCGGAAGTGGAACAGTTCGCGCTCGGGGCTGCCGGGTCCCGCTTCCAGGGCTGCCCGGAACCACGCGTGCTGGTCCGAGACGTGGTTCGGGACGATGTCGACGATGGTCCGGATGCCGAACCCGCGGGCCTCGGCAATCAGCTTCTCGGCCTCGGCGAGGGTGCCGAAGGCGGGGTCGACGATGCGGTAGTCGGCGACGTCGTAACCACCGTCGACGAGAGGCGAGACGTACCAGGGTGTGAACCACACGGCGTCGACGCCGAGTTCGGCGAGATAGGGCAGTCGTGCCCGGACGCCCGCGAGGTCCCCGGTGCCGTCGCCGTCACCGTCCGCGAAACTTCGGGGGTACACCTGGTAGATGACGGCGTCGCGCCACCAGTCTTCGGTGGGGGATGAGTGAACAGCTGCCACGGGACGGTCCTTTCGGGCAGGTGGGACTCCGCCGCCGGCCTGAGCGGGGACATGGACAGGTAGTCCGGCGGCGGAGTGCTTTGCGGAGGGCGCAGTCAGCCCTTGAGGCTGCCGACGGTGAGGCCCGCCATGATGCTGCGCTGGAAGAAGAGGAACACGATGATCATCGGGACGCTCGCGATCACCAGGCCGGCCATGGTCTGGTTCTGCGTCACCGCTCCCGCGGTCTGGGACAGGCCCACGCTGATCGTCATCTTGCTGCTGTCGGGAAGGACGAGCAGCGGCCAGACGAAGTCCTTGAAGACCATGACGACGGTGAAGATGGACACCACGCCGAGGATGGGCCGGGAGATGGGCAGGATGATCGATACGAGGACGCGCCACGGAGGTACGCCGTCGATCTCGGCCGCTTCGAGCAGCTCGTTCGGAATCGAGTCGAAGAAGCGCTTCAGCAGGAAGATGTTGAAGCCGTTGGCGGCCACGGGAAACCAGATGGCCCAGGGCGAGTTGAGCAGGTGCCAGCCGAAAATGGGCACATCGGTCACCGTGATGTACGCCGGAATCATCACGACGATCGGCGGGATCATGAGCGTGGCCAGCATGGCCCCCAGGATCACGTTGCCGAACATCGGCCGGAGCTTGGACAGTGCGTATGCGGCGGTGACGTCCACCGCGAGCGCGAAGAGCCATGCGCCGACGGCGTAGAACAGCGTGTTCTTGAGCAGCAGCCCCATGTCGAAGAGTCCCCAGGCATCGGCGAACACGGAGAAGTCCGGCGCCTTCGGGAACAGGGAGGGCGGCATCTGGGCGATCTCCTCGCCCGTCTTCATCGCCCCGGTGACCATCCAGTAGAGCGGGAACACGAACACCAGGGTGAACACGACCAGGACGGTGGCGAGCAATGCCCAATATATTCTCCGGCCCCAGCGGGACTTCAGCTCCAGCGGGGAAATGATGGTTCTGGCATGGCCCTCGGCCCACGCACCGCGACGCTTCGTCTTGCTTCTGCTCCTGCGCTGCGGAGCCGGCTCCACCGCCTTGTCCTCATCTGCCGTTCTGAGACGGGCAGTTGTGTTCAGCATGGGCCTACCTCTTCTCGTCGCGCGTCAGCCGGAGCTGAACCGCGGCGACTGCCAGAAGGATGATCATGAGCATTAGGCCGAGTGCGCTGCCGGCCCCGTAGTTGCCGCCGTAGACGAAGGCGTACTGGTACATCAGGTAGGCGACGGTGACCGTCGCGTTCTCCGGCCCGCCGCCCGTGAGCATGTACGGCTCGATGAACACCTGCATCGTGGCGACGATCTGCAGCATCAACATCAGCAGCAGGATCAGCCGCGTCTGCGGGACCGTGACATGCCAGATCCGCTTGAAGATGCCGGCCCCGTCGAGTTCCGCCGCCTCGTACAGGTCACCGGGGATGTTCTGCAGAGCCGCCAGGTAGATCAGCACCCCGGACCCGAGGTTCATCCAGGTGGAGACGATCACCAGCGAGATCAGCGCGGTGTCGGTGGAGTCCAGCCAGGCCAACGTCGGCAGCCCGACGAAGTCGAGCACCTGGTTGAACAGCCCCGGACCGGGATCGTAGAACCAGCGGAACAACAGGACCGACACGATCGGCGGCAGCATCACGGGCAGATACACCACGAACCGGAGATACGCCCGAGCGTGTCGCAGTTCGTTGAGCACGATCGCGACGGCGAAGGGCACGATGTAGCCGCACAGCAGGGCCAGCAAGGTGAAGGCCAAAGTGTTCCGCCAGGCCTGGCCGAACGCGGGATCCTCCACCACTGTACGGAAGTTGTCCAGGCCCACCCAGGTCGGCTCGTCGACGAGGTTGGTCTGCTGGAAGCTGAGGATGACTTCCTTGATGATCGGCCACCACGCGAACATCGCGAAGCAGAACAACGCCGCGCACAGAAATCCATAGGCGGTCAGATTGTTCCGCACCGCCCGACGGCGTTGCGACGGTGGTCTACGACGCGGCGCGAGCTGCCGCTTCGGCTCCATGGTGAGTGTTTCCATCGTGATCTCCAGTTCCCGGCTCTGGCTCCGACGCGGAACCGATGCGGGGTGCCGCCCTCTGGACGGCACCCCGGGACCGTCGCTGTCAGCCCTGGGCCAGAATCGTGTTCGCCTTGGTCTCGGCGTCCGCGAGCAGCTTGTCGATGTCGGCGTTCTTCCGCGTCAGCACCGCGGACATGGCCACGTCGAGCACTGCGTATAGTTCCTGGGCCTTCGCCGGCTCCAGCTTGGGAGCGACTCCGGCCGCGGCATCGGCATAGAACGTGTAGTTCTCGGTCGGCAGGACGGCGTTCGCGTCGCGGTCCTTGGCGATGGCCTTGCCGGTCTGGGAATCACCCATGTAGTCGTTGTTGGGGACGCCCACAGCCTCGCCGTTGGCCTTGCCCCGGGCGTAGTCGTGGCGGCCCTTGCCTGGCGTATTGAACTGGAAGTCGATCCACTGCATCGCCGCCTTGGTCTGCGCGGCGTTCGCCTTGGGGTTGATCATGTAGGCCTCGCCGCCGGTCAACGACGCCTTGCCCTCCGGCACGCCCGTGATGCCATAGGCGTCGACATTCCCCTGGAACTTCTGGACCAGGTCGGTGACGACGTCCGGCGCCCCGAGCATCATGCCCGTCTTGCCTGCCGCCATCTGCTGCATCAGCGCCTCCCAGCCGATCAGCACCCTGCTGCCGACGCTGTCGTCCTCCCAGCGCATGTCGTGCAGGTTCTGCAGCACGGCCTTGCCCTCGGAGCTGTTGAAGGCGGCCTTGTCTTCGACGACCATTTCGCCGCCGCGGCTGAAGATGGACTGCGCGAAGTGCCAGCCGCCGACGTTGCCGCCGCCGTACTCGCCGTAGCCGACATAGCCGTCGCCCAGGTCAGCGATCTTCTTCGCCGCGGTACGAACCTCGTCCCAGGTCTTGGGCGGGTTGTCGGGGTTGAGACCGGCTTCGGTGAACAGCTTGCGGTTGTAGACCAGGCCGACGCTGTAGCTCACGTTGGGAACGCCGTAGACCTTGCCGTCCTTGGTGACCATGTCCCTGACGTCCTGCTTGATGTCGCCGTGGTTCTTCACCAGGTTGGTCACGCCGGTGATGTCCTTTGCCTGCTTCTTGGCTATCACGTCGGCGTAGTTGGTAACGGGCACCATGAAGACCGTCTCCATCTGCCCGCCGGCCAGCTTGGCGGCAAAGGTCTTCGGGTCGAAGCACGGTTGCTGGTCAGTGCTGTTGACCTTGACGCCCGGGTGCGCCTTCTCGAACGTGGCGACGTCGTCGTTCCATGCCTTGCGCTGCTTCGCCGCGGTCTTCGCCGGCTGACACGCAACAGTGATCGTCACGTCTCCTGCATTGGAGTCCGATGAGTCACTGCCGCAGGCCGCGAGGCTGAGTACGAGGCCTGCGGTCAGAAGGATCGGGAGGTTACGGAACTTCATTACGGCTCCTTGGAGGTGACGCCCAAGCACTGCCCTGATTGTTGCGCAACGATAAGACGACTTACAGATGCGCGCAATATTTCGATCCATAGTTGCAAGATTAAGACTGCATCACGGCGCCCTGCGATGACGGCTCGTCGCGCTGAAGCACGGAAACGCTGACCAACGGGGACGCTCAGACAGGCCAACTGCGGCGGGGCAGCGGGGCACGGGGTGTGACGCACGGTTCGAGTGCCGCGCCAGGCGGCGCGTTGCCGTCATTCCGTCCGGGTGGCGATACGAGTGCGCGTCCGTGAGATCGGCGACGATGAGGGGCGGCGGCTGCTGCGGGTTGTCCGCAGGGGCGCCGGGCCGGTGGCGACCTGGCGGCGGGCCCAGATGGCACTGCTGTCCGCGCAGGACATACCGGCGGCAAAGATCGTCGAGGCGTCGTTCACCAGCGACGACCGTGTCAGAGACGTGATCCACAACTTCAACACGGACGGCTCCGATTCGCCGTGTCCGAAGTACAGGGGAGGCCGGCCGAAGAGATTCAGGCCGCCTGAGCACCGCGAGATCAAGAAGATCGCCAAGTCCGAACCCACCGAGCACGACCTGTCGTTCCCGGCCTGGAGTCCGACCAAGCCGACGGACTTCCTGGTAGTCGAGGGGGTGGCCGACGGCATCAGCCACGAGGGCCTGCGCATCCCGCTCCGGAAGGAAGGCGTCTCGTTTCAACGCCTGAAGACCTGGAAGACCTCCCACGATCCGGGCTGCGCGGCCCAGAAGGCTCACGTCGAGCACCTTCATGCGATCGCCGACGGCGAGGTCACACCCGATGGCGGCGAACCTGAAGTCATCTTCTGCGTGGACGAGTTCAGGCCCCTCAACCTGATGCCGCACCCGGGCACTTCTCATGGGTGGTCCCCTTCGGGCATGAACATGGAGGTCGCCCCACCGCCGGTGCGATGCAGGGCGCGGCACACTCAACCACTACCAACAAGTGAACGCAATATCTCGCGCTCATTTCGTAATTGCTTGACAGATGAGTGAGGTTCACCGTGGATCACCGCTCATGAATGGAACAGGCCGGGCGGTCGAGCCCGGAGGTGCCCCGGAGAGCGGAAATCGCTGGACGTCGGGCACTGCGGGTTGTCGACTCCCAGGGCGGGGGTTCTTTCCACCTCGCATTCGCCGAGGGACCGGCGCAGCGCGGCCCGAGGCGGCGTGTCACGGCGCGCTTGCGGACGGCCGCCCAAGAAGGCGGGGTACTGGCGGAGATGACGGGGCCGCGCCCGCGTACGGTGCGGCCAAGAGGCCCACGAGGGACCCCAGCAACCTAGTACGCCTGTGGATGCCTCGTGGCGACCGACGGTCGCTCCGGGGCCGACGGTCGCTCCGGGGCCGGTGCGGGCTTCGAGCGAGCGGCAGGGACGCCTGGACGGTCGGGGGCGGGACCGCGCAGCCGGGCCTCCGGAACGCATGAAAGGTCAGCGCAAGCCTCGCAAGCGGCTTGCGCTGACCTCGTCATGCCCTGGCCCTCCCCGGTACGGGGTGGGTCACGGGTTGACGTTGATCTTGAAGGTGGATGTGGTGTTGCGGATGTCCACTGCGTTGTTGTTCAGCTCTAGGCCATTGAACGTCACCTCACCCACGGCGGGCCCCTGTCCCGATTCGGGTCCTTCGTTGGCCCAGAGGCCGAAGCCCGACTTGGTGTCGTAGGCGTCGCCGCTCTTGCGGGCACCGGTGATCGAGATGTCGCTGAAGACCGTGTCCTTGATCGGGAATTGGGGCTGGCCGCCCACGTAGTTCGTCTGGAACATGACCCCGCTGTACGTCGGGTCGACGATGTCCACGTGGCTGACCCTGATGCCCTGGAAGACCTTGGAGGCCGAGAACACCCAGATGCCCGGGAAGGTCTGCGAGCCCCAGAAGTGCCCGCCGGCCCGCACGATCGAGATGTTCTCGAGGTGCGTCGGATCGGTCCCGAAGCCGTTCATCGGGTAGCCGAAGTCCAGCGAGGAGATCGTGATTCCGGAGTAGACGAGCGTGTCCGCGATGTGGATGTTGCGGAAGGTGTTGGCGTAGCCGCCGTAGACGGCCACACCCGCGGCCCGCCAGGTCAACGTGGAGGTCAGGTTCTCGTAGACGTTATTCTTCATGTCGGCGCCACCGGCGTCGATCGCCGAGAACAGCGCGAAGCTGTCGTCGCCCGTGGCCCTGGCGTCGTTGTTGGACACGAGGTTGTCCGTCGAGCCGTTGGTCATGTTGATGCCGTCGGCGAACATGTTGCGGATCCGGGAGTTCCTGATCGTCATCCGGTCGGTGTTGGCGCCCCAGTAGAGGCACACCATGTGCTCGGTCCAGATGTTGTCGATCACGATGTCCGAGACGTTGGCGAAATCAAACACCTTGCCCGGACCGTCGATCCGCGAGGTGTAGTTGCCGAAGTAGGCGAAGCCGGAGAACGACGACCCCTTCGACGACGCCTCCGCCCGGAAGCCCACGTCGGTGTTGTCCTGCGTCGAGGGCGCGTGGAACTTCGTGTACCACGGACCGGCGCCGGTCACCTTCACGGCCTTGCCGTACACCTGGAACTTGCTCGCCGTCTGGTAGTCGCCCGGCGGCAGGTAGACACCGACGAGTTTGCCGGTGGTGTCCATCCGTACCCTGTCCAGCGCGTCCTGGACGTTCTGGTGGGTGAAGCCGGCCGGCACCGTGTAGGCGGCCGGGTCCGGGTTGGCGATCGGCGCGACCTGTTCGAAGTTCACGAAGTCGATCGCGTACGTGGAGGTGTTCGCGGCGTCCTTCTGCAGCCGGATCTTCGCTCCGGCGGGAACCGTCTCGCCCAGCATGAGGTGCGCCTCGTCGTAGATGTGGCGCGGGGCGCCCGATCCCGGCGCGTTGCCGGGTGCGGTCTCGGCGCCGTACAGCCAGGCGTACTTCGACGTCAGCGGGAGCGCCTTCTTCATCACCCCGTTGACGTAGACGTTGATCGTGGAGTCGATGCCGCCGCCGCCCGGGGCGTCCGGGATCGAGAAGCGGGTCACCAGGGTGTTGGTGGAGGCGCGGGTGGTGAACTCGACGTACTCACCCGTGGCGTCGAGCTTGACGGCCTTACGTCCGGACGCCTCACCCGCGATGTCGCCGACCGTCCGGTTGGGCCCCATGACCTGGGCGCCGCCGCCAGCCGTGCCGTCCTCCGCCTCGTACATGTCGTACGGCATGTTGGCGCCGCGCCCGACGAACAGGGGCTGGGTGGAGGTGTTGTTCTCGCGCTTGACCGGCAGCTCATTGGCGTCGTCGGCCAGGACGACCTTGACGGTGTACGAGCCGTTGGCCGCCGTCCACGGGCCGAGGCCGACGTCGGCCGACGAACCGGCGGCGATGGCGCCGGTGTGCGCGCCGGTCAGGGTCTTGACCGTGTCGCCCTTGGAGTCGACGAGGGACAGCGTCACGCCGTGGCTCCCTGCGGCACTCGCCACGGTTCCCTGGTTCTTCAGCGCCACCTTGAAGGAGACGGTGTCCCCGGCCGCCGGACTGGACGGCGAGGTCGTCACCGAGGCGGTGACCAGGTCCGAACTGGAGACGGGCTTGACGACCAGCGCGGTGGGGCTGGTGAAGGTGTTGTTGGACTCGTTCTGCTCGATGACCGCCTTCGCCTCGTCGGCGACCGCGCTCAGCTGGTACGAACCGGCGTCGCGGACCCCGATGGAGGCGCTGACCGTGGTCTGCGCTCCTGCCGCGAGCGCCCCGGCCTGGGCGGTGGCGACCTTGGTGCCGCCGAGCCGCAGGGCGACGGTGCTGGCCGGCGCGGCGGCGGTCCCGCTGTTGCGGACGGTGGCCTTCACGGTGATCGCGTCCGACTCGACGGGAGCCGCGGGCGTCGTGGTCAGGTCGGTGACTTCGAGGTCCGAGTTGGGTGCCGGAACACCGATGACCTGGAGCTCGGCGAGCTGCCCGGCGGAGGAACCGGAGTTGGCGGTGAACTTGAGCTGGACGTCGGCGACGCGGCCGGAGACGGGGACGGTGACGCTGTTGCCGCTCGCGGGATCGAACGTGTAGCTCTTCGCGGCGACCAGGCCGGTGAAGCCCGAGGCGCTCTGTTCGCGGCCGAGGACCTCGATCGTCTGGGTCCGGGTCGACCAGGAGCCGGCGGGGTTCAGCTTGAGCACCAGGCGGTCGAGGTCCGCGTTCGAGCCCAGCTTCGTGGTGAGAGTGGTGGGGTAGCTGCCCGCCGCGCCCTCCCAGTAGGTGGCCGTGTTGTTGTCGTTGGCGTTCTCCGCGACGAAGGTGTGGACCGAGGACGAGGCGCTGATCTGCTTGCCGACCGCGAGGTTGGAACCCGCTCCGCCGCTGCCGTTGCGGGTCACGGTGTTGCTGTTGCCGGACTGGTTTCCGGCCGCGTCCTTGGCGCGGACGTGGTAGGTGACCGTTGCGGTGGCCGGCTGGGTGTCGGTGTAGGTGGTGACGTTGCCCGCGACACTGTCCCGGAGCATGTTGTTGGCGTAGATGTCGTAGCCGGTGACGGCCGTGTTGTCCGAGGAGGCGTTCCAGGCCAGCTTGATCTGACCGCTCGCGGGCTCGGTGAGGGCCAGGTTCGTCGGCGCGGTGGGCGCCTGCGTGTCTCCGGTGCCGGCGCGCCGGGTGACGGTGCTGCTGTTGCCGGACTGGTTTCCGGCCGCGTCCTTGGCGCGGACGTAGTAGGTGACCGTCTGGTTCGCGGGCCGGTTGTCGGTGTAGGTGGTGACGTTCCCGGCGACGCTCGTGAGCAGGGTGTCGTTGGCGTAGATGTCGTAGCCGGTGACGGCCGTGTTGTCCGAGGAGGCGTTCCAGGTCAGCCTGACCTGGCCGGTGGCGGGCTCGGTGTACGCGAGGCCGGACGGGACGGTCGGCGCTTGAGTGTCACCGGTCGTCGGCCCGTATACCTCGAACTCGGATATCTGCGCGGCGGGCTGCGCGCTGTTGGCGGTGACCAGGACACGGACGTAGCGGGTCGTGGTCGCGTCGAAGGTGATCGTCGCCGAGCGGTCGCTCTCCGCGTCGAAGGTGTACGCCCGGGAGGCCGTCAGGTCGGTGAAGTCCGTGCCGTTCGCGCTGCCCTGGATCTTCAGGGTCTGGCTGCGGGCCTCCCACGTGGCCGGCAGGCGCAGGACGACGCGGTCGACGCGGACGGAGGAGCCGAGGTCGGCTCTGAGCCACTGGGGGAGGTCGTTGTTCCTGCTCTCCCAGTAGGTGGCACGGTTGCCGTCGTTCGCCTGGGGTGCGCTGTAGACCTCGGTGTGGCTGCTCGCGGTCAGGGTCCGGCCGGCAGCCAGGTTGGCCGACGACCCGTCGGCCGCGTGCACTTCGAGTTCCGAGAGCTGGGCCGCCTCCCAGCCGCTGTTGGCGGTGATGTTGATCCGGACGAACCGCGTCTGGGTGGCCGGGAAGGACACGGTGACGGTGTTGCCCGCGCCCGGGCTGAAGGTGTACGGGGCGGAGTTCTTGAGGGTGGCGAAGCTGGTCCCGTCGGCACTGCCCTGGACGGAGAGCGTCTGGCTGCGGCTCTCCCAGCCCGCCGGCACCTTCAGCACGACCTCGTCCACGCGCGTCGTGGTGCCGAGGTCGGCCTGCACCCATTGCGGCAGGGTGGTACCGGAGCTCTGCCAGTAAGTACCCTGGTTTCCGTCGGTGATGTTGCGCGCGCCGTACTCGCTGTGCCCGCTGCTCGCCGCTGCCGCATCACCCAACGCGATGTTGGGTCCCCCGGCGGCCCGGGCGGTCACCAGCGGACCTCCCAGCGCCAGGAGGCTCGTCACGATCACGGTGCTCATGCTCCGTGATCTCCAGTTTCTGATTCTCATCTGTCCCCGATCTCGGCCTCGCGCCCATCGGCGTCGAGACGCGGCTCAGTCGGATAAGTACGTAAGAGAACGCGTAGTCGCGCGCGGCCCCTGCCCCGGCCGTGGTGGCGGCCGGGGCAAGGGCGCTTCACCGCGCGGAAGCGGCCGGCTAGTCCGCCCTGTTGACGACGAACTGCGAGCCGGGCTCGACCAGGACGTCGCCGTCGGCCGAGTTGGTGATGGTGACGTCCGTGAGGGTGGCGCTGCCCCTGGCACCGCTCATCGCGAGGATGCCGGAGCCGTTGGTCGACTTGTCGATGCGGACGTTCGTGACCTTCACGCCCGGCATCGCGCCGCCACCCGTCTTGAACTGGATACCGTCGTACGTGGAGTCGATGATGTCCGTATCACGGATGGTGACACCCGGGATGTCCTGGCCCTGCGCGAACAGGGTGATGGCGCCGAATTCCTGGTCCTCGTTCCAGAAAGCACCACCTGTGCGGTAGAGGGCGTTGTTGGCGATGAGGGTCTGCCCGGAGAAGGGCAGCGGGTCATGGTCGGTCGCCAGCATGATCCCCGGGTAGTTCATGGTGTCGGAGATGATGTTGTTCTCGATGGTGTTGCCGTAACCGCCATAGACCGCGATGCCGTTGGCGCGCCACGGCAGCTGGATCGTGTTGTTGCGGAAGTGGTTGTCGTGACCGACGTCCACCGACGTGTCCTTCACGTACTTGCTGGCCCAGACCGCGAGCGCGTCGTCACCGTTGTTGCGGAACGAGGAGTTGTAGACGGTCGAGTTGCGCGTACCGTTGGCGAAGTTGATGCCGTCGGCGTACGTGTTGCGAATCCGCATCCCGCTGAACTCCACGCCGTCGCCCGGACCCCACAGCTCCGGCACGTTGGAGTAGTCGCGTCCGGCCCACACGCCGACGTTCGCGTGCTCGATCCACACATTGCTGATCTTCGTGTCCTTGCCGAACCGCCCGTTGAGGCCGACTCCGCCCTCCTGGTTGCCGTCGCCGCCGCGGATGGTGCCCGAGCCGAAGATGGCGATGTCGGAGATCTTGGTGTTGTCGTCGATGTCGAAGCCGAAGTTGCCCTCGTGCGGGTGGTTGATGCCGCCCGCCTGGTGCGGCGGGGTGAGGGTGTAGAACTGGGAGTGCCACATGCCCGCGCCGCGGATCGTCACGTCGCGGATGCCCACCACGTTGAACTGACTGCGGTTCTGCGGGTCGTCGGTCAGGATCTTCTGCTCCTGCCGCCACTGGCCGGCCGGGATCCAGACGCAGCCGATCTCACCCTTCTGGTCTGCCGTCACCGCACGCTGGATGGCGTCGGTGTCGTCGATGCCGTCGTTCGGCACGGCGCCGTAGTTCGTGATCGAGGTGCATCCCGCGGGCTGCGCCGCCGGCGGTGCGACCTGCTCCAGGTCGATCAGGTCGAGGATGTAGAAGGAGGCCGTGTCCCCGGTGTCACGCTGGAGCCGGAACTTCGTCCCCGCCGGGTAGGTCTGCGTCAGGAGCGCGTGGGACTCGTCGAAGAGCCGTCGCGCGTCCGCCTGCGGGGTGTTGGTCAGGCCCTCGGGGTCGTCGGTCTTCCCGTACAGCCAGCTGTGCTTGGAAGAGAGGGTCAGCTTCCGGCTGAAGGTGTCGTTGACGTAGAGGCTGATCGTCGCTTCGGCGCCGCCGCCGGCCGGGGCGTCGGGAATCGAGTTGCGCACGACGATCGAGTTCGCGGCGTTGGCGGAGGTGAACTCCACGAATTGGCCGGTCGAGTTGAGCCGCACCGACTGACGGCCGGAGGACTCGGTGGCGAAGTTGGTGTGGCCGAAGGTCCGCTTCTGGTCGGAGGTGAGGAGCGCGCCCTGGTAGCGGGCGTCCTCGGCCTCGTACTCGGTGTACGGCACCGCCGCGCCGCGTCCGACGACTACGGAGCGCGCGAAGACGTTGTTGTTCTCGTCGGTCTCGGTGACCGTGCCCGTGGCGTCGGCCGTCGCGGTCAGTGTGACTCCGCCGCTCGTGGCCGTCCAGCGGCCGCTGATCGGGACGGTGACGGTGTCACCCGCGGCGATCGCGCCCGCGGTGCCGCTCAGCGTGGTGGTGCCGGCGACCAGTCGGGTCACCGTCCCGGCCGCGACACCCGTGGTGCCCCGGTTCTGTACCGCCACACTGAAGCCGACCGACGCGCCGACCGCCGGGGCGGCCGGGTTGGAGGTGATGCCCGTGACCCGCAGATCCGGCCCTGGGCTCTGGCCGACGACCAGCTTCGCCGACGCCGTCCGGCTGTTGTTGCTGTTGTCCTGCTCCGCGACGGTGTCGGTCGGGTCGACGACCGCCGAGACGGTGTACGAACCCACCGGACGCTTGCCCACCGTGACCGCAACGGTCGTCGAGGCTCCGGCCGCGAGCGCGGCCACCGGAGCGGAGCCGGCCACCGTGCCCTCCAGGCTGACGTTCACCGTGGTGGCGGCCGCCAGGGCGGTCCCCGCGTTGCGCACCGTGGCGTTGACCTTCACGGTGTCGGTCTCGGACGGGGAGGACGGGGCCCAGGTCAGGTCGGTGACGGTGAGGTCGGGGTTCGGCGCCGCCGCGCCCACGACCTGGAACTCCGCGACCTGGGCACCGGTGCCGCCGCTGTTGGAGAAGAAGGTGAGCCGGAGGTCCGCGTACCGGCCGGTCACCGGGATCGTGACGGTGTTCTTCCCGGCCGCGGGACTGAACGTGTAGTCGGCCCGCGCCTTGAGGGACGTGAAGCCGGTGGCCGACTGTTCACGTCCGAGGACCTGGATCGCCTGTGTCCTCGCCCCCCACGCCTGGTCGGGGTTCAGCTTGACGACCACCGCCTCGACGTCGGCGTTCGCGCCGAGCTTCACCGTCAGGCTGGACGGGAACCCGGAGGACTCCCAGTAACTGGTGACGCTGTCGTCATTGGCGTTCGCCGCGACGTAGGTCTGCGTCGTCGAGGTGGCCTCGATGGGCTTGTTGCGCGCCAGGTTCGAGCCGTCCGTCGGCGGATCCCCCGACCCCCCGTCGCCCTCTCCGTAGACCTCCAGCTCGGAGAGCTGCGCCGCGTTCCAACCGGAGTTGGAGCTCACCTGCACCCGTACGAACCGGACTGTGGCAGCCGTGAAGCCGATACTCACCGTGTTCACCTTGGCCGGGTCGAAGGTGCGGGCACTCGACGCGGCGAGAGTGCTGAAGGCACTGCCGTCGGTGCTTCCCTGCACATTGAGGGTCTGGTTACGCGCCTCCCACCCGGTGGGAAGCTTCAGCGCCACCCGGTCGGCCCGGACATCGCCTCCGAGGTCGACCTGGACCCACTGCGGAAAGGCGCCCGCGGGCCCTTCCCAGTACGACTGCTGACTTCCGTCGGTGACGTTTCCGGCCGGGTAGGCGCCGTGCGCTCCACCAGCCTTCGCGGACTTGCCAAGAGCCAGGTTGACTTCCTCCGCCGCGGCATGGGCGGTGACGGGCAACAGCCCGACCGCGATCAAGCCGGCTGTCACCGCGCCTGCGATCAGCCGCCAGCCCTGGTGTTTGCCTCTCATGATGGCCTCTTGTTCCATGATCCGGGCAGACGGCCACGGCTCGGCACCTGGCCTTTCACCGACACGCAGTCGACTGAGGTGAGGCGACGAGGCGCGTGTGCCGGTGCGCCGAGTGGACGATGACAAGATCCCTCGTCAGGTACCTGACACGGGACCTGCGAGGAAACAGCAGCGCTTATCTACTGGATTTGAGTTATTCGGTCGATCTTTTGCGTTGCTAAGGTGACAGGTTTCTACTAGGTCACCACTTTGTCAACGGCCGTAACAGCCCCGCGAGTTGAGGCGGCCGTTCCTGCAGGTCAGTGACACGGGTCTGGAGCCGGCCGTAGGCAGGGGCTGTCCTTCCGGTTACGGTCGACCGGCGGAGCCCACGTGTTGCTGAGGGTGCGGCAAGGCTCGGCGGTCCGGCCCCGAAGCGCCCCTCGGGGCCACCAAGGAGGAGAGAAAACCCAGCTGGGATCGGCGCAGTTCTGATGGTTGCGAAGCAGGGCGACACGACAGGGACGTACGCGCGGAAAACGAGGCACGCGCTGGCGGTCCGGGCGCAACCACGGGAGTTCGGCCGGAGGAGGTGAACCCTCGCCCGCCCTTCGTAATGGGAGGCGGAGCGGGCGAGGGGCAAAAAAGCTGGGCGGCGTTGCGAGGCGGGCGGAGCCAGGCGACGCGCCCGCCCGAGTGAATCCGACCCGGCGACAACGCCGCCACTCAACCACCATGATGAACCGGGCGCAAGATTCGCCGCTGCACACGAAACATATCGACAGCCGGTCGTGGCCGGTGGAGCACAGAAAGCACTTGGGGCCACAGAACCTGCGGAGAAAGCGAGGCGCCGGGGCCCGAGTGCCTGAAGTCCGAGAGTCCGGGCGCCGAGGCCCTGCGGCGCTACGCGGCAGGCGGCTGGGCCGTCGAACCGCGGACGACCAATTCCGGTTCGAAGAGAAGCTCGCCAGGGTGGGTCTGTGAGCCCTGGATCTGGGCGCACAGCAGTTCAACTGCGGCTCGTCCCATCGCCTCGATGGGCTGCCGCACCGTCGACAGGGGCGGCTCGGTGCAGTTCATGAAAGCAGAGTCGTCGAATCCGACGACCGAGACGTCCGAGGGAACCGTGAGGCCCCGCCGACGGGCAGCCCTGATGGCCCCCAACGCCAAAGGATCACTCGCGCAGACGATTCCCGTCACCCCGCGTTCCAGCAGACGGGAGGCGGCCGCCTGGCCCCCCTCGAGCGAGAACATCGACCGCTCGACGAACTTCTCTACCAGCTCCCTGCCGGCGGCCTTCGCCGCCGCCCCAGCGGCCTCCCTCTTCCGACGCGACGGAATGTGATCAGTGGGGCCGAGAATCAGACCGATTCTTTCGTGTCCGAGCGAGACGAGATGGCGCCACGCCTGCTCAACGGCGACCGCGTCGTCGCAGGAGACACAGGGGAAGTCCAGCCCCGCGATGGGCGCGTTGATGAGTACTACCGGGATGTTGCGTTCGGCCAGCTGTCGGTAGTGGGCATGCGGGGCGTCGGCCTGTGCGAACAAGCCGCCGGCGAAGACGACTCCGGAGACCTGCTGTTGGAGCAGCAGCTCTACGTAATCGGCCTCCGAGACACCGCCCTTGGTCTGTGTGCACAGCACAGGCGTCAAGCCCTGCTGGGCCAACGCACCCCCGATCACTTCCGCGAACGCGGGAAAGATGGGGTTCTGGAGCTCAGGCAGGACAAGTCCCACGAGGCGCGCACGCTCACCTCGCAGCTGTGTGGGCCGTTCGTACCCCAGTACGTCCAGCGCCGTCAGTACGGACTGCCGGGTCGCATCCGAGACACCGGGCTTGCCGTTGAGTACCCGGCTGACCGTGGCCTCGCTGACTCCCACCTTCTTAGCCACCTGAGCAAGTCGTCGCGTCATACGCGCAAGGCTAGCGCAAACCATGCAAGGAAATTGCATTACTTTCCCTGCGGTCCGCACGGATCCGGGTCCACCCGGGAGCCAACATGTGAGCGAGCCTCAGAGAGGTTACCGGACCATTGGTGTTTTAGTGACGTTTTGCCGCAAAGAAATAACCAGCAGACGCAATCATCTCTGCTGCTGAAGGGAAAGACTTGTGGTTACTCGTCCACAGTTGCTGGGATGGGCGCATGCCACACTCGCCTCGACTTTCCCCCAGGCGGCACCTGTCGCGCCCGCATCACCGACGTCGAGGGCGACATGCGCCGCAACTTCGCCCTGGAACGTTCCGAGGTCGATGAGGGCTACGTCCTGACCTGCCAGACCTATCCCGTCTCCGAAGCCCTGACTGTCGACTACGACAGCTGAACAATCCGATGCCGCAGGGCGAGAACAAGGGGAGGTGGCGACCGCGTATGAGCATTCGCCTCGAAGTAGCCGACGGTGTGGGAACGATCCGCCTCGACCGTCCGCCGATGAACGCACTGGACACCGCTCTACAGGATGCGCTGCACGCGACCGCCGAGGAAGCCGCCCGGCGCGACGATGTTCGTACGGTGATCCTCTGGGGTGGAGAGAAGGTGTTCGCTGCGGGAGCGGACATCAAGGAAATGCAGGACATGAATTACGAGGCAATGGCGCTGCGCGGCCGGGCTCTGCAGGACTGCTTCACCGCGGTGGCTCGCATCCCCAAGCCCGTAGTCGCGGCCGTGACCGGCTACACACTGGGCAGCGGCTGCGAACTGGCGCTCTGCGCCGACATCCGTATCGCCGCGCAGAACGCCAAACTGGGCCAACCGGAGATCCTGCTCGGTCTCATTCCAGGAGCCGGCGGCACCCCACGCCTGGTCCGGCTCATCGGCCCGGCCAAGGCCAAAGACCTGATCTTCACCGGCCGCCCCGTGCGCGCCGACGAAGCCCTCACCATCGGCCTGGTCGACAAGGTAGTACCCGCCGATCAGGTCTACGCCGAGGCACAGGCATGGGCCACTCAACTCGCCCGCGGCCCCGCGCTCGCGCTGCGCGCCGCCAAGGAAGCCGTCGACACCGGCCTGGAAAGCGACCTGAACACCGGACTCACCATCGAACAAGACTTGTTCACCGGCCTGTTCGCGACACCGGACAGAGTGACCGGCGTGCGCAGTTTCGTCGAGGACGGGCCCGGCAAGGCGATCTTTCGCTGACGGCTACTCGCATACTTCCCCCGCTGCACGCCGGCTATCAGGCTCGCGGCCAGCACGCGCACGCGGGGCCGTACGACCATACGTCGCACCGCGTCGAAGAACCCGAGCACGACGCGCTACGAGCCGTGCTCTCGGACAAGCTGGCCCCCCGCGGGCCGGCGAGGATCCGGCAGCGGATCAGCGGCTACGCGCACGAACTCGTCGCGCAGACGGTCGCGCGGGAGACCTTCGACGGGGTGCTCGACATCGCCCGGGTGTTCCCGATCAACGTGGTCGCCGGCCTCGTGGGCCTCCCCCGCGAGGGACGCGAGCACATGCACCCCGGTGCGGACGCGACCTTCGCCGGCTTCGGCCCCTTCGGCGACTACGTCCAGGCACATCTGCCGCAGCTGCGCAGCTACCACGAGTGGATGGCCACCATGGCCGACCGCTCCAAGCTCACCCCTGGCGGGTGGGGCGAGGCCGTCATGGACAGCGTCGACAACAGCCGCCTCACCCAGCTCGGCGCCATTCGTACGGTCACATCGAGCCAGGCTCATTCCGCACCGACTGGGCAGACCGCTCCATGGCCCGCGCCCCACGGTCCATCCCCTACTACGAAGACCTGTTCGAACCGATCTGCGCAGCCCGGCAAACCGCTGGCGGCCAGCATCTCGGATCGGCTCGGTCGGTGGCGCCTACGACTGTCAGCCTGTCTTTGCTGGATCCTCGAATCAGGCCGGCCCTACGGACGCGGCGGGCAGGCGCACAGAGGGCACCCGCCCGCCGGCCGGCCGGCCGCCGGATCACTGCGCGGGCACGGTGTCCTGGAACGTGGTTCCCGTCGTCCGCAGGGCGGCGACCTTCGCCGCCACCTGGGCCGGAGTCAGCACTTGGTCCTTGACGTGCAGGACGTAGTCGACCTTCTGGTCGTAGGAGCGGGGCGTGGTGCTGGTCTGTCCCGCCAGGTCGATGAGCCACTGGTTGAAGTTGATCGACATGGGCCGTTCCGGCAGGTACCGGGCGTCGTGGCGGCCGAACTCCTGCCCGTCCACGTAGTAGACGATCGCGTTGCCGTCGATCGTGAGGACGAGGTCGTGCCAGCCGGCGTAGCTGGTGCGTGCCTCGGAGTGCTGGTTGACGGCCTCCCACGGGTCGGGCCGGTAGGTCTCCCAGGACGTGGTGTAGAGGATGTTGGCGGGCTCGCCCCAGCCTCCGTTGGGCAGGTACTCGAAGTCGTACTCGGCGTAGTCGTCGGCCATGGGGGCCTTGAGGTCGTTGATGGTGAAGAACGTCTGCACGAGCCGGTCGCCGTCGGGGCCGGACCGGGGGGCGTCGGAGAAGCGGACCCGCGCGGCGTAGGTGCCGTTCTTGAACTTGGTGGCCTTGGTGAGGACCTCGGTCTGCTCCGTGGAGGACGCGGTGCCGGCCGTGGAGGTCTCCAGGTTCATGATGGAGTTGGTCCCCTCCTTGGCGAAGGTGACGTTCTCCGGCGCCCAGGCCGCGCCGGGAACCCCGGGGCCTCCGCTGTTGGAGCGCACGTTCCAGCCGTGGGCACCGATCGCCGGGTCGGTGTGGGAGGTGTAGTTGAAGTCGTCGAACAGGGTGGCGCCGGTGGGCGGCGGGTCCGTCGGGTCCGGGTCGGGGCCCGGTCCCGGGTCGTTGCCCTCGGGCGCTGTTCCCCATACCGGTGTACCGCCCACGCTGGCGGTGACCTTGGACCAGTTGCCGTACGTTGTCTGGGAGGGGCCGAAGGAGTAGTCGTCGGCCTGGTTGAGCGGCTGCCAGTTGGAGCGGTGGAAGCGCAGTTGCATGTCGCCGGTGTCCGCGCCGGGAGCGAGGGTGCCGGCTCCGGCGGTGAAACCGATCTCCAGGTAGCGGTCGGCGGTAGCGGTCGGCTTGGAGAGGGTGCCGAATGTGCCGGTGATGTTGGCGCAGCCCTTGATCGCCCAGGAGCAGGCGTAGGTGTACGAGGCGCCGGCGTCGGCCTTGAAGTAGTAGCGGATCTTGACCTGGTTCAGGGACACCGCGCTGTTGCCGGTGTTGACGGCCTTGAGCCAGGGTTCGACCTGGTCGGAGCCGGTGGCGCTCTGACGATACTGGACGGACAGGGACTCGCCGGCTGCGGCAGCGGGTGCCGCCGACAGGGTGGCGCAGCCGAGGCCGGCCACGAGGGCGGCGGCCAGGGACGTGCGGATCCGTGGGGTGCGTGTTGTCGTGCTGGTGGGGTTCATCGGGTGGTCCTTTCAGGGGGAAGGATCGCGGTGGGGCGGCTTGGCACTCCGAGAGCCTCGAGCCGGGTTCTGTGGTGGTTCAGCCGTGCCTGGAATCCGGGCCAGTCGCGGCCCCCGGACCAGGCGGTGTCGGCCAGTGCGGACAGCCGGGGGAATGCGAGGTACTCGGCGTGTTCGGCGGTGGTGACGTACTCGGTCCACAGTTGCGCCTGGGTGCCGAGCACCCGAGCGGCAGCTGCTGGGGTCCAGTGGTCGGGTGCGGGTGCAGTGGCGTACACGGCTGGCAGGTCGACGGCGTCGCCGGGCTGGCCGGGTGGTTCGTCGGGGTGGGTGGACTGCGGGTAGTCGAGGTAGGTGGATCGGTGCGGGGTCATGATGACGGGCTGACCGCGGCGGGCTGCTGTCAGCCCGTGTTCTTCGTCGCGCCAGGCCAGGACGGCGTACGACTCGGGCAGGTCGTTGCCGGTCTCTGTCCATCCCAAGGGGTGCCTCCCGCGCTCGGTCAGGAAGTTCCCGATGCGTTTCATGAACCAGCCGTGGAGGGCGTCGGGACCGGTCAGCCCCTCCGTGGCCACGCGCCGCAGGGCAGTGGGTGAGCGGTGCCATTCGGCGGTCGGGCACTCGTCGCCGCCGACGTGGATATAGGAGGAGGGGAAGAGGTCCATGACCTCGTCCAGTACGGTGCGGCAGAAGTCGAGGACCTCGTCGGTCATGCCGAAGACGGTGTCGCACACCCCCCAGGTCTTCCACACGTCCAGTCGCTGCTCGGGGAAGTTGCCGAGGTGGGGGTAGGCAGCCAGGGCGGCACGCGTGTGGCCCGGCATCTCGATCTCCGGTACGACGGTGACACCGCGGTCGGCGGCGTAGGCGACCAGATCGCGTAACTCCTCGCTGCTGTACGCGCCGCCGTGCGGTGCCCCTGCGATTTTCGTGAGCCTGGGGTACGCGGTGATGGGCATCCGCCAGCCCTGGTCGTCGGTGAGGTGCAGGTGCAGGACGTTGAGTTTGTGCAGGGCCAGCAGGTCGGTGAAGCGGCGCAGGAAGGAGACGGGCTGGAAGTGGCGGGCTACGTCGAGCATCGCGCCGCGCCAGGGGTACCGGGGCACGTCCGTGATCTCGACGCCGGGCAGGGACCATCGCACGCCGCGTACCGGTTGCGCCCTCAGTGCGGCGGGCGGCAGGAGCTGGCGGATGGTCTGGACTCCGTGGCGCAGCCCGGCGGTCCCCGCTGCGCGTAGCAGTACCGCTTCGGCGCTGACGGTCAGGCCGTAGCCTTCCAAGCCGAGGCCGGTGAGCCCGGGGTCGAGGATGAGGACGATCCGGCCGTCCGGGGCGAGGGGCAGTGGCAGACCGGTCGCGGGGGCGAGCAGGGTGCGCAGCAGGTTGGCGGCGGGCCCGGCACCAGGGGTGACGCGGATGGCTGTCGTGTCGTCGAGGGTGAACGTCCCGGCGGTTCTGCTGAGTTTCGAGGGACTGGGGATGAGCCGGGGCTCGGTGGTCGGTGGGAGCACGGTTTCTCCTATCCCTTGACCGCGCCGCCGGCCAGGCCGGTGGTGACCCGGCGCTGGAGCACCAGGAAGAGGATGAGGACGGGCAGAGCGAAGAGCGTGGAGGCGGCCATGGTGGCGCCCCAGTCGGTGCCGAAGACGTTCGAGAACGAGGAGAGCCAGACGGGGAGGGTGCGGTCGTCCTGATTTTTGATGATCAGCATGTTGGCGAAGGCGAACTCGTTCCAGGCGGTGATGAAGCCGAAGAGGGAGGTGGCGAGCAGGCCGGGCGCGAGGAGGGGGAAGGTGATCCTGCGGAACGCGGCTGCGGGGGTGCAGCCGTCGACCTGGGCGGCTTCTTCCAGTTCCTTGGGTATGGCGGTGAGGAAGCTTCGCAGGGTGACGATGGTGAACGGCAGGGTGATCATGAAGTACACGAGGGTGAGGGTGGCGAGACGGTCGAGCATGTCGGTGTCGCGTGCGATGACATACATCGGGATGAGAAGCGCCTCCCAGGGCGCGACTTGCGCGATGAACACCATTAGTACGAAGCCGCGGCGGCCTTTCCAGCGCAGTCGCGCCACCGCGAAGGCCGAGCCGAGGGCCACCGCCAGGGCGAGCAGCACACAGCCGGCTGTGACGAGGAGGCTGTTGCGCCAGAACGACCAGAATCCGTCGGCGTTCACCGCTGCGGAGAAGTGCTCCAGCGTCAGGGAGGTCGGCAGGAAGACGGGTGACTCGGCCTGGATGAGGGGGGTGGGCTTGAAGGCGGTGAGGACCATCCAGTACACGGGGAAGACGCAGAGCGCGAAGATGACCAGTCCGCCTGCGTTCAGGGGAAGCCGCCGCAGTATGCCGGAGGTGGATGCGGGGAGAGGTCTCACAGCTCGGCCTCCTGGCGGAACATCTGACGGAAGTAGAGGATCAGCACGGCGATCAGGATGAGTACGGTGAGGGTCGCTGCGGCGGCTCCGAGGTCGTAGCGGTGCAGGGACCGGGCGACCTGGTAGGAGTAGACCGGCAGGGTGGTGGTAGCTCCGCCGGGCCCGCCTTTGGTGACGGCCCAGATCTGGGCGAAGCACCGGAAGACCCAGATGACCTCGAGGCTCAGGATCAGCCCGAAGACGGGCCTGAGGACGGGCAGGGTGATGGAGCGGAAGATTTGCCAGTTGCCGGCGCCGTCGATGCGGGCGGATTCGAAGAGTTCGGTGGGGACCGTGGTCAGCGCGGAGTGCAGGGTGATGGCGACGAACGGCACGGACTGCCATACGACGAGCAGGACCAGGACGGTGAAGGCCGCCGGCCCGTGGGCCAGCCAGGAGTAGTCCCGGAAGGAGTCGAAACCCAGCTGCACCAGTGCCCAGTTGACCACGCCCAGGCGAGAGGAGAAGAGCCACTGGAAGACGGTCGTTGTGGCGATGACGGGGCTGGCCCAGGCGAGCACCAGTCCGCTCAGGACCAGGGTCCGCATCGGCTTGCGCAACCGCTGCAACATCAGGGCGACGAGGGTGCCGATCACCATGATGAGTAGGACGTTGATCCCGGTCCACCACAGGGTGCGCCGGACGACCTGCCAGAACTCGCCGTCGCGCAGGATTTCCCGGTAGTTCTCCAGACCGGCGAAGCCGGCGCCTCCTTGTATCAGTTCGGCCATCCCGTAGTGCTGGAGGGAGATCAGCACGCTGCGGGCGAGAGGGTAGGCGAGCAGGAAGGCGATGCCGACGACCGTGGGTGCGATGAGCAGGTAGGGCCACAGGGCGCCGGGGACGGCGAGCCGATGTCCGCCCGGTGCGGAAGCCGGTTCCCGGACGGAGGTCGTTGCCGTTGCGCCCGCCTTCGCGCCGGGGACGGCTGCAGGGTCGGTGCGGGTGGCGGGACGCGTCATACTCTCCTCCCCCGCCGGGCCCCGCTCATGAGTTGAGCGTCTTGCTGATGGCGTCCGAGGCGTCCTCTGCGGCCTTCTGCCGGTCGCTTCCGGTCAGCACGGCGGTCATGTATTCCTTGATCGGATTGGTGGCCTCGACAGCTGCCCACTGGGGGGAGTTGGGCGTCGCACGTCCTCGCGCGGCCGCCGCGGCCATGGCGGCGGTGCCCTCGTTGTCCTGCAGGGCGTCAGCCAGCGATGTCCGGTTGGGTACGTAGCTCATGGTCCTGGCCAGATCCCTCTGCCACTTCTCCCCGGCGAGCGACTTGACGACCTGGTAGGCCGCGTCCTGGTGGGCGGAGGCGGCGGGGATGATCAGATCCGAACCGCCGGTGAAGGTGGCCCCCGGTGTGCCCTGTGTCGCGCCGGGGATGGGGAAGAAGCCGAGCTTGCCCGCGAGGGCGGGGTTGGATTTTTCCACGATTTTGGCTCCGCCGGGAACAGCGATGATCTGGGCGACATCTCCCTTGGCGAAGACGTCCGCCTGAGGCGGCTTGGCCTCGTCGGAATCCTTCGGGCCCTTGCCCAGCGCCTGCAGTCGCTGGTAGAAGTCCATGCCCCGGAGCGCTTCCGCGCTGTCGAGCGAGCCCTTCCACTGGTCACCGCTCTTCTCGGCGAGTTCTCCTCCCTCCTCCCAGATGAAGCCCGCAAGGGTGTACCAGTTCTGCCCGGGCAGGTAGATGCCCTGCGTCTTGCCCCGGTTCAGCTTTCCGGTGATCCGCAGCCACTCGTCACGCGTCTTGGGCGGGGAGGTGATCCCGGCCTTCGCGAAGAGATCCTTGTTGTAGATCACTACGCGGTTGGCCGCGTACCAGGGGACGCCGTACTGCTTGCCTTCGATCTTCCCCGGCTCGGCAAGACCGGGAAGCCAGTCACCGCCCTGGAGCTCTTCGACCTTGCCACTCACGTCGAGGACGCCGCCGCTCTGCGCATACTGCGCGACCTGGGTGTTCCCCACTTCGATCACGTCGGGGGAGTCCTTGCTCGCGAGAGCGGCGGTGATCTTCTCGCCTATGCCATCCCATTCCTGTATCTGGATGTCCAGGACGGTGCTCTTGTGCCGCCGCTCGAAGTCCTTCTCGAACCGCTCAAGGTAGGCGTCGGAGACGCTGTCCTTCATGATCCATACGGTGAGTGCGTCGGGTCCGGACGCCTGCTCGGAGCCGGACGGAGAGGTACTGCAGGCAGTGAGCGCACACGCGGCAGTAAGCACTGCGGCAGCGGGGATGAAGCGGATCTTCACTGGATTCACCTCGAGAGAGAGTTGACCAGTTGGCAACTGGACAACGATGTGGCCCGAAGGTGGCATAGACCAATGTGGGCGTCAACCCCCCTGTAAATATGGGCTCTTCGGCAGATGGCGGGACCCGGTGCCTCTACACTGGCCTTACCACTTGACCAGTTGCGGGTGACGAGCCAGAGAGGGTGGAGTCATGGGGAACAGCTCCTCGGGTGCTGTACTCAAGCGGGAGCGAGTCCGGGAATTCCTCCTCGGCCTGATCGAGGTACGCCGTCCCGGTGACGCCATCCCTTCAGAACGCACGCTCAGCGCCGAGCTGCACGTCTCCCGCCCTACACTGCGTGCCGCAGCCGATGAGCTCGTCGCCACGGGGCAGCTCGTACGCGAACACGGCCGCGGCATGTTCGTCGCGCCCGCCAAGATCACCCAAGAACTCGCTGCAGAAGACGCGGCTTTCGTCGTGCCCCGGGCAGGGGGCACCTGGTCCAGCAAACTGCTGAGACTCGACACCATCCGGGCGGGTGCGCGTATCGGGCGCAGACTGTGCATCTCCCCGACTGCCGAAGTGGTCTACATCGCCCGGCTGCGGATGGTCGACGGGACGCCGATCGCGATCGAACACCTTCACATCCCTGCCGACCTGGTTCCCTCCCTCAGTCCGCAGGAACTGGAGGCGGGAGACCTCTACGACCATCTGCGCGAGCACCATCAGGTTCACGTCGACCAGGCGGTGCAGTCAATCGAGCCGACCGTCGTCAACGAAGCCGAGGCCGGCGTGCTCGACGTTCCAGTCCTGTCACCCGCCCTGCTGATCGAGCGCCTCACCACCGACGCCGAAGGTCACCCCGTCGAGTACGTGCACTCCGTGTACCGCGGTGATCGCTACCGCATCGTCTCCCGGCTCGCCCTGGGCGCCACCGGCCCGCATCCACGTCCCGAGAGCCACCACCCGGGCATTCCCCCGGGCGACTACGCGCACGGAGACATCATTACGTCGTCGACGACCGGAGACGCCCGCTGACCGGGCCGCCCGCCGGCAGCGAGCACCTTCGGTCATGCCACCATTCTCAGCTGTCATTCGGAGGACGCGGGGTGCAGTGCGTTGACAGCGTGCCATTTCGTCCCCGAATCGCTACGCGCAATAAGTTTTTCACCTGGCGATTCGCGAGACGTGGGGGCAGTCTTCGTCGGGCCTTGACCCCGGATCTTGGACACCGGAGAGACTTGGATCTTGATGGTCCAGGAGAACGGAGTCCCCGTGGGGATGAAGCACTACCCCGCCGAGTTCAAGGCGGATGCAGTCGCGCTGTACCGGTCGAGGCCGGGAGCGACGATCAAGTCGGTCGCTGCCGACCTGGGCGTCAATACCGAGACGCTGCGGAACTGGATACGGGCTGCCGACGGCCGGCGCTCGGGTTCTCATGTGACGTCCCAGGCGGCGGGTCCGGCGTCGTCGACGTCGTTGGAGGCGGAGAACGCGGCTCTGCGCAAGCAAAACGCTGAGCTGCGGCAGGAGCGGGAGATTCTGCGCAGGGCCGCGAAGTATTTCGCGGGCGAGACCAACTGGTGAGCAGCCGCTTCCAGTTCGTCGGCGCCATCACCTACTTGAGCGTCGGCGGCGGAAAGTTCCGCTACCTGGCCACGGTGATCGACCTGTGTTCGCGCCGCCTGGCCGGCTGGGCCGTCGCCGACCATATGCGCACGGAACTGGTCACTGACGCCCTGGCCGCCGCCATCTGGACCTGCGGCAGCCTGAACGGAGCAATCATGCACACGGACCACGGAGCCCAAACCAGGTTCAACCAGTCGTAGCAACACTCCTGATCAGAGAGGTGTGTTGTGGGACGTCCAGCAGGTTGGATGACGGAGTTGACGGGTCGGTCACCGATGAGGTCGCCGGGACGGCCGTCTACTCGGCGCGAGATCGAGCGGTTGTTCTGGGGCGAGATCGCCAAGGGCCTGACCAGTGAGGATGCGGCGGTTGCTGTCGGAGCTGCGCCGGCGGTGGGGACGCGGTGGTTCCGGCACGC
>NZ_JBSFTV010000027.1:0-120480 GCF_053591455.1 Streptomyces sp. NPDC003016
CGGGTGCGGGCGAGGTCGCCGGTGCGGTAGAGGCGTGCGCCGGGGGGCCCGTAGGGGTCGGGGAGGAAGCGTTCGGCGGTCAGGTCGGGGCGGCCGATGTAGCCGCGGGCGACGCCGGTGCCGCCGGCGTAGAGCTCGCCGGGGACGCCGACCGGGACCGGTTCGAGGTGCTGGTCCAGGACGTGCATGGTCATGTTCGGCAGCGGGTGGCCGATGGGCAGGACTTCTGCCGACTCCTGGTCCGGGACGGGGTAGATGCAGGTGCCGACGGAGGCTTCGGTGGGGCCGTACTCGTTGATGAGACGGGTCTGCGGTGCCAGGGCGCGCCAGCGGTCCAGGGTGGCGCGGGTGAAGGCTTCGCCGGCCACCACGAGCACCGGTGCCAGTGCGCCCGCCTGCTCGGCGGTCAGCTGTTCCGCGAGGATGTCGAGGTGGCCGGGGGTCAGTTTGATGAAGCTGTACGGTCCGGCCCCGGCCAGGGTGGTGCCGAGGTCGGCGATGTCGGTGTCCTGCGCCACGGTGTGGACGCGCTGTCCGGTGACCAGGGGTGCCCACAGGTTGGGGACGACCAGGTCGAAGGCGACCGAGGAGAACAGTGGTGCGCCCCGCCCGCCCTGCGCGGCCAGTTCGCGGGCCGCCCAGCCGACGTGGTTGGCCAGGCCCCGGTGGGTGACGGCGACGCCCTTGGGGCGGCCGGTCGAACCGGAGGTGAAGATCACGTACGCCAGCGCGTCACCGTCCTCGGTGCGCTCCGGCGCGGTCCGCGGCCGTTCGTCCAGCATGGGCCGGTCGCGGTCCACCAGGACCGTGCCGACGCCGCCGAAGCGGTCCTCGTACGCCTCCTCGGTGACCGCGAGCACGGCGCCCGAGGTGGCGAGCATGGCCGCGATGCGCTCGGCCGGGTAGGAGGGGTCGACCGGCACGTAGGCCGCGCCGGCCTTCCACACCCCGAGCAGGCTCGCGATCAGGTTCGGCCCGCGGTCCAGCAGGACCCCGACCACCGACTCGGGGCCGACGCCCGCCGCCTTCAGGTGGTGGGCCATCTGGTTGGCCCGCACGTCCAGCTGGCCGTACGTCACCGTCCCGTCGGCGAAGCCGATCGCGGGCGCGTCCGGGCCGCGGCGGGCCTGCTCCTCGAAGCGGCGGAGCACGGACGCGTCCGTGAAGTCGGCCGACTCGCCCGTCCCCAGGTCCAGCAACCGCTGCCGCTCGTCGGCCGGCAGGAGCGCGACCGAGGAGAGCCGGACGGCCGGGTCGGCCGTGACCTCCTCCAGGAAGCGGACGAACTGCTCCTTCACGCGGACCACGGTCGACGCGTCGAAGAGCGAGGTCGCGTACTCGAAGACGCCTTCGAGCGACCCGTCCGCCGACCGCCCGATGAAGACGGAGAGGTCCGTCTTGGCGACCGTCCACGCCTCGGCGAACGCCCGCAGGTCCGCCGCGTCGGTGGCGACGCTGGTGACGCCCTCGCTGTGCATGTCGAAGGCGACCTGGTAGAGCGGCGTACGGGACATGTCGCGCTCGGGCTGCAACTCGTCGACCAGCCGGTCGAACGGCAGCTCCTGGTGCGCGAACGCGGCCACGGACGCGGCGCGCACCCGCCCCAGCGCCTCGGCGAAGGTGGGATCGCCCTCCAACGGGCAGCGCACCACCAGGGAGTTGAGGAAGAAGCCGACCGTGTTCGCGACCTCCGGGCGGGTCCGGCCCGCGACCGGGGTGCCGACCGGAACGTCCCACTGCCCGCTCTGCCTGGCCAGCACCGAGGCGAAGGCGGTCAGCAGGGTCATGAACGGTGTGGCGCCGTGCCTGCGGCCCAGCTCCTCCACCTTCGCCACCAGCTCCGGCTCCACCCGGACCGGGACGACCGCGCCGCGCGGGTCGCGCTCGGGCGGGCGGGGGCGGTCCGTGGGCAGCTCCAGCGGGGCGATGCCGTCCAGGGCGGTGCGCCAGTGCGCGAGCTCCGCGGCCGTGAACTCCTCGGTCAGCCGGGAGCTCTGCCAGGCCGCGTAGTCGGCGTACTGGATGCCGGGCACCGGCAGCGAGGGCTCGCGGCCCGCGAGTCCGGCGGCGCACAGCTCCCGCAGCTCGCGCTCCAGGACGACGGTGGACCAGCCGTCACAGGCGATGTGGTGCATGGTGACGAGCAGGACGTGGTCCTCGCCGGGGACCCTGGCCAGCAGGACGCGCCACAGCGGACCGGTCGCCAGGTCGAAACCGCGGGCGAACTGCTCCTCGAAGTACGTGGCCAGGCCCTCGCGTCCGGTGTCGACGACCCGGAGCTCCACCGGCCCGGCGTCCCCGACGGCCTGGCGGGGCTCGCCGCCGTCGTCCAGGTAGCGGGTGCGCAGCGCCTCGTGGCGGGCGCCGAGCGCGGTGAGCGCGGACCGCAGGACGTCCACCGGCGTGGCAGCCGGCAGCCGCAGGATCAGGGGGGCGACCCACTCGCGGCTGCCGGGGTTCAGACGGTCGAGGAACCACAGCCTGCGCTGACCGGAGGACAGCGGCAGGGCGCCGGACCTGGACACGGCCGGTATCGGCCGGGCACCGTCGGACGGCGCGTCGATCAGCCTGGCCTGGGCCTCCACCGTGGTGGCGCTGAACAGACCGCGCATCGAGATCGAGACGCCCGAGGCGCGGAGCCTGGCCGCCAGCCTGGTGAGCTGGAGCGACGTACCGCCGAGGGCGAAGAAGTCGTCGGTCGCGCCGACCTTCTCCCGGCCGAGCAGGGCGGCCCACACCTCGGCGACCTGCTCCTCGGCGCCGGTGCGGGGGGCGATGTAGCCGCCCTGCCCCGCCGCGGCGCCGGTCTCGTCCACGGCGGCGGCGAGCGCGGCCCGGTCCACCTTGCCGTTGGGGGTCAGGGGGAAGACGTCGACGCCGTGGAAGAGCGAGGGGACATGGGTGTCGGGCAGCCGCTGCCGGAGGTGGCGGCGCAGGGCGGTGGGGTCGAGGGGGACGCGGGTCGTGAGCGCGGCACCGATCCGCTTGCCGCCGTCGTCCGCCGCGAAGGCGAAGACGACCGCGCCGCCGACGTCCGGGTGGGAGGTGAGCGCGGCCTCGATCTCGCCCGGCTCGATGCGCACGCCGTTGACCTTGAGCTGGGCGTCGGCCCGGCCCTGGTACTCCAGTACGCCCTCGGCGTTCCAGCGCACCAGGTCGCCGGTGCGGTACAGCCGGGAGCCGGGGGCGCCGTACGGGTTCGGGACGAACTGCTCCGCGGTGAGGTCCGGGCGGCCCGCGTACCCCTGGGCCAGGCCGATTCCGTCCGCGTACAGCTCTCCGGTCACACCCTTGGGCACCGGGGTGCCGTCGGGGCCCATCACCAGCACGCGCATGTTGCTGAGGGCGCGGCCGATCGGCACGGGGCCGGACTTCTGCTCCGGGTCCACGCGGTGGGCGGTGATGTCGATGGAGCACTCGGTGGGCCCGTAGGTGTTCCACACGCCGATCCGCCGGCCGGCCCGCTCGCGCAGCCGCTCGACGAGTTCGGCGTGCAGCGGCTCACCGGCCGAGAAGAGCAGGCGCAGCGCGTGGCAGTCGGCCCAGCCGTCCTCCTCGACCAGCAGCCGCAGGACGGAGGGAACGACCTGGAGGACGGTGACGCCGCCGTCGGCGACCGCCCTCAGCAGCGCCGCGGCGTCACGCTCGGTGCCGTCCGGGGCGGTGACGACGCTTCCGCCGCTGATCAGCGGGGCGAAGATCTCCCAGCCGGCCGCGTCGAAGCCGATCGAGGTCTTGAAGAGGACGCGGTCGTCGGCGGTCAGCTTCTGCGTGCGCACCGCCCAGGTCACCCGGTTGGCGATGCCGGCGTGGGTGACCTGCACCCCCTTGGGCCGTCCCGTCGATCCCGAGGTGAAGATGGTGTACGCGACACTCAGGTGATCGACGGCGACAGCGGGGGCGGCCGTCTCCGAGGGAGCCTCGGCCCGGTCCCGTATGTCCTGCGGAGACACGGCGCGGACGCCCGCCGCCGCCGGGCCGGTCAGCTCCCGCTCGCTGACCACCAGGGTGGCGCCGCACTCCAGGAGCAGGGACTCCAGCCGCTCCTGGGGGTGTCCGGGGTCCAGGGGCAGATAGCCGGCCCCCGCCTTCCACACCCCCAGGAGGGTGACGACCAGGTCGATGCCCCGGCCCAGGCACACGCCGACCGGGGAGCCGGGGCCGGCGCCGGCCGAGCGCAGGAAGCGCGCCGTGCGGTCGGCGGCGAGGTCCAGCTCCCGGTAGGTCAGCGTGCGGGCACCGTCGATGACGGCAGTCGCGTCGGGAGTGCGGGCGGCCTGCTGTGCGACGAGCACGGGCAGGGTGGGAGGGACAGTTCCGCTCAGGGAGGTCCCCGGCAACTGTGCGGCGTTCAACAGGTGCTCCTTCGAATGACCTGGCGCCAGGTGCGACTCGGAATTCGGTGCTGGTGAAGGGCCCGCTCGGGGCGGCGGATCAGGCGGCGGAGTTCTGGCTCTCCATGCGGCGGCGCAGGCTCAGCGGACGCATGTCGCTCCACACCTCGTTGATGCGGGCGAGGCACTCCTCGCGGGTGCCCTCGGTGCCTTCGGCGCTCCAGCCGGCGGGCAGCTCCCGGCCGGCCCGCCAGATCGAGTACTGCTCCTCGCCGTTGAGCACGACGCGGTACACGGCGGTGTCGTTCGGTTCGCTGGACATGGTTCTCCTCGGTGCGGTGCGAAGGGGGGTACGGGGAAAGGGGAAGGGCGGCGGGCGGGGTTCAGGACAGGAAGTCCGTGATCTCCACGCCCAGGCCGAGCCCGCGGGCGGCGCGGTGCACGTCGACGGCCAGGGCGAGGTCGAGGACCCCGAGCCCGAACGGCGAGTAGACGGTGACCTTCTTCGGCGACGGGGTGAACTGCCGGGTGCCGGCGATGAGCTGGCCGATGGTCGCGTCGATGAAGGCGCGGCCCCCGGTGATCTGCTCGGCGAGGTGGAGCGAGGTGCGCTCGCGGCACACGTGGTCCGCGTCGTCCACGATGTTGTGCGCCTGGATGAGCGTCTCGGGGTCGATGTCCCGCAGGGAGACGTGCAGGACCACCGTGCCGGGCGCCGCCGCGGTCAGGTCGGTGTGGGGCTCGCCCGCCGAGGTGGCGAAGGAGACCAGGGACTGCGCGGCCAGCGCGTCGTCGAGACTCGCCGCGAGAGAAATGCGGGCCTCGGGAAGGATTTCCGCGCAGCGCCGGGCGAATTCCTCCGCGCGGACCCTGGAGCTGTCGTGGATCGTCACTTCTTCAAGACCTTCGAGAGCGGCCTTGATATAGCGCAGGATCTCCAGGTTGATGACGCCGCAGCCGATGAGGGAAACACCCTTGGGGCGGTTTTCCCTGGTGAGCATCTCGGCGGCCAGCGCCGCACTGGCCGCGGTACGCGCGGCCGATATCAGAGACCCTTCGAGCAGGGCCTCGGGGTGACCGGTGCGCAGCGAGTTGAGGAGCATCGCCGCGCTGGCCCGTGCCGTGCCGGAATGGATGTTCCCGGGGAACGAGGAAATCCACTTGATCCCGGCGGCGGGATGGTCGCCGCCGCGGTACGAGGGGAGGCCGATGATCCGGTTGGCGGGCTGGTCGGGAAAACGGAGGAAGATGGAGTGCGGGACCGTCGTGGCGCCCTGCTCGTGCAGTGCGTAGGTCGCCCGGACCATCTCGATGTGTTCCTTCTCCTTTCCGCTGAGAAGCTTTTCCACGTCGGACTGGCGGATTACCAGCATGGGACGGATCAACCCTTCCACAGGTGCGAGACTTCACCGAAGTTCTCGCGCACCCAGTCGTCGGAATAGATGGTCTTGAGGTAGCGGTCTCCCCCGTCGGGGAAAATCAGGGCGGAGACGGATCCGCGCGGAATGCGCGGCAGTGTCCTGTCCACCGCGGCGAGCGTGGCCCCGGACGATCCGCCGGCCAGGATCGCTTCCCGCCCCACCAGTCGCCGGCAGAAGACGACGCAGTCGAGGTCCGAGACGTGCACCACGTCGTCGGCCGCTTCCGGGTCCATCAGGGCGGGCCGTACGGATGCGCCGTGGCCGGGGATGAGCCGCCTGGTGGGCGGCCGGCCGAAGATCGCGCTGCCCTCCGCGTCGACGGCCACGACCTTGGTCGCCAGCCCGGCGCGGCGGATGTAGTCCGCGCAGCCGCGCAGCGTGCCGAAGGTGCTGACCGAGCAGAAGAGGAAGTCGAGCCGCCCGTCGAGGGCTTCGACTATCTCGTGCATGGTGCTTTCGTGGGCCTTCGGATTGAACAGGTTCGCATACTGGTTGGGCGAGTACGCGTGCGGAATGCTTTCCACCAGTTCGCGCACCCTGCGCAACCTGACGGGCAGGAACTCTCCTGTGGCGGGGTCCCTTTCGTCGACCACCTCCACCTCGGCCCCGTAGGCCCGGAGGATGGCCGTGTTCTGCTCGGTGGTCTTGGCGTCGATCACGCAGATGAAACGCAGCCCGAAGTATCTGCATATCTGGGCGAGTCCGACCGCAAGGTTTCCCGAGCTCGATTCCACGACGACCGATCGCCCCGGCGTTATCTCGCCGCTGCGCAGGGCCTCGGAGATCATATTGAGGCCGCTTCGATCTTTTATACTGCCACCTGGGTTGAAACGCTCGATCTTGGCGAAGACTTGTGAGTGCCCCCCGGGAAACATTCTCTCCAGTTCCACCAGGGGCGTCCGGCCGATCGTACCCAGAATCCCCGAATCAGATCTTTTCGGCATGGATTCCCTCTCACCTGTAGGCGTGCAATGGAGACAGTAGCTGCCGCCCAAACGAGGTAACGGGTTCTGTACTGGCAGGGAAGTGCCACCGCAAGGTCCTGTCAGGGAAGGGCCAGGACAGCGCTCCCGCGCGTGCCCAAGACTGGGGTTCTTCCGGAATTCATGCGTTCTCAGATCCAGGTGGAGTTGTGACGAAACCTCAGCTTGTACCGGACCGGCCGACCCGCTACGCGCCGTACGACCTGGCCGGCGCATTCGACCAGGACCTGGGCGATCCCCACCGCCCCGACCTGCCCTTCTTCGCGGGCCGGCTCCGTGAACTCGACGCGCTGGAGGCGTTCCCCGAGGACGCGGTGCGTCTGCTCGACGCGCGGGGGCTGCCCGCCCACTACGTGCCCGCGCGGCACGGCGGGGCGCTGCGGAGCTACGAGGACCTGCTCCAGCTCGTCCGCGTGGTCGCCCGCCGCGACCTGACGGTGGCGATCGCCCACACCAAGACCTACCTGGGCGCGGTGAGCACCTGGGTCGGCGGTACGGCGGCCCAGGCCCGGGCGCTCGGCGAGCGGGTGGCGGCGGGCGCCGTGGTCTCCTGGGGCCTCACCGAGCGCGAGCACGGCAGCGACCTGCTGTCCGGCGGTCTCACCGCCACCGCCACCGGGGACGGGTACCGGCTCGACGGGGAGAAGTGGCTGATCAACAACGCCACCCGGTCCCACCTGGTCTGCGTTCTCGCCCGTACCGCACCGGAGGGCGGCACCCGCGGCTACAGCCTGCTGCTCGTCGACAAGGCGGAGCTCGCCCCCGGCACGTACACCTGCCTGCCCGCCGCCCGCACCCACGGCATCCGGGGCGCGGACATCAGCGGCATCGCGTTCTCCGACGCCCGCGTCCCGGCCGGCGCCCTGATCGGGGAGGAGGGGCAGGGCATCGAGATCGTCCTGCGGAGTCTGCAGATCACCCGCACGATCTGCGCCGCCCTGTCACTCGGCGCGGCCGACCGGGCCCTGCGGATCGCGACCGACTTCGGCCTGGAGCACGAGCTGTACGGGAAGCGGCTCATCGACCTGCCGCAGGCACACCGCACCCTGACCGAGGCGTACGCCGACCTGCTCGCCATGGAGGCCGTCACCCTGGTGGCCGGCCGCGGGGCCCACGCGCTCACCGAGGAGATGAGCGTGACGTCGAGCGCGGTGAAGTACCTCGTGCCGAGCACGGTCGACGAACTCGTCTCCAGCATGGGCCAGTTCCTGGGCGCGCGGTCCTTCCTCAGCGAGGAGTACGCGCACGGCGCCTTCGCCAAGCTGGAGCGCGACCACCGGATCGTCGGCATCTTCGACGGCAACAGCCTGGTCAACCTGAACGCCCTGGTCAACCAGTTCGGCGTGCTCGCACGGGGTTACCGGGCGGAGCGGACGGACCCCGAGGGACTGGCCGTCGCGGCCACCCTGAGCACCCCGGTCCCCGACTTCGACCCGACCCGCCTCGACCTGACCTCACGCACCGGCAACAGCGTCACCGCCGCCCTGCCGCGGAGCGTCGCCGAGCTGCGGAAGCTCGCCGCCGGCGGAGAGGTCCCCGAGACGCTGCTGGCCCTGGCCGAGGACGTACTGGAGATCACCGACGAGACGCACCGGCGGATGGCGTCCCACCGCCCCACCCCCCGGGACGTCCCCGCCCCCGCCTTCTCGCTGGCCCACCGCTACACCCTGTGCACGGCGGCGGCCGCCTGCCTCCAGGTGTGGCTGCGCAACCGGGACCGGGTGGCACGGGACACCGCGGCCGTCGCCGGCCTGTGGCAGGACGGCCTGTGGCTGGAGGCGTGCCTGAGCCGCCTCCTCGAACGCCTGGCCCCGGGGGTCCTGCCGGCGGCCGCCGGGGACGGCCGGCCCGCGGCCGACTCCACGGCCGTGCTCGACCGGCTGATGCCCCTGCTCCTCGACCAGCACCGGACGGGCGAGATGTTCTCCCTGCTCTCCTTCCCGCTGGCCCCTTCCCCCTCCGCCATCCCCTCCGCGTCACAGCTCCTGGAGACGTCATGACCGAGACAGCCGCAGAGACCGGCGGACCGGCCGCGCTGGAGAGCGCGCTGGGCAACGCCGACGACCCGGACAACCCGCTGGGCTTCCGGTCCGTACTGGAGGCGGACGAGCGCGCCGAGATCCTGCCCGAGGGCGAGAAGGCCCTGGACGCCTACGGGTTCAACGCCGAGTACGTGCCCAAGCGGCTGGGCGGGCGGCTCGGCGGCATCGAACGCCTGATGCTCATGATGCGCACGGTCTCCCGGCGCGACCCCACCCTGGCGCTCGGGTACGGCTTCACCAACTACATCTCCGGGTCCGCCATGTGGACCTCCGGCAACGACCGGCAGCAGCGGCGGATGGCCGAGATCCTGCTCGGCGGCGGCAAGACGGCGGCCGGGTACAACGAACTGGCCCACGGCAACGACTTCACCCGTACCGACCTCGCCGCGGCCCCGCACGGCGACCGGATCCTGATCAACGGCCGCAAGCAGATCGTCAACAACATCGGCCGGGCGGACGCCGTCGTGCTGCTCGCCCGCACCGGCGACGGCCCGGGCAACCGCAGCCACTCGCACCTGTTCGTGGACCTGGCGGACGGCCCCGCCGACCGCGTCCGGCGCGACTTCCGGTACCCCACCGTGGGCCTGCGCGGCTGCCTCATCGGCGGCGCCGAGTTCACCGACTACCCCGTCCCCGCCGACGCGCACATCGGCCCGGCCGGCGGGGCGATGGAGACCGTGCTGCGCGCCTTCCAGACCACCCGGGCGGTGCTGCCGGGCATGATGGTCGGCACCTCGGACACCCTGCTGCGCACGGTCACCCGCTTCGCGCTCGGCCGCCGGCTGTACGGGCGCCGGGTCGCCGACCTGCCGCACGCCAGGGCCACGCTGGTCGGCGCCTTCCTGGACCTGCTGGCCGGCGACTGCCTGTCCACCGTGGCCTGCCGCGCCCTGCACGTCCTGCCCGGCCAGACCAGTGTCCTGACCGCGGCCAACAAGTACCTCGTGCCCAAGGTCCTCCACCGGTCCTCGCACGCCCTGGGCACGGTGCTGGGAGCCAACTCCTACCTGCGGGACGGTACGTACGGCGTCTTCCAGAAGTTCGCCCGCGACCTGCCCGCCATCACCTTCGCCCACGCCAACGCCTCCGTGTGCCAGGCGACGATGCTGCCCCAGCTGCCCCGGCTCGCCGCCACCAGCTGGCTGCGGGCCCAGCGCCCGCCGACGGAGCTGTTCCGGCTCGACGCCCCGCTGGACGACATCGACTACCAGGCCCTGGAACTCACCTCCCGGGGAGCCGACCACCTCACCGCGATGCTCGGCCACCCGGGCGCCGAGGCGCTCCTGCCCACGGCCACGGCACAGCTGACCGGCCTGTTGCGCGCGGACCTGGCGGACCTGCGCGAGCGCTGCCTCGCGCTGCCGTCGAGGGAACACTCGGTGGTCGCGGGCCGGGCCGGCTTCGCCCTGGCCGACCGGTACGCCCACCTCGCCATGGCCGCCGCCTGCATCGGCGTCTGGCAGGACAACCAGCACAGCGGCGACGCGTTCCTGCGCGACCCCGACTGGCTGACCGGCGTCCTGTCCAGGATCGCCGCACGCCTCGGCCACGACGTGGGCACGCTGCCCGCCCCGACGGAGCGGCGGCTCTTCGAGGAACTGATCTCCAGGGAGGAAAGCCATGAGGGCTACGACCTCGGCCGTCCGCAACTCTCGCTCGCCTGACCCCAGGACCTGTCCGGGCCCGGGCCCGTATCCGTATCCGGACCAGAAACCCTTCCCCACCAATTTCCACACCCTGCACATCTCAAGGAGTCTTCTCATGTCCGACCTCACCACCGCGGCGACCGTCGAGGCCATCAGCACCGCGGCGACCGCCGAGACCGTCCGCACCTGGCTCACCGAGCGGGTCGCGTACTTCCTCGACATCACCCCGCAGGAGATCGCCCCGGACGACCTGCTCGTCGAGATCGGCCTCGACTCCGTCTACGCCCTCACCCTGTGCGGCGACGTCGAGGACGAGTACGGCATCCTCGTCGAGGCGACCCTCGCCTGGGACCACCCCACCATCGACGCGCTCACGGCCCACATCCACTCCGAACTCGGCGCCCGCTGATGGCGGAGACCGGGCCCGCCGCCAGAGCGCTGTCCATCGGGCAGGAGGCGCTCTGGTTCCTGTACTGGATGGCGCCCGGCAGTCCGGCGTACAACGTCCAGGCCGCCCTGCGGATCCGCGGTCCGCTCGACGAGGGGCGGGTCCGCCGCGCCCTGCGCTCCGTGGTGGACCGCCACGACGTCCTGCGCTCCACCTTCGTGGACACCCCGGCCGGCCCCCGGCGGCTGGTCGGGTCGCCGGACCTGGTCGCCCTGGAGGTGCGCGAGGCGCCGGAGGCCGACGCCGACGACGACCGACTGGTGCGGCTGGTGAGGGAGTTCGGCGACACCCCGTTCGACCTGACCGGGCAGGGGACCTGCCGGGCGCTGCTGCTGCGCGTCGCGCCGGACGACGCCGTACTGGTGGTCTCCGCCCACCACATCGTCACCGACGCCACCTCGCAGTGGCTGCTCCTCCAGGAACTGCTCGACGCGTACGCGGCGGACTCCGCGTCGCCGCTGCCACCGCTGAAGCGCGGTTACGACGACTACGTGGCCCAGGAGCAGCAGCTGCTCGCCGGGCCCCGGCGCGAGAGACTCCGGGCGTTCTGGGAGGAGTTCACCGAAGGCGCCGACGCCGCCGAGCTGCTCGCCGACCGCCCGCGGGGCGAGGACCGGCCCGGGGTGTTCAACGGGGCCACCCGCGAACTGCGCGTTCCCGACGAGCTGCTGCCGAAGCTGCGGGAGACGGCGAAGCGGGCGGGCGTCACCGGTTTCGCCCTGCTGCTGAGCGTCTTCCAGACCCTCGTCCACCGCTACACGGGCCGGACCGACTTCCTCATCGGCTGCCCGACGACCACCCGCAGCGGCCCCGGCATGCGGCAGGTCGTCGGGTACCTGGTGAACACGCTGGTCCTCCCGGCCCGCTTCACGGCCTCGACGACCTTCGCGGACGCGGCCGGGTCGGCGCAGCGCCAGGTGATGTCGGCGATGAAGCACATCGGCTACCCCTACGCCCTGCTGGCCGGGGAAGCCCGGTACGCCGGTGGCAGCCCACCGGTGCGGATGGCCTTCACGATGGTCGCGCCGGGCCGTCTGGAGCCGCTGCTCCAGCAGGTCACCGAGGCCGCGGCGGCCGGCACGCCGACGGAGTACGCCGGGCTGCGCCTGTCGCTCGTCGACGTGCCGCAGCTGGAGGGCCAGTTCGACATCTCGGTGGAGATGCGGCAGAGCGCGTCCTCGCTCACCGCGGTGTTCCGCTACGCGACGGACCTGTTCGACGAGGACACCGTCGAGCGGTTCCTGGACCACTACGTCCACCTGCTCGGCGCCGCCGTCGAGGACGTCGACGCACCGGTGACGGCGCCGGTCCTGGTCGGCACCGGCGAGCTGGACGAGCTGCTGGCGCTGGGAGCGGCCGATGACTGGTGACCGTACCGACGACCGGCGCCCGCGCATTCCAGCCCACTTCATCCCAGGGGGTTCCATGTCCCAGCACCACCAGCTCATGCAGGCTCCGAGCGCCACGGCACGCATCCGCGAGAACGCGCTGGCCACTCCGGACGAGCCCGCGGTGATCTTCGTCCGCGACCCCTCCGCGCCGGACGGCGCCGAGACCTGGTCCTACGCCCGGCTGGACCACGAGGCGCGGAAGATAGCCGGATGGCTCCAGGAGCGGTACGCGCCGGGCGACCGGGTCCTGCTGCTCTATCCCGAGAGCCTGGAGTTCGCCGCCGCGTTCGTGGGGTGCCTCTACGCGGGGATGGTCGCCATCCCGTCCTCCCTGCCGGGCCAGTACCAGCACCAGCGGCGCCGGGTGGACTCCATCGTGGAGAACGCCGTCGTCGCGGTCACCCTCACCAGTGAGGCGGCCGCCCCCTCCGTCCTGGACTGGGCCGCGTCGGACCCGGCGGCCGGCATCGACTGCGCCGTCACGGACGGTCCCGCGTTCACCGACGCCCACGCGGCGGCCTGGCGCATGCCCGAGGCGGACCACGACAGCCTGGCGCTCCTCCAGTACACCTCCGGGTCGACCTCCACGCCCAAGGGGGTGATGGTCAACCAGGGGAACCTGCTGCACAACTCGCAGATCCTCAGCGAGGCCTTCGGGCTCGACAGGACCACCCGCTTCGGGTCGTGGATCCCCCAGTACCACGACATGGGACTGCTGGCGATCCTGCTGCCCCCGCTGCTGCTGGGCGGCTCCTGCGTGCTGATGAGCCCGACCACGTTCCTGAAGCGGCCGCACTGGTGGCTCCAGATGATCGACAGGTACGGCATCACCTGGTCCGCGGCGCCCAACTTCGCGTACGAGCTGTGCGTGCGGCAGGTCACCGACGAGCAGCTGGCCCAGCTGGACCTGTCGCGGTGGAGGTTCGCCGCCAACGGGTCCGAGCCGGTCCAGGCGTCCACCCTGACCGCCTTCGCCGAGCGCTTCGCCCCGGCGGGCTTTCGCAGCGACACCATGGCGCCGTGCTACGGCATGGCCGAGGCGACCGTGTTCATCTCGGGGACGGGCTCCCGCGAGCTGACCGTCAGCCACCTCGACGAGGAGCGCCTGGAGCGCCACGAGTTCCACCCGGTGAGCCCGGCGGAGCCCGGCCGCGACGTCGTCAGCTGCGGCTCCGCGAGGGCCTATGACGTACGCATCGTCGACCCGCGGACCCTGGAGGTGCTGCCCGCGGGCCGGATCGGCGAGATCTGGCTCCGGGGCGAGAGCGTCGCGCAGGGGTACTGGGGCCGCGAGGACGCCACCCGTGAGACCTTCGGGGTGCGGACCGCGGACGGGGACGGCGGTTACGTCAGGAGCGGCGACCTGGGGACCGTCCACGACGGCGAGGTCTACGTCACCGGCCGGATCAAGGAGCTGATCATCCTGCGCGGCCGGAACATCTACCCGCAGGACGTCGAACACTTCCTCAGGGCGCAGGAGAGCGACCTGACCGGGCTGTTCGGCGCGGCCTTCGTCGTCCCCGTCCAGAACGCCGAGGGCGGGGCCGAGGAGCAGCTCGTCGTGGCCCACGAGGTGCGCGGCGGCATCTCGCAGGACGGACTGAAGGAGCTGGCCGGCCGGATCGGGGCGGGCGTCTCCCGCGGCTTCAGCGTGCGGCCGGGGGCCGTGGTCCTGGTCCGGCGCGGCGGGATCCTGCGGACGACGAGCGGCAAGATCCAGCGGGCGGCGATCCGCGAGACGTTCCTCCAGGGCCGGCTGGAGAGCCGGTACCTCCAGGTGAACCGCCAGGTCGGCGCGTTGCTCGCCGAGGCCGGGGCCGGGGCCGGAGCCAGGGCCGAGGTCGCTTCCTGAACGAGGTGTCGAAGGGGCGGGCCCGTTCACGGGCCCGCCCCTTCGCACACCGCCCCGCACACCGCCCCGCACCCAGTGGTGCGCCCAGTGGTGTGCTCAGTGGTGCGCGAGGCTCCGCAGCACCAGGCCCGCGGCCGGCTTGGGCCCGAACGAGGTCGACTTCCGCGGCATGGTGACCCCCTCGCCGGCCAGGTCCCGGACGGTCTCCTCCCGTACCGGATGCAGCAGGACCGCCGTCCCGCCGTCCCGCCGCGCGTGGTCGACCGCCGCCCGGCCGTCGTGGACGTACGCGATGTCCCCCGGCCCGTCCGGCACCTTCCAGAGGTGGTCGAGCAGGGTGGCGTGCAGGACCGCGGCGTCCAGCGCCCGCCACGCCCGGGGCCGGTCGGCGGGGACCGTACGGGCGAGCAGGTCCGGGTCGGGGCGGTCGATGAGGTGGAAACCCGCGCCCCCCGTGAGCAGGAAGGCGTTGCCGTCACGGGCGGCCGCGCCCAGGGCCTCCAGGGCGGCGGGCAGGGACGCCCCGGCCGGGCGGACCCGGAAGGAGCCCTCGACCGCCGACAGGGCCTCGGCCACCGGCAGCCGGCGCAGGACGCGGTGGATCGCCCGTACCTGGAACGGGTGGCGGTCCGTGTCCACCAGCATCACGAGCCCGAAGTCCCAGGCCGCGGAGCGGGGCTGCTCGGACCGGAGCCGGAGGTAGGTCGCCCAGCGGTGGTGCCCGTCCGCGATCAGCGCCTGCCGGCCGGAGAGGTCGGCGTCGATCTCCGCCAGCTCCGCCGGGTCCGTGACGGCCCACATCCGGTGGCTGACGCCGTCCCGCGTGGTGGTCGTCACGAGCGGCGGGCGCAGCACGGTGCGTTCGATGACGGCGCCGGCCCCGCCCCGGCCGCCGGAGCCGCGGTAGGCCAGCAGCAGCGGCTCCAGATGGGCGGCGGTCGCCCGCATGAGGCCGGCCCGGTCCTCCACGACGTGCGGCATCACGGCCTCGTGGGGGTGGACGATGCCTTCGGCGGGCTCGGACAGCCGCAGCGCTCCGACGAGTCCGCGCTGCATGAGCCCTTCGCCCCGCTGCTCGCACACGTACAGCGCGGGTTCGGGATCGGCTGCGAGCACACCCCCCGACAGCCAGTGGCGGAGCGTGGCCGCCGCCTGCTCGGCGCGGGCGGCGGGGGTGGCCCCCTGCGGAAGGATCAGCCGCACGATGTGGTGCGGGTCGGCGGAGTCCGGGTGGTGCGGGCCGTCCGGGCCCGCGCCGGCGGCGTACGGGTGCGAGGTCACGGCGGCGAGACTGCTGACCCGCTCGGGGACGTACCGCAGACCGCGGAAGGGGATGAGCTGCAGGCCGTTGCCCGCAGGGCCCGTGAGGTTCATTGGCGCATCGTAGGAAGACGTCTTTTCGATCCGGTTTCCCGGCGGGAAACCGGGCCGCGGCCGGACACCGGCGGGCGCGCGGCCTCCGCTAACGCGTGCCCAGCAGCTCCGCCAGCGTCTCGGCGTCGACCCGTGCGCCCTGCCGTGTCGTGCCGATCAGGTCCGTGATCTGGGCGGTGCGCTCCTCCCACGAGGCCGCGGCCAGACAGCGGAAGATCTCGTGGGCCCGCCGCAGCCGCGCGACGGCCGCGCCGTCACCGCGGATGGCTTCGGCGCAGGCCCGGTCGGTTTCGATGCGGGCCTGCAGGAACCGGTCCCCGACGTCCTCGGCGGCGGTCAGCGCCTCCCGCAGGGTGACCTCCGCCTCGGGGGAACGGTCCTGCCGCCACTGCGCCTCGCCCAGGGCGCGCAGGGCGTAGGCCTCGCCCAGGCGGTCGCCCTGCGCGCGGGTCAGCTCGATGACTTCCCGGCAGGCGCGTTCGACCCGCTCCAGCTCGCCGGCGCGCAGGTACGCCTCGGCGAGCCGGTAGGTGTTCTGGGCCTTCCCCCGTACGGAGCCGGCCTCGTCGCTCGTCCTGATGGCCTCGCGCGTCAGCGTGATGCCGAGGTCGGTCTGCCCGCGCTCCAGCTCGATCTGCGCGAGCAGGCCGAGCGCGTGGGACCGGCTGGTCGGATCGTCCGTCCGCCCGAAGCAGTCGAGCGCCGCGCGGCAGTGCCGGGCCGCGTTGTCCAGGTCCCCCTTGAAGCGGGAGCAGAGCGCGAGGTTGCGCAGCACGACGGCCCGCTCGTGCAGGTCGTCGCTCTGCTCCAGGAGGTCCATCGCCGAAGAGAGGAGGGAGTCGGCCTCCGTGTAACGCCGCTGGTAGATCGCCAGGGTGCCGAGCGAGCGCAGCATGATCGTCGCACCCGGGGCGTCCCCCGCGCTGCGGGCGCCGTCCAGGGCGCTCTGCGCGGTCTGCTGCCAGTCCTCCAGGTAGTTGCGCATCTCGAAGAGCGGCATGGTGCGCGCGGTCAGCCCCCAGGCGTGGGCGGACGCCCCGCTCTGCGCGGCGTGGCCGACCATGCCGACGATGGAGGTGCGCTCCGACTCGAACCACTCCAGGGGGTCGGCCAGCAGTTCCGCGACCGTGTCCGGGGGCAGCGCCGCGTCCGGACTCAGCTGGTGGGCCGTCAGGTGGCCTTTGCCGTAGAGCTGCTGGTGCGCGGTGTCCGCCAGCGTGAGCATGGCGGCGTAGGCCCGCTCGATCGTGACGTTCCGGTCGGCGTCGGAGTCCTCGGAGTGTGCACGCTCCCACGCGAACAGTCGCAGCAGTTCCTGGAACCGGAAGCGGACGGGGGCTCCAGGCACGAGGGCGGACACCTCCAGCAGCTGGGCGTCCACGAGTTGCTCCAGCAGGTCCTCGGCCTGGTCGATCCCGACGTCGAGGACGGCGGCGCCCATCCAGGCGGCGAAGGTGGTCACCGGGAGCAGGCCGAGTCTTCGGTAGAGCTGGGCGGCGCCGGGGGAGAGCTCCCGGTAGCTGAGCCAGAAACCGGCTCTCACCCCGCCGTCGTTCGGGCTCAGGACGTCCAGGCGGCGCCACCGGTCCTCCAGGCGCGACGTCAGCTGGCGCAGCGACCAGTGGGGCCGGGTGGCCAGCCGGCCCGCGGCGATCCGCAGGGCCAGGGGCAGCCGGCCGCACAGTTCCACGAGCCGTTCCGCGGACGCCGGATCGGTGGCGACCCGCTCGGCGCCGATCACCGTGGCGAGCATGATGCCGGCCTCGTCCGGGGTCATGACCTTCAGGGGGATCCGCACCGCCGCGTAGTCGCTGGTCAGTTCGTCCAGCGGATCACGGCTGGTGATCAGTACGAAGCACTGGCCGCGTCCGGGGAGCAGCGGCTGGATCTGGGTGAACGACCGCACGTCGTCGAGGATGATGAGCAGTTTCCTGTTGTTCAGGATGCTGCGGTACAGGGCGGACCGCTCCTGCAGGTGGGCGGGGATCTGCGCGCTGGGCACCCCGAGCCCGCGCAGCGACTGGTCGAGCACGGACATGGGCGACAACGGCTGGTCGAACTCGTGATAGCCGTGTACGTCGATGAAGAGCTGGCCGTCGGGGAACCGGTCGGCGACCCGGTTCGCCCAGTGCGCCGCCAGAGCGCTCTTGCCGATGCCGCTCACCCCGGAGATGACCGCGACCGCCAGGGGACCGCGGTCGGTGTCGCTGGGAACCAGCCCGTCGAGCGTGGCGATCTCCGGCGCGCGGCCGGTGAACGCGGTGACGGGCAACGGAAGCTGGGCGGGCACGGCGACGGCGGCGCCGTGGGCGTGGGTGGCCGGGGCGGGCGGGGCCGGCGCCGGGGAGGCGGGAACCGGGGCCGGAGCGGGCTGGGTGGTGAATCCCTCCAGCTCGTTCGCGTCCTGGAGGATCTGCTGGTGGAGCTCCTGCAGCGCGGCCCCCGGCTCGATGCCCAGCTCGTCGACGAGGGCCTTGCGCCCCTCGCGGTACACCTGCAGCGCCTCGGAGCGCCGGCCCGCCAGGTTGTGGGCGTGCATGAGGTGGACCCTGGCCTGCTCGCGCAGCGGGTGTTCCTTGACCAGCGCGGTCAGCCGTGTGATGACCGAGTGGTGCCCGCCGGACCGCAGGTGCAGCGCGGCGTACTCCTCGCTGATGTCCAGCCTGAATTCGGACAGCTGGGAGACGGCGTCGTCGATCCTGCTCCCCGTGAGCCCGTCCAGGACGGGGCCCCGCCACAGGGCCAGGGTGTGCTCGAAGAGGGCGGTGGCCTCGTCGGCCTGTTCGTCGTGCGCCGCGGCCATGCGGGCGCACGCGACCGATTCGCTCAGGTCCTGCAGATCGATGTAGCAGTTCTTCGAATTGAGGATGTAACCCGGGTGCCTCGTCTCAATGAGGTCTTCGACGGAAGCGGCTTCCCGGAATATTTTGCGGAGAGTGGTAATGCAAATGGCTATTTGGTTGCGTGCGGTGGTCGGCGGATCGCCCTGCCACACGGCTTCCGTCAGAGACGCTATCGAGACGACGCGGTCGGGCGAGAGCAGCAGCATGGCCAGAACCGCGCGTTGCCGGGGGCTGCGCACCCGGATCATCTCGCCGCCGGCCGAGATTTCCAGTGGTCCGAGCAGTTTGAAGGACAACGGGTGGGTCACTGCATGGTCCTGTCCCTGTTGTCTGCTCGGCGGCATTCGGTCACCGCTGGCCGCTCCTGTGCGATGTGGCTGAAAACAGCAGGTGGATGGAGGTGTTCCAGGACGGTCGGGCAGTGCCGTGCCCGGGCTGCGGAAGGGTGATGCCCGGGGACTACGCGGGACGCCTCGAACCCACAGCCGGATGGCCCGCGACCTGAGGGCGGCTGAACCGCGTGGGTCGAATGCGGGCAGCGGGCGGCAGCAGACATGTTTCCAATGATCACCACACGGGGTGCAAAGTCAATGCGGATACAACAGCTCAATACGCACCGTGATTGCGGACGCATTTTCGTTGCGGTGAGTGTCGGAGATGTGCGGGGCCCGGCAGATCACCGAGGCTGAGGTGCCGGCCGCCGGCGCGTGCGGTCGCGCACGGGCGGAGTGCGGCTTCCCCGCGGCAGTGGCATCGCGGAAGCGGGGTACCGCAGGAGCGGGGCGTCGCGGAAGCGGGGCGTCGCGGCAGCGGCAGCACGCGGCCGGTGGAGAAGCGGACAGAAAGGGAGGCCGTGGCCTCGCACGGGACAGCAGCACAGGAATCGGCACCGGCACCTGGACCGGCCCCGGGCGGCCCGCTCAAGCGGGCTCTGACGACACCGCTGCTCTACTTCTTCATCCTCGGCGATGTGCTGGGCGCGGGCGTCTACGTGCTGGTGGGCCAGATCGCCGCCGAGTCGGGCGGCGCGGTGTGGGTGCCCCTCGCCGTCGCGCTCGGCCTCGCCCTGCTGACCGCGTCCTCGTACGCGGAACTCGCCACGAAGTACCCCCGGGCGGGCGGTGCTTCGCACTACGCCACCCTCGCCTACGGACCGTTCGCCGGCTTCCTCGCGGGCTTCTGCATGCTCGCCGCGGGCGTCGTCTCCGTCGCGGCCCTCGCCCGGGGATTCGGCGGGGACTACCTGACCACCTTCGTCTCCCTGCCCGTCGCGCTCGTGGCGGTGGTCTTCCTGACGGCCCTGGCCCTGCTCAACGCCCGCGGCATCAGGGAGTCGACCCGGGCCAACACCGTCGCCACGCTCGTCGAGGTCGGCGGCCTGGTGCTGGTCGTCGGGCTCGGTGCCTGGGTGGTGCTGCGCGGTGACGGCGACCTGAGCAGGCTGACCGAGCTCGGTACGCCCGGACACGGACCCGCGGCGGCGGTCCTGAGCGGCTCCGTCCTCGCCTTCTACTCCTTCGTCGGCTTCGAGACGTCCGTCAATGTCGCCGAGGAGACCCGCGACCCCCGGCGGTCCTACCCGCGCGCCCTGTTCGGCGCGCTGGCCACCGCCGGTCTGGTCTACGTACTGGTGGGCACCGCGGCCGCGGCGGCGGTCGACACGGAGACGCTCGCCGCGTCCAGCGGACCGCTGCTCGAAGTGGTCGAGGCCGCCGGGGGCGTACCGGCACGGCTGTTCGGCTTCATCGCGCTGGTCGCGGTCGCCAACGGCGCGCTCCTCACCGGCATCATGTCCTCCCGGCTCGCGTACGGCATGGCACGCGACGGACTCCTCCCGGGATTTCTGGCCAAGGTGCTGCCCGGCCGCCGCACCCCGTGGGCCGCGATCGCCGCCACCACCTCGCTCTCCCTCCTGCTCGCGCTCACCGGTGACGTGGCCGCGCTCGCCTCCACCCTCGTACTGCTGCTCCTCGTCGTCTTCTTCGTCGTCAACACGGCCGTGCTCGTGCTGCGCCGCGACGCGGTGCCCCACGACCACTTCAGGACGCCCACCCCGGTCGCCGTGCTCGGTGCGGTGTCCTGCGTCCTCCTCGCGACCCAGATCGAGCGCGAGGTGTGGACCCGCGGCCTGATCGTGCTCGCGGCGGGCGCGCTGCTCGGCGTACTGGCGGCCGTACGCAGGCGCAGGGACAAGCGCAGGGGCGGGGGCTGAGCGCCGGGGGCCGGACCGCCTGTGGTTCTCTTGGCTCCCGCGGGAACGACCGGGGGGAGATCAAGGGGAGACAAGGGGAGGGGCGGGGCGGTGGGGTGGCCGGACGTCGACGGGGACACGGCCCTGACCATCAAGGTCCCCGAGGCCGATCCGCTCGTCAGGGCCGGTTCTCCCGCCCATGTCACCGTGCTCTACCCGTTCCTCCACGAGAGCCGGATCGACGGTCCGGTCCACCGCGAGCTGCTGGGGCTGTTCCGCGCGCACGACCCCTTCGAGCTGTCCTTCGCCGGGTTCGGCCGGTATCCGGGCGTCCTCTTCCTCGACCCGCGGCCGCACGATCCGGTACGGGCGCTCACCAAGGAACTCACCGGCCGCTGGCCCGAAGCGGTGCCCTACCGGGGCCTGTTCGGCGAGGGCCTCGACCCTCATCTGACGCTCGCCAACCACGAGGGACCGCAGACCTGCGAGCGCGCGTACGACGCACTGGAGGCCGAGTGCGCGCCCGCCCTGCCGCTGACGGCCCGGGTCGGGGCGGTCCACCTGATCGTCCGGGACGGCGACCGCTGGCGGGACCGTACGGCGTACCCGCTGGGCCGGTCCTGAGGGTTACGCGGCGGTGTCCTCCAGGACCACGGACCGCGTGAGGTTGCGCGGCCTGTCCGGGTCGTAGCCGCGCGCCTCGGCGAGCGCGACCGCCAGGCGCTGGACGCGGATCAGGTCGGCCAGCGGGTCCAGGTCGCCCCGCACCCCCCGGGAGCCGGCGGCCACCGTGCCGCCGGCCCGCAGGACGTCGTCCGCCAGGCCCGCCGGCAGCGCGCCGAAGATCCAGGCCACCCGGCCGGGGCCGGTGATGCTGATCGGGCCGTGCCGGTACTCCATGGCCGGGTACGCCTCCGTCCAGGCACCCGCCGCCTCACGCATCTTGAGCCCCGCCTCCAGCGCGAGACCGTACGTCCAGCCGGTGCCGAGGAAGGTGAACTGCTCGGCACCGAGCACCTCGGCGGCCGGCGGTACGGTGACGGCGAGCCCGGCGTCCCGGATCGCCTCCGCGAGCGGACGCACACCGGCCGGCAGCGCGCCCTCCGCCTCCAGGTGGGCGCGGAGGAGCGCGAGGACGGTGGTGGCGAAGCGGGTCTGGACCACCGACTCCTCGTCGGCGAAGTCCAGTACGGCCACGGCGTCCGCCGCCCGCATGACGGGCGTCGCCGGGTCGGCGGTGATCGCGCCGGTGGGCACGGTGCCCCGCACGCGCCGGAGTACCTCCAGGACCTCGGTCGTGGTGCCGGAGCGGGTGATCGCCAGTACCCGGTCGTAGCCGTCGCGGTACGGGAACTCCGAGGCGGCGAAGGCGTCCGTCTCGCCGTGGCCGCCGTTCTCGCGCAGTACCGCGTACGCCTGGGCCATGAACCAGGAGGTGCCGCAGCCGATCACGGCGACGCGCTCGCCGCGGCGGGGCAGGGCGTCCGTGTGGAGGGGGAGGGACGCGGCCGCCTCGGCCCAGGTGGCGGGCTGGGAGGCGATCTCGGCCGAGGTGCGGGAGGAATCTGCGGTGGACATGGAACGAACTCCCCGATGATTGGAACTGCTCAAAGCAGTCGGCTTTCAAGCAGGTTCGAGCGCTGGTCTGTCGTGGGGCGAAGTATCCACGAAGCTGAACACGCAGTCCAGGACGCCCTGGTGGGGCTCTCTCGCGGGCCCCTCGCGGGGCTGCGCGCTCCCCGGAGCCGCGCCGCCCCGGCGGGCTACCATCGCCTTCACGCACGTCTGGCACGAAGGAGTCCGGCCGCATGTCCAAACACGAGCGGTGGAGCGCGCTGCTGGAACTGCTGGCCGCCGAGGGGAGGCTGGAGGTCGAGGAGGCGGCCGCCACCCTGGAAGTCTCCGCCGCGACGATCCGCCGGGACCTCGACGAGCTCGCGGAGCAGCAGATGCTCGTGCGGACCCGCGGCGGCGCGATCGCGCACGGAGTGTCGTACGAGCTGCCGCTGCGCTACAAGTCCTCCCGGCACGCGTCCGAGAAGCAGCGGATCGCCGCGGCCGTGGCCGATCTGGTCGCCGACGGGGAGGTGGTGGGCCTCAACGGCGGCACGACCACGACGGAAGTGGCACGGGCCCTGGCGCTGCGGACCGGCAGCGGCCTGCGCGACGCGGCCGCCGCCCCTTCCTCCGCCTCCGTCCCGGCTCCCGTCGGTCCGGTCCTGACCGTGGTCACCAACGCGCTCAACATCGCGGGCGAGCTGGCGGTGCGGCCGCAGATCAAGATCGTGGTCACCGGCGGAGTGGCCCGCCCGCAGACGTACGAACTGGTCGGACCGCTGACCATGGGGGTACTCAACGAGGTCGTGCTGGACGTCGTCGTCCTCGGCGTCGACGGGGTGGATCCGGACCTGGGCGTCATGGCGCACCACGAGGACGAGGCGAGCGTCAGCCGGCTGTTCGCCGAACGCGCGCACCGGGTGATCGTGGTGACCGACTCGTCCAAGATGGGCAAGCGCGCCTTCGCCCGGATCTGCGGGCTGGACCGCATCGACGTCGTGGTGACCGACTCCGCCATCTCCGCCGAGGCGGCGGGCCGCCTCACCGACGCCGGGATCAAGGTGATCGCCGTCTGAGGACGGCGCGACGGTCCGGGGCCCGGGGCCGGGGTTCCGGTGCCCGGGGTTCCGGGTTCCGGTGCGGGGGCCCGTTCGGGAAGCCCCGCTGTCCCGGACCGGCAGCTCTGGAGCCGGGAGTCATCGGGCTGCCCCGGTCCCGGCCCGTTGTCCCCGCGACCACAGCAGCCCGGCGCGCGGCGCGAGCGGCCCACCCGCTACGGCCCACCCGTTACGGACGCAGTTCCAGGGAGAGGTGCGAGGACAGCGCCCGCAGGAAGCCGGGTGCATCGAAGACCTCGCCCGCGGAGGCGACGCCGACCGTCCTGGTCCGTCCCGTGAGGATGCGGTCCACCGCTTCCACCACGAGTGGCGCGGTGACGGCGTAGATGTCCCGGCCCCTTGCCACAGCGCGCCGTTCGGCGTCGCCGGAGCGCACGACGACGTCGACGAGGAAGGTCTGCGCGGACCGCCCGCGCGCGTCGACCGCGGCCGGCGCCGGCGTGTCCGGGGCCGATACCTCCCGGGCCGCCTCGACCGTCATGTACGTGCGCACCTCGGGAATGGGCAGGTGGCTGGGGACGGTGACGACATCGGCCATCGTGAACTCCCCGACGACGGCCCGGAGGCCCATCGGGTCGGGGAAGGGCCACTCCAGGGCCGGCGGGTCGTCGTGGCGCTGCTCCAGCCGCCCCTTCGTGTACACGACGCGCCCGCCGCCCCGCCGCTGTCGGGAGACCGCGCCCGCCTCGCGCGTTCCGGCGGTGGGGTGCCAACTGTTCAGCCCGTACGCGACGTGCGCCTCGTCGGCCGCCGTCCAGTCGCCCATCGCCGCGGTGACCAGCAGGTCTCCGAGGCCGCCGTAGAAGGCCATCGCAGGAACGATCAGCACTCCTGCGGCGCGGGCACGGTCGGTGAAGCGCGCGAACGTATCGGCGTTGGCCTCGATCTCGGCCGCCACGTCCACATACGGGATCCCGGCGCGCAGGGCCGCCTCGATCACGGGGGCGGCCGTCGTGGCGAAAGGCCCGGCGCAGTTGATCACGGCCGCCGCACCGGCCAGTGCGCGGTCGAGCGAGGCCGGGTCGTCGACCGACGCCGGGCGGGCGTCGAGTCCGGACCCGGACGCCAGTACGCGCAGCTTGTCGGCGTCACGGCCGGACAGGACCGGGACGAACCCGCGATCGCGCAACTCTGCCACCACAAAGCGCCCGGTGTGCCCGTACGCGCCGAACACCGCCACCGTGAGTCCCGGTTCCATGGGTTCTCCCCCGTACTCGAATTGATCTGCTGCTTGATCTGCTGCGATCCGTCACGGACATCCTGACGAGGGCGGCCGTCCCACCGTGAGTGTCTGGAACGCCATGCCCCGTACAATTCCGGACATGGGAACTGTCGCGCTGGCCGTCACCGACGGGATGCTGCACTTCGAACTGGCCTTGGCGTACGAGGTCTTCGGAGCCGACATGCCCGGGGTGGCGGACCCCTGGTACAGCGTCTCCGTCTGCGGGCCGGGTGCCGTGCGGGTCGGCCGGTTCCGACTGGAGCCCGATCACGGTCTCGACCGGCTCGCGCGCGCCGAAACCGTGATCGTCCCGGGCTGGGCCGATCTCGACGAGGACCCGCCCGGTGACCTGGTCGACGCGGTTCGCGCGGCCCACGAGGCCGGCGCACGCGTGGCCTCCCTGTGCACGGGCGCGTTCGTGCTGGCCGCCGCCGGCCTGCTGGACGGGCGGCGAGCGACCACGCACTGGGCGCACACCCGAGCCCTGGCCGCCCGCTACCCGCAGGTGACGGTCGACCCGGACGTCCTCTACGTGGACAACGGCAGCGTGCTCACCTCCGCCGGCAAAGCCGCCGCCATGGACCTGTGCCTGCACCTCGTCCGCCTCGACCACGGCTCCTCGGTCGCCAACACGCTCGCCCGTCGCCTGGTCGTACCGCCGCACCGGGACGGCGGCCAGGCCCAGTTCGTGACCACCCCGGTTCCCGCCCCGGGCAACCACCCGCTCGCCGGACTCCTCCCCTGGGTGATCGAACGCCTCGACCGTCCGCTGACCGTGGAGGACCTGGCCCGCCAGGCACGGATGAGCTCGCGCAACCTGGGCCGCCACTTCAGGTCGGTGACCGGCACCACCCCCCTGCAATGGCTGCTCACCCAACGGATCCGCCATGCCCAGGAGTTGCTGGAGACCACCGACGACAGCGTCGGCACCATCGCGGCGGCCACCGGCATGGGCACCGCCACCACGCTGCGCCGGCACTTCAACCGGACGGTCGGCGTGCCTCCGGACACCTACCGCCGCACCTTCCGCTCGCGGACCCGCCCCGGCCCGCACGGCACGGAACCCGGCGCGCCGCGCTGAAGAGGCGCTTCACGCCGGTGGACCGGCACGCGGTCAGGGCGCGATCGCCATGTCGAAGAGGTGGATGCCGGCGTTCGAGGGCAGGACCACGAACTCGACCGTCCTGGCCCGATCCAGCGGGACCGAGTGCGCGAAGACGCTGTACTTCACGGTGGCGTTGCCGTATCCGTCCTGCCGGTTGCGGCCGTCGGTCGACTCGACCAGTGTCGCGCCGTGCGCGGTGACCGGGTCGAACGACCAGTTGGGGAAGCCGAACGTCCCCGTGCCGGACGACCCGTCGGTGCAGTACACCGTGGCGTCGCCCGTGGCGGCGCCGGTGACGCCGGAGCCGAGGAACACCAGCTTGCCGCCCTTGCCTCCCAGCGCGACGGCCTGCCCGGAACTCGCCACGTTGTCCTCCGTGCCGGCCGGCACGTTTGGCCAGGTCAGCTCGGCCCCGAGGGCGGCGACCCCCGCCCCGGGCGTCAGGCCGACGGCCGCCAGCTGCTGCGCCGAGAAGCTGTTGCCCCCGCCGTCGTAGTCGCCGGCCCGCGTCGCGGACTCGTCGGTGACCGCCACGTTGTCGTACGCCGCCGACAGGCTCGCCTGCGGTGTTCCGCTGCGCTCGGCGCGGGTGCCGGTGGCCGTGCCCCTGCCGTCCCCGCCCTGGTACGTCACGGTCGCCGTGAACGTACGGACCACGAACCCCGGCCGCTTCTCCGGCACCTGGATCCGGAACGTCGCACCGGCCGGGGCCCCCGTCGCGAGGGAACCGTCCACGGCGCGTACGGACGGCTGGACCGCCCACCCGGCCGGTCCGGCGAACGACACCTTCAGCGAACGCATGCGCTGCGGGCCGCCGTTCCTGACGGTCACCTTCACCGTCGAGACGGCCGGACCGTCGAGGTCCACGGGGGAGACGCTCACCCCGGTCCCGGTCCCGGTCCCGGCCCCGATCCCGGTCGTCGCCGTCGCCGGTTCCTGTGGCGCGGCCGCCACCGCCGGGGCGGGAACGAACAGGACCGCTCCCGCCACCGCCACCGCCACGGCCACGGCCACGGCTCCGAGCGGTCTGATCGGTCGCGCTGGTCTCATGGCCTGCTCCTCCTTCGCGCTTCGCGTCCTCAGGAGACGGGGGGCATCTCGGTGGTGCGCGAGTCCAGGCCGGGACGGAGATTGACCCAGCCGCCCCGCGTGAAGTCCGGTATCGCGACCGGACGCCCCTTGTTCGCCAGGGACATGGCGCTCAACGGAACCGGCGCGCACCAGGCGGCCGAGTCGTACACGTCGATGTCCGGGACCAGCCCCGCCCGCATCAGCTGCACCGTGCGCCACTGCAGGACGTAGTCCATGCCGCCGTGGCCGCCGTTGTTCGCGGCGTCGTCGCCGATCTTCTTCCACAGCCAGTGGTCGAACTCCTTGCGGTAGGCGTCGAAGGCGCGCCAGGAGTGACCGCCGTGGTCCGGCTCGACATAGATGCGGCCGCCGCCGGCCGACGAGACGCCGGCGTAGTCCTCGAAGATGCCGCGGCTGCCGGCGAGGGAGTTGATGCGGCTGTACGGCCGGGGCGAACTCACGTCGTGCTCGGCCCGGATGACCCGGCCCTTGGCCGTGTCGATCAGGCACGTGACCAGATCGCCGTTGATGTACGTCTCCCGCCACGAGGGGTGCGACTTCGGGACGAAGCGCTCGCGGTAGTCGGCGAGCCCCTTCGGCGCGGTCGCGGTGGCGCGCAGCACGGTCATCCGGTCGCCGCGGTTGATGTCCATGGCCGCCGCGACCGGGGCGAGCCCGTGCATCGCGTAGAACGACGCGGTGGAGCGGGTGTGCCAGAGCCGGCGCCAGGAGTCCGTGTAGTACGTGTCGGAGAAGAGCAGGGCGCGCAGGTCGTGCAGGTAGCCGCCGTGACCGTTGGTGATGTCGCCGAACAGGCCCTCGTGCGCCGCCTTGAGCATGGCCAGCTCGTTGCGGCCGTAGCTGCAGTTCTCGGACAGCATCAGGTTCTTGCGGGTGCGCTCCGAGGTGTCCACGAGGTCCCACAGCTCGCTCAGCCCGGTCGCGACGGGCAGCTCGACGACGACGTGCTTGCCGGCCAGCAGCGCGGCCTTGCCCTGCTCGTAGTGGAACTCCCACGGCGTCGCGATGTAGACGAGGTCGATGTCGTCGCGCTTGAGCATGTCCGCGTACGAGTCGGCCGAGCCGCCGTACTCGGCGGGGCGCGGCTTGCCCTTGGCGACCAGCTGGTCGGCCGTGCGCTTCGCGCGGTCGGCGCGGATGTCGCAGACGGCGGTCACCACGCAGCCGGGGACGGCCGACCAGCCGGGGGTCATCCCGGAGCCCCGGTTGCCGAGCCCGATCACTGCGACGCGGACGGTCTGGTGGACCTCGAAGGGCACGTTGATCATCGACTTCTGACCCGGTCTGCGGCCGGGTGTCGCGGCGGACACGTCGGATGCCTCGGACGCGGCGGCCACGGACGCCGCCGACGCGCTCCCGGCCGAGCCGATCCCGGCGAGCGCACCGGTGGCCAGCGTTCCTCCGAGTAGCAACCGACGTGAGACTGCGGGGATTTCGGGCATGGCGACAACGCTCCTCGTGACGTGACCGGCATCACTTGCGGGGTCGACTCTGGCCGGGTCGCCAGTTACATGTCAATAGGTGTTCGCAGGAACGGTGTTACGAACAGAAACAAGCATCCGGCGGCGCGGAGGCGGCCGGACGAGGCACGAGCACACCCGCGGGGCGGCAGCCGAAGCCCTGCGGCTCGTAACGGTCAGCAAGGCGTACGGGACGGGCGGCCCGCCGGGGCCCTGCCGTCCGTGTACGCCCGTACCGGCGGCGTCCCTCCCGGCCGGGGCCGGGGCCCGGGAGCCGGCCGCCGCCATGGTGGTGAGGGTGGCTGCTTGAGCGCACCTGAGGCCGGGCCGGTGACTCACCGGCCCGGCCTCAGGTGCCTCCCCGTCTCCCCCGTCCTCCCCGTCTCCTCCTGTCCCCCCTCGCCCCCTCTGTGCGCGAGGTGCCAGGGCATCGCCTCAGGCGGTGGCCGGGGCCGGCATGGCCGGGGCCAGCACCACGAAGTCCGCGCCGGACGGGTCGACGCAGACGGCCAGCCGGCCGACGTCCTCGGCGTCCTCCGGCCCCATCTGCACGCTGCCGCCGCTCCCGGTGACCTTGGCGACCGTCGCGTCGCAGTCCTCGACCGCGAACACCGGATGCCAGTAGGGCTTGCCGCCGTTCAGCGCGAGTGCGTCCGGGGGGAGCTGCATGAGGCCGCCGTGCATGCGCTCCTGGGGGAGGCCGGAAGGAATGATCATCGAGTACGTCCCGCCCCCGCCCGGGAGTTCCATGTCCTGCGTCTCCCAGCCGAAGAGGCCGCCGTAGAACTGCTGCGCCGCGGCCGAGTCGGTGGTGTAGAGCTCGGTCCAGCACAGGCTGCCCGGCTGGTCGGTGATCTCCATGCCCCGCGTCTTGCCCGGCTGCCAGACGGCGAACTGACCGCCCTGCGGGTCGGTGTACTGAGCCATCCGCCCCTCGCCCTCGGCGTCCATCGGGGCGACCCGCACCGTGCCGCCCGACCGCTCCACGGCCTCGGTGGTGGCGTCGGCGTCCGGGGTGCAGAAGTAGATCATCCAGGCCGACCGGGCTCCTTCCTCGGTGAGCGGGCCGATTCCGGCGACGGTCCTGCCGCCCTGCTTGAAGAAGCCGAAGTCGGAGGCGTCCGGGGTGCCGGGGGCGTAACTCTGGAACTGCCAGCCGAACACCGAGCCGTAGAAGGCGGTCGTAGCGGGTACGTCGGGGGAGCCGAGGTCGATCCAACAGGGGGAACCGGGCACGAAGTCAGTGGTGATCATGACCTTTCCTTTCGTCGCGGATCCTCGTAGAACAGCCTGTCACCCGCCACTGACAACCGCCCGTCGGCTTCCTCAGATGGTGCGGCCGGGGGAGAGCGCCTGCTCGATCTGCTGGGCGACCTCCGGGCCCGGCAGGGCCCGGCCCTCCTTGTCGAAAGCGTGCAGGGAACGGCCGTTCAGGCGCAGGGCGGGCGTGCCGCGTACGCCGCTGCGCTCGAAGGCGTCGGCCACCGCCTCCGCCCACGGGAGGTAAGTGCCGTCCTCGACCGCCTGCTTGAACGCCTCGGAGGGCAGACCGGCGACCGTCCTGGCGACCGCCAGCAGATGGGCCGTGTCGCCGTACGCGTCGTCGCTCTCGGCGGGCTGGTTCGCGTACAGCGCCTCGTGGAGGCCCTTGAACACGGCCTGCCCCTCGTCGGCCGCCGCGCCCAGCGCGCCCAGCGCCGGCTTCGAGCCGCGGCCGCCCGGCGAGGCGTCGAGGAAGGTGGCGAAGTGGTATTCGAGGCGCAGCCGGCCCTCGTCCGCGAAGGCGCGGACCGCGGCGCCCGAGGACCGCTCCATGGCCGCGCAGTACGGGCAGCGCGGGTCCTCGTACACCGAGAGGACCGGGACGTCGTCGCCGTCCGGGCCGTACGGGACGACAAGCCCTCCCGGGCCGGACGTGTGGTCCGGCACGGCGGCCGGGGCCCCTGCGGCGCCGGGCCCCTGCGGGGGCGTACGGCTCATGGCGCGTCTCCTCCGTCCCCCTCCGGTCGTCCCTCTCGGGCGGTCCCGTCCAGCTACGCACGAAGGGGCGCGCGCCGCATCATTTCGTCCGCGCGGACCTGGCGGGCCGAGGCTCTCCGGCCCTGTTCACCGGACCCTGTTCACCGGGCCCCGCTCCCACCGTGTCTCGCGGTGACGGTGAAGCACAGGGCGAAGTGATCGAGGGTGTACGGCAGCGGACGGCCGGGGCGCAGCCGCGCCGGGCCGTGCAGCCAGAAGCCGTGACGCTCCATGAGCGCGGCGACGAGCGTCGACGTGACGAGGAGGGCGAGGTCCTGGCCGGGGCACCCGCCGGGGCCCGAACCGAACGGCACCAGCGCGGGGCCGGTGTGCGCCGTGCCGTCCAGCCAGATCTCCGGTACGAAGCGGTCGCCGTACGGAACGGATCCGTCCCGGTGGAAGAAGGGGGCGTACACCAGGAAGACCGTGCCCGCGGGCACGGTGGCTCCCTCACTCCACCGCGTCGGCCGGGTGCTCTCGCGCAGCAGGAACGGCGTCGTCGGCCACAGCCGCACGGACTCCAGGACGCACGCGCGGGTGTAGGGAAGCAGCTGCGGCCGCGACAGGTCGGGCAGGGCCAGTTCATTGTGCACCTGCTGTTCCTGAGCGGGGTGGGTGGCCAGCAGGGCCAGCGCCCGTACGGCCGCCGTGCCCGCCGCGTCGAACGCCGACAGCCAGTGCGTCACCTGGTCCGCCGGGCCGGTGCCCGGCCCGGCGGGGGCCCGCGCCGACGCCCCCGCCGACGCTCTCTCCCACGCCCCGGCGAGGCTGCCCGGCTCCGCCCGGTCCAGGTACGCGCGCAGCCGGCCGGGACGCCCGGGCCGACCGGTGAGCGCGGTGTCGTCGCGTGCCGCGTCACCGAGGAGGACACGGCGTACGACCCGCCACCAGGCGGCGCCGAAGGCGTCCTGGTCCAACCGGCCGGCGTGGGCCCCGGTGCTGCCGAGCAGTCCGTCGGCCTCCTCGCGGACGATGCGCACGAACCGCGGAGCGAGGCGGTGGAGGGGGTGCCCGGTCTCCAGGACCTCCTCGCTGAAGGCCCTGCGTCCCCCGCGTTCCGGGCCCGTGGAGAACGGCACGCCGTGCGGCCGCACCCCGCCGAGCGGGCCGTGCTTCTCGCGGACCGCCGGGCTGAACGGCTCCGGCGTCCGGGCCAGGACACGGTCCGCGTCCTCGGCGCGGAGGGGGAGCGCGATGTCCCGGCCGGCCAGGCGCAGACGCAGCGGACCGGGACCGTACCGCGCGCGCAGGCCGTTCAGGAGCTCCACCGTGCGGCGGTCGGTGTCGAGGCGGGCGGCGAGCGCCAGGCCCTGTCTGCGGCGCACGGTGGCACTGCTGCCGACACCGCCACCCTCGAGGAGCATCGGCAGGGCCGCCCGGACCACGAGCCGGGCGGTGTCCCGGCCGGATGCGCGGGCGGGGGCGGGGGCGGGGACCGAGGCGTGACGCCCGGCTCCTGCGGCCTGTCCCGCCCCTGCCGCATGACCGGCTCGTCCGGCTCGTCCGGCTCGTCGGGCTCGTCCGGTCGTGCGGGTCATCCGGCGGCTCCCAGGTGCGGGCCGGCCTCGGTGTCAGTGCTGGTTCTCGGCCTGGAACATCCAGCGCTGCTTCTCCAGCTCCGCGGTGAGCCCGATGAAGATGTCCTGGGTCACCGGGTCGGCCTTCTCGGTCGCTTCGATCCGCTCGCGCATCCTGAGGCCGATGGTGCCGAGCGTGTCGACGATCAGGGTCACGACGTCGTCGTCCTGGTTCCAGCCGTTCGGGGGCCCGGGGAGTTCACCGGTCTTGGCGACCGTCTCGACCCGGCCGTCCGGTGCGACGCCGATGGCCGACGAGCGCTCGGCGACGACGTCGGCGTACGAACGGGCGAAGGCCACCACCTCGTCGAGCTGGAGATGGATGGAACGGAAGCGCGGGCCCACGATCGTCCAGTGCGCCTGCTTGGCCAGGAGCGACAGACCGAGGAGATCCACCAGCGCGCCCTGGAGGGCGTCCGCGGTGGTCTGGCGGGCAGCTTCGGGGAGGGTGCTCTTCAGGGCGGTCATACAGTTGCTCCTTCTCGATGCTCTGTCGTCTTCGATGCTCTGTCGTCTGTCGTGTCGTCCGTCTTCACCTGTGGTCCGGCCGGCCCGACCGGTCCGGTCTCCGCCTTCCCGGCCCGCTGACGCCCGGCGTCGTGCCGTCTGCCGGCGAGTCAGCCGCCGGGGCCCCCGCTGCCGAACGAGCCGCCGGAATTCTCACTCCACTGCCGTCGCTCGTGGGGGTCCTTGTCGCTGTGCTTGCCGGACGAGTTCCCGCTGTTCCTGAGCTCGTGCGGCAGGAGCCGCCTGCCCTGCGGAGGCGTCACCTCGTCGGGCTCCCGGTACTCCACGTCCTCAGGCAGCTCCGCGTCGGGCGGGCGGTGCGGCTGCTCCTCGGGCGTAGGAGGAGCCGGTTCGCGACTTCTGATCCGGATGCCCCACCACACGGCGGCGGTCAGAGCGGCCACGACGGCCAGGCCCGCGATGAACGGCGCGATGCCGATGACCAGGTCACTCGCGGCGACGGGGTCCGCGAAGCCCGCGATCTCACCGGTTGTTCTGCTCTGGAGTGCGCTCATGCGCGGCGAGTACCCACGGGCGCCCGAGTCATGAGCTGCCGTGCAGGTGAAACATTTCCTCACTTCGCGTCGGCGTAGCACTCCACGACCGCCGTCGTGAAGGGGAAACGCACCGGTGTCTCCCCGAAGGCGGTCCGCCCGGCCAGATCACCGGCCGCGCGGATCGCCTCCGCGACCGCCTCCGCCTCCTCGGCGGGACAGTGCACGATCACCTCGTCGTGCTGGAAGAAGACCAGCTCCGCCCGGAGCCCCGCCGCCCTCAGACTCTGCCGCAGCGCCGCCGTCATCAGCAGCGCCCAGTCGGCGGCGCTGCCCTGCACCACGAAGTTCCGGGTGAAACGGCCCCGCGCGCGGGCGTTCACCGACGCGTACCCCGGCGTGAACCCGCCGTCGCGCTGCGCCGCCACCGGTGTGCCGTCGTCCTGCGGAATACCCGCCTCGCCGTTGCTGTCGTCGTCACCCGACCCCGCGGCCGGCGGGCACGTCCGCCCCAGCCAGGTCCGTACGAGCCGCTGCTCCTCGCCCGCGCGCGCCGCGTCGTCCACATACGCGACGGCACGCGGGAAGCGTCTTCGCAGCGCGGCGAGGTTCTTGAGCCCGTCCCCCGACGTCTGCCCGTACACCGCGCCCAGCACCGCGAGCTTCGCCATGCCGCGGTCACCGGCGAACGCCCGGTCCGACACCGCCTTGTAGAGGTCGCCGGGCTGCCCCGCCACCTCCATCAGCCCCGGGTCGCGCGAGATGGCGGCGAGGACGCGCGGCTCCATCTGGTCCGCGTCGGCGACCACGAGCCGCCAGCCGTCGTCCGCGATCACCGCGCGCCGGATCACCTTCGGGATCTGGAGCGCGCCGCCGCCGTGGGTGACCCACCTGCCCGTGATCGTCCCGCCCGGCAGGTACTGGGGTCTGAAACGGCCCCCGCGCACCCAGTCCTGGAGCCAGCCCCAGCCGTGCGCCGTGTAGATCCGGTACAGCTTCTTGTACGCGATGAGCGGCTCCACCGCCGGATGGCCGACCTCCTTCAGCTCCCACCGCCGCGTCGACCCGACCCTGATCCCGGCCTGCGCGAACGCCTTGATCACGTCCGCGGGCAGCTCCGGCCGTACGCGCCGCCCGAAGGCCGCCGACACCTGGTCCGTCAGCTCCGCCAGGCGCCGCGGCTCGCCGCCGCCCGCGTACCGCTCGCCGAGCAGCTCCTCCAGCAGCGCCCGGTGGACGTCCGCCCGCCACGGCAGCCCCGTCCGGTTCATCTCGGCGGCCACCAGCATCCCCGCCGACTCGGCGGCCGTCAGCAGCCGCATCCGGCCGGGGTGCTCCGCCGCGCCGTGTCTGCGCTGCTGATCGGCGTACACCTCCAGCAGGTCCTCGAACGCCACCGCCACCGGCTGCGGCTCGAAGAGAGAGGACTGCGAGCCGGGCTCGGCGGCGCGCTGCGGCGGATCGGGCGGTACGGGCAGGCCGTGCAGCCGCGCCCGGGCCGCCGCCGCCGAATGCGGCTCGCCGTGCCGCCCCTCGTGGCCGAGCAGCAGGGACTCCGCGTCCTCGATGTCGTAACACCGCCCGACCCGCACCCCGGCGGCGAGCAGGCGCGGATAGATCTCGGCGGTGGACCGCCACACCCACCGCCCGACCTCGGGCCGGGAGCCGACCGCGGCCACGAGATCGGGCTCCTCGCGCACGTCACCGGCCGGCCGCCCGTCCCGCCCCAGCGGCACGAGCAGCGCCCCACCCCCGTCCGTCGCGGCGACGGCCCAGCGCTCGCTCATGGGTGCGAGTCTGGCACCCGGCACTGACAACGGCCGTTCACCCGCGGGGTTCGAAGGCAGCGGGGACCGGAGCGAGTGGCGGCGCCCGGTCAGGCCGCCCGCAGTGTGTGCGCCAGGGCGGCGGCCTCACCGCGCGTACTGACGCTCAGCTTGCTGAGGATGTTCGCCACGTGGAACTTCACCGTGGACTCGCTGATGTGCAGCTCCTGTGCGATGGCCCGGTTCCGGTGCCCCCGCGCGAGACGCGCGAGCACGTCCCGTTCGCGCGCCCCGAGCGCCGCCAGCGGATCGGCGGGGGCGGCCTCCGGCGTACCCAGCGGGAGGACCGCCGTGACCGTGGTGCCCCAGCCGGGCACCGCTTCGACGTCCAGGCGGCCGCCGAGCGCGGCGAGCCGCTCGCCCACGCGGTGGACGGCGACGGCGTCGCGGGTCAGGTCGCCGGGGCCGTCGTCCCGTACGGTCGCGCGCAGTACGGCGCCCGGGGAGCCGTCCACGCCCCCGTCGCCGATCTGCCAGCCGACGTGGACGCGGTCGAGCGGGTGCTGCTCCAGTACGGCGAGGACCACGGCCCGTACGACCGCACGCGCCGCGTGCACGACGTCGGCGGCCAGCGGACGGCTGTCGCCGGGCGGACCGAGTTCCAGCCGGACCGGACCGTGGCTCAGCAGCGGACGCAGCGACTGCGCGAGGCGGGCGAAGGCCTGGTCGGCGGGCTCTTCGGCGACGGCCTGGTCCCGTTCCGCTTCGGCGCGCAGCTCGACCAGCGAGGTCACGGCGAGCTCGGTGGCGTGGGCGCGGGCCGCCGTGTCGTCGAGGGCGCGGCTGCGCAGTACGCCCAGCAGGGCGGTCAGGGCCGCGGCGTGCGCCTCGCTCAGCTCGGCGATGGCGCGCGCCCGCTCGCCGGCGGCGGTGCGCGACCGGGCGAGCGGGCCGGGCACGGCCTCGGCGGAGAGGCGGTCCAGATGACCGGTGACCAGGTCCCAGAACGCCTGGACGACGGCGGCGTCGGCCTCCGGCACCGGGGTGTCCTCCGTCCGTACGAGCACGAGCAGCGCACCGCGAGCCGTCGCGTCGCTGGCCACGGCCAGGACGGGACGCTCGTCCCCGGCGATACGGGCGTGCCCCTGCCAGGGCCGTCCGGCCCGCACGCCGGCGGCGATCGCCGCCGTCTCGGAGCCGGTGATACGGCCCGCGAGGCCCGGCTCGCCGTGCGCCTTGAAGGGGGAGTGCGCGCAACTGCTGGACAGCTCGGCGGAAGCGCGGTGCGCGACGATCCCGCCCAGCACGGCCGACAGCCTCCCGTGCACCTGCTCCAGCGGCGCGCCGATCACCTCGGCGGCGGCGGTGAGAGCGGCGGTTCCTGCGTTCCTGTCGGCCATCGGCTGCATGGCAGACAGCGTAAGGCGGCGGTTCTGCCCGCCGGCCCGCCTTCCGGAGGGGCGGAACCGGCCAAAAGGCGGGCCCTGCCTGGGCGGGACAGGGACAACGCTGAGAGGGCAGGTGATGATCCCCACAGAGGAGAGGCCCATGGACGCGATCGTTTTCGACCGGTTCGGCGACCCCGGAGTGCTGCGGCTCACAGAGACCGAGGAGCCGCACGCCGGCCCCGGCCAGGTACGGGTGAAGGTGCGGGCGGCCGGAGTGAACCCGGTCGACTGCAAGATCCGCGCCGGCCTCCTGGAGCACGTCTTCCCCACTTCGCCGCCCGCCGTCCCCGGCATCGAGTTCGCCGGGGTCGTGGACGAGACCGGCGAGGGCGTCACCGGGTACGCGGCCGGGGACGAGGTGTTCGGCTGGACCACCACGGGTGCGTACGCCGCATACGCCCTGGCCACCGACATCACCGCCAAGCCCGCCGCCCTGAGCTGGGAAGAAGCGGCCGCGTTGCCCGTCGCCAGTGAGGCGGCGCGGCGCGTGCTCGGTCTGCTCGGCGTCCGGGAGGGCGAGACGCTGCTGCTGCACGGCGCGGCGGGCGCGGTCGGCGCGGTCGCCGTACAGCTGGCGGTGGTGCGCGGTGCGACGGTCGTCGGCACGGCGAGCCCGGCCCACCACGACCGGCTGCGCGCGCTGGGCGCGGTCCCGCTGACGTACGGCGACGGGCTGGCCGAGCGGGTGCGGGCGGTCGCACCGCGGGGGGTGGACGCGGTGTTCGACGCGGCCGGGCGGGGCGCGCTGCCGGTCTCGATCGAGCTGCGCGGCGGCAGGACGGACCGGATCGTCACCCTCGCCGACCCGGCGGCGGCGGACCTCGGCGTGACCTTCTCGACAGGCGGCACGGCCCGCCCGCAGGACCGGCTGGCCGAAGACGCCCGGCTGGTGGCGGACGGGGCGCTGCGGCTGACGGTGGCGCAGACGTTCGCACCGGCGCAGGCGGCGAAGGCGCACGAGCTGAGCGAGTCGGGACGCGCGGGCGGCAAGCTGGTGCTCCTCTTCCCCTGACGGGGCCGTTCTCCCCGCGTTCGTGGTTCCTGTCCGCGACTGGGACCATCGTCGGTGGCGGCGCGCGGTCGCGTAAGGAGGCACTCCGATGTCAGCGGGGCACAGGAAGACAACCACCGGGCCCGTGGCCGACTGCGGCGAACCGCAGAAGGACCACGGAATCCCGGCCGTCGCCGGACCGTCGGCGGGAGCCCGCTGATGGAACAGATCGAGAAGGCGGTCGCGGCGGCGGTGTACGCCGAGGACGACGCGGGCCTCGACCTCGGCGCCTCCCTCGTCGCCGCCGCGCCCTGGTCCGACGCGGGCCGTGAGCTCCTGCGCCGGGGCGAGGAGTCCGTACGCCGGGCCTGGGAGCGCGGCTGGCAGCCCGCCGACGTCGTCCGCGTCGTCCGGCGCGACCTCGACGACCTGCACGTGCGCCTGACGACCGACCTGATCGCGGCCGAGAACCGCAGGTACGCCGCAACGGCCCCCCGCTGGGAGGCACAGCTGCGCGATCTGGCGGCGACGGAGCCCTGGTGGGGCAGCGACGACCGTTACGCCGACGCGCTCGCCGCCCGCGAGCGGACGGACCGCTTCTCCCTCGCCACAGCGCTCCTCGAACTCTTCCGCCTCCTGATCCGCCTTCCCGTGATCGAGCCGGTGGGCCCGCCCCCGGGCGACCCCGTCCGCGCGCGCCCGCACTCACCCGCCACCCCCGGCGAACCGCGCATGCTCACCCGCATCCGCGCGCTGCTGGCCAAGGCGGAGGCCACCGACTACCCCGACGAGGCGGAAGCCCTGACCGCCAAGGCGCAGGAGCTGATGGCGCGCCACAGCATCGACGCCGCGCTGCTCGCCGCCCAGGGCCGCACCGGTGACGCGCCGGCCGCCTGCCGGATCGGCGTCGACGCCCCGTACGAGACGGCCAAGGCGATCCTCCTCGACGCCGCCGCCTCCGCGAACCGCTGCCGCGCGGTGTGGAACAGCGCCCTGGGCTTCTCCACCGTCATCGGCTTCGAACCCGACCTCGAAGCCGTGGAACTGCTCTACACCTCCCTCCTCGTGCAGGGCACCACGGCGATGACCCGCGCGGAGGCGGCCCAGCGCGCGGCCGGCCGCAAGCGCACCAAGGCATTCCGCCAGGCGTTCCTGACGGCGTACGCGAGCCGGGTGGGCCACCGCCTGTCCGAGGCGACGCGGCACGTGACCGAGGAGGCCGGCGGTTCGCTGCTGCCGGTGCTGGCGGCGCGGGACGTGGCGGTGGAGGACCGGGCGGAGCGGATGTTCCCGCAGACGACGTCGACGCGGATACGGGGCGTCAACGACCACGCGGGCTGGGAACACGGCACGGCCGCCGCCGACCGGGCGAGAATGCCCGGCCGCCCCGGCCTCACCCGCTGACAGCCCACCGGACGGGAGGGGGCGGGGCGCGCAGGGGGTGGTGTTCGGGACGTGCTGTGCCGGTCCGGGGCCAGTCCCCGGACCCCCGGCCGAAACCCCGGGGCGCGCGACGCCCGCAGGCCACCCACTGCTCCCGCCCAGTCCCCGCGCCGCCGACGCGTATCGGCTCAGGCTTGTGTGTCTCCTCCGGCACCCGTGGCGATGCATCCTCTGTCAGTTCGTTCCGTGTGGCCGGTGCCGGTGTCGCATCTGCGTGCGTGGCCTCCCCGTGCTTCGGCTCGGGGAGGCCACGCATCCTCGGCCCGGAGCCGGGCCGCGTCGCGATGCTGATGGAGGCCCGCCTCCCGGGGCGCGCGACCACCCCCGTACCGGCGGCCGCCGCCCTGGCACAGGCCCTGCGCGAGGCCACCGAGGAGGGCGCGAAGGCGGTGCGCGAGCGCCGCGCCCCGCAGTGGCACGCGGTCCGCGAGGCGCTGGCGGCCTGGGACGGCGAGGCGTCCCAGGCCGCGTCGTACGCAAGGGCGCGGGCATGCTCCTGGGCGCCCTGGACGGCCTGGGCGACCTGCCGCGGGCCCTCGACGAGGAAGGGCCGCGGCCCCGTGAGGGAACCGCGGCCCACGCGTAACCCGGCCTGACCGGCCGGCCGACCGACCGCCCGTCAGGAACCCGGCAGCTTCGGCACGTCCGTGGGAATCCCCTCCGGCAGCGCGCCACCGGCGGACTTCCTGAAGGAGTCCTTGAGCCCGCTGTCCCACTTCACCGTGAGGGTGCCGCCGCCGGCCCCCGGCGTGACCAGCCCGGCCGTACGGTCGGTGTTGCCGTCCCCGCACCTCAGGTCCAGCGTCACCGTGTCCTCCTTGTTGACCTTGCCGGAGCAGACGTGCTCACCCGCGACGGCCGCGTCGGACCCCTGGACGATCAACGCGACGACCTTGCCGTCGGTCGTCGCGATCCAGGACCCGGTGACGTCCGCCGGCGCCCCCGCCCCCTTGGCCCCGCCGGACGGCGTGCTGCTCTGTCCGCTGCCGCCGGCCTTCTCCTCGCTCTTGCCGCCGTCCGTGCCGCCGCTGTCACCGCTGCAACCGGTCAGGACGAGGGCGGCCGCGACGGCCGCCGCCGCGACGGTGGTACGTACGTGCTCACGCACTCCGGGCTCCCCAGTTTCGTCAGGTCCGAACGCGCCAAGCTACCAGGAGGACTTGCGCACACCGGGGAGGAAACCGGCGTGTGCCTGTTCCCTCGTCCGGACCCGGGACAGCCCGAACTTCCTGAGGTGGCCCCGGGGCCGGCCGTCCACGCTGTCCCGGTTGCGTACGCGCGTCGGACTCGCGTCGCGCGGCTGGCGGGCCAGCTCCTCCCGCGCCGACCGGCGCTCGGCCTCGCTCCCTCCGGGCCTGCGGAGGATCTCCTTCAGCTCCGCCCGCCGCACGGCGTACCGCTCGACGACGGCCTTGCGCCGCTCATTGCGGGCGATCTTGCTCTTCTTCGCCATCAGACCTTCACCCCCCGCGCGCGGATCCGGGCCACGGCCGCCTCGATGCCGATCACGTCGACGGTCTTGACCGCCCTGGCGCTGAGCGTGAGCCGCACATGGCGGCCCTCGCTCGCCAGCCAGTAGCGCTTGCGCTGGATGTTGGGGTCGAAGCGGCGCGAGGTGCGCCGGTGCGAGTGGGAGATGTGGTTGCCGAATCCTGGCTGGGCGCCGGTCAGCTGGCAGTGGGCGGACAAGGTCGATCACTCCTTTTTGAAAATGGGAACCATTTCCATATACTAACCCCATGGCACGCAACGAAATCCGCCCGATCATCAAGCTCAGGTCCACGGCGGGGACCGGCTACACCTACGTGACCCGCAAGAACCGCCGTAACGACCCCGACCGCATGACGCTCCGCAAGTTCGACCCGGTGGTCCGCCGCCACGTCGACTTCCGCGAAGAGCGCTGACCGGCACCACGGCCTGACCGGACCCGCCGGGCCGACCAGACCAGCCGGATCAGCCAGTTCAGCCGGACCAGCCGGACCAGCCAGACCAGAAGGGGGCATCACTCCATGAAGCCCGGAATCCACCCGCCGTACGGCCCCGTCGTCTTCCGTGACAAGGCCGGCGGCTTCGCCTTCCTCACCCGCTCCACCCTGACCAGCGACAAGACGGTGGAGTGGGAGGACGGCCGCTCGTACCCCGTCGTCGACGTGGAGATCTCCTCGCAGAGCCACCCCTTCTACACGGGGACGGCGCGCGTCCTGGACACCGCCGGACGCGTGGAGCGCTTCGAACGCCGTTACGGGGCGAAGAAGCGGTGAGCGGCGAGGCATCGAAGCTGCCGGTCGTCATCGTCGGCGGGCTGCACTCCGACGCACGCAAGGAGGTCGTGGAGCAACTGCTGAGCCGGGTCCCCGGCAGCGTCGCCCTGCACCACGACCTCTCGACCGCGGCCGAAGGGACGGTACGCCGCACCGTCCGCGACACCGGGGGCATATGCACGTCCGGCGAAGCGCCGCTGGTCAACGACTGCGCCTGCTGCGCGCTGCGCGAAGACCTCGTGCCCGAGCTGGAGCGGCTGGCCGGCAGCGGCCTCACCCGCCTCGCGGTCGTCGAGCTGTGGGACTCGGTCGAGCCCAAGGCGATGGCCGAGGTCGTCGTCGCGCACGGCGGGGACGTACTCGACCTCACCGCCGTCATGACCGCCGTCGACCCCGCGCTGCTCCTGCCCTGCCTCGGCTGCGGCGACGACCTGGCGGAGGCCGGCCTGGCCGCGGCGGCGACCGACCGGCGGACGGTCGCGGACACCTGGGCGCGGCAGCTGGAGTACGCCCCGGTCCTGGCCGTCGTCGAGAGTGAGGAGGCGGACGAACAGGACGAAGCCCTCCTCGTGCAGCTGCACCCGACGGCCCGCCGGGTCCGGGCCGCGTCCGGCGAGCTGGCCGAGGCGGCCTTCGCCGGCTTCGACATCGAGGCGGCGGCCACCCGCCAGCACCCGGCGTGCGCGCTGCTTCCGCAGGACGCGGACGACAAGGGCGTCTCCACGCTGGTGTGGCACCGCGACCGCCCCTTCCACCCGGAGCGGCTGTACGCGGCGCTGGAGGACCTGACCTGCTCCGCGGCCCGCAGCCGGGGCCGCTTCTGGCTCGCCGACCGGCCGGACACGCTGATGGCGTGGGACGCGGCGGGCGGAGCACTGTGCGTGGAGAGCGCGGGGCCGTGGCTGGCGTCGCTGCCGGACGCCGCGTGGGAGATGGTCCCGCCGGTCCGCAGGGCGGCGGCCGCACTCGACTGGCACCCCGAGCACGGGGACTGCTGCCAGCACCTGGTCTTCACGTCCCCCGGGCTCGACCGCGACGGGCTCGAAGGGCTCCTCGAATCCTGCTTGCTGACCGACGCCGAATACGCGGCGGGGCGTGATGCGTGGAAGCGCCTGCCGTCCGCTTTTGATTCCCTTCTGGAGGCATGATGTCCCGGCCGTTCCGAGGTAATGACCCTCGCAAATCCGCCAAGTCCCGCCCCAATCCGCTGGACGAGGCGGGTATTGCGTACCTTGACTACAAGGACACCGGTCTGCTGCGGAAATTCATTTCGGATCGCGGGAAGATCCGCAGCCGCCGTGTGACAAGGGTCTCGGCCCAGCAGCAGCGGCAGCTGGCACGGGCCGTCAAGAACGCCAGGGAGATGGCCCTCCTGCCGTACTCCTCGCGCTGAGCGGGGATTCTGTAACCGAAGGAACACCCCGCGTGCACGTGCATCTGCCCATGCATCAGCAAGTGAACAAAGCTATGATCCGGGGCAGTTGACATCTGCACTTTCCGGGAGCGACCTGTGCACCACGCGTACAACGGCATGGCGGCCACAGAGCTCCACGGGGTGGTCTGGCAGAAGAGCAGGCACAGCAACTCACAGGGTTCCTGCGTGGAGTTCGCCAAATTGCCGGGCGGGAATGTGGCGGTCCGCAATTCGCGCCACCCGGACGGGCCCGCTCTCGTCTACACGCCCGCCGAGATCGAGGCGATGCTGCTCGGCGTCAAGGGCGGCGAGTTCGACCACCTGATAGCCGGCGGCTGACCGGTAGCCACCGGCCCCGGCGGCAACGATCCGCTACCAGCTACCAGCTACCAGCTACCAGCTACCAGCTACCAGCTACCAGCTACTCGGCTCTCAGGCGGAACAGCGCCCAGACGACCTTGCCGCTCGGTCGCCCGGCGAGCGGGTGCCAGCCCCAGCTGTCGCTGAACGAGTCGACCAGGAACAGGCCACGTCCCGACTCGGCGGAGAAGTCGTCCGCCTCACGCGTCACCGGACTCTCGTCACTGGGGTCGCGCACCGCGCACACCAGACGCGAGGTCCAGCGCATCAGGTGCAGCCGTACGGGCGGGTCCTGCTCGCCCGTACGCGGGACGTCGGCCGGCAGGGCGTGCCGCAGTGCGTTGGTGACGAGCTCGGAGACGACCAGGGCCACGTCGTCGAAGCGCTCGCCGAGCTCCCACCGGGCCAGCGTCGACTTGGTGAACTGCCGGGCGCCGCACACCGCCTCGTACCGGGCGGGCAGCGCGCAGGAGGCCGAGTTGGAGACCGCCGCGGGGTCGATGGGTGGGAGGCCCTGCCTCAGTGGCTCGAACGGCTCGAGCACGGTCGATCCATTCGTCCCCATACGAGGCACTCCCGGGATTCGCGGTCGTTGCGATACGGCGGTAGCGGTGCGGCGGTGGTACGGCGACAGCACGTAAAGAGCATGCAGGTGCGCGCGGACCATGGTTCCGAATGAGTACGGCAGATGCAAGGGCAGATGCACGTGCACGTGCCGGACCTGTTCGTTTCCGTGACAGTTCTTGCGTATTTCTTCCGCTGTCCTCTTTCGGCGCCTTGTGTGGCTCTTGCCATTTCTGTAACCGAACGAGTACGGGGTGAAGCGTTTTGATGGCAGACTGCGCCTCTCGGGGCCCGGGGGAGGGCTTCCGCTGCTGAGCTGTCGGACTGGGGAGGGCCGGAGAAGTGACCGCAGGCGAGTCGAGCGGCTCCGTGGTGCGGCGCATCCTGCTGGGATCCCAGCTCAGGCGGTTGCGCGAGTCGCGTGGTGTCACCCGCGAGGCGGCCGGCTACTCGATCCGAGCGTCCGAATCGAAGATCAGCCGCATGGAGTTGGGACGGGTGAGCTTCAAGGCCAGAGATGTCGAGGACCTGCTGACCCTCTACGGCGTCGCGGACGCGGCGGAGCGCGAGTCTCTGCTGAGCCTGGCGCGGGAGGCCAACGTGGCGGGCTGGTGGCACAGTTACGGCGACGTACTGCCCGGCTGGTTCCAGACGTACATCGGACTGGAGGGTGCCGCCTCGCTCATCCGGATCTACGAAGTCCAGTTCGTCCACGGCCTGTTGCAGACCGAGCGTTACGCCCACGCGGTCGTCACCCGCGGCATGCCCCACGCGAGCGCCGCCGAGACCGACCGCAGGGTGGCCCTGCGCCTGGAGCGCCAGAAGGTGCTGGTGTCCGAGCGCGCGCCGCACTTCCACGCCGTGCTCGACGAGGCCGCGCTGCGCCGCCCGTACGGCGACCGGGCCGTGATGCGGGAGCAGTTGCGGCACCTCATCGAGGTCTCGGAGCAGCCGAACATCACGCTTCAGGTCATGCCGTTCAGCTTCGGCGGACACGCGGGCGAGAGCGGCGCGTTCACGATGCTGCGGTTCCCCGAGTCGGACCTCTCGGACCTCGTCTACCTGGAGCAGCTCACCAGCGCGCTCTACCTGGACAAGCGCGAGGAAGTCGCCCAGTACGAACGGGTGATGGAGCGGCTCCAGAAGGACAGTCCGAGCCCCGCCGAGTCCCGGGACGTGCTCCGTGGTCTGCTCCAACTGACGTAACCCGCCAGTAGGATGGTGTCCCGACGGGAGTCCGCACCTGCTCACCCTGCAGTAAGGGATCGCATGTCCTTCTTCACCGACCTGGCCCACCAGTACATCGACGGCGAGTGGCGGACCGGCGGCGGCTCGTGGGACATCATCGACTTCAACCCCTACAGCGGGGAGAAGCTCGCCGCGATCACGGTGGCCTCGGTGGACGAGGTCGACGAGGCGTACCTGGCGGCGGAGCGCGCGCAGCCCGCCTGGGCCTCGTCGAGCGCGTACCGCAGGAGGGACGTCCTCGAACGCGCCCTGCGGATCACGGAGGAGCGGGAGGACGAGATCGCCGAGGCGATCACCGACGAGCTCGGCGGTACGCGGCTGAAGGCGTCGTACGAGATCGACCTCGCCAAGGAGTTCCTGCGCGAGGCGATGCGGACGGCGCTGCGCCCCGGGGCGGTCATCCTGCCCTCGCCCGTGGAGGGCAAGGAGAACCGCGTGCACCGGCTGCCGGTCGGCGTCGTCGGGGTCATAAGCCCCTTCAACTTCCCGTTCCTGGTGACGCTCAAGTCGGTCGCCCCCGCGCTGGCGCTCGGCAACGCGGTCGTGATCAAGCCGAACCAGAACACGCCGGTCGTCGGCGGCGGCCTGATCGCCAAGATCTTCGAGGACGCGGGGCTGCCGGCCGGGCTGCTCAACGTGCTCGTCACGGACATCGCGGAGATCGGCGACGCGCTGATAGAGCACCGGGTGCCGAAGGTGATCTCCTTCGCGGGCTCCGACAAGGTGGGACGGCACGTCGCCGCGGTCGCCGCGAGCCACTTCAAGCGCACCGTGCTCGAACTGAGCGGCAACAGCGCATTGGTGGTGCTGGACGACGCGGACATCGACTACGCGGTGGACGCCGCGGTCTTCAGCCGCTTCGTGTACCAGGGGCAGGTCTGCATGGCCGCCAACCGCGTCCTGGTGGACCGGTCCGTGGAGGCGGAGTTCACGGAGAAGTTCGTCGCGAAGGTACGGTCCCTGGTGACCGGCGACCCGGCCGACCCCGGGACCCACATCGGCCCGGTCATCAACAGTTTCCAGGCGGACTCCCTGACGGGGCTGGTGGAGCAGGCGCTCGCGGAGGGCGCGACCGCGCTCGTGCGGGGCGCGGTGCGCGGCAACCTCGTCGAGCCGACCGTACTGAGCGACCTGCCGGCCGGCTCTTCGGTCCTGGAGCAGGAGATCTTCGGGCCCGTGGTGCTGCTGCTGCCCTTCGACGGTGAGGAAGAGGCCGTACGGATGACCAACGACAGCCGGTACGGGCTGAGCGGGGCGGTGCACACGGGGAACCTGGAGCGGGGTGTGCGGTTCGCCGAGCGGATCGAGACCGGGATGATCCACATCAACGACGCGACCGTCCAGGACGAACCGCAGGTGGCCTTCGGCGGCGAGAAGCTCTCGGGGATCGGGCGGCTGAACGGGGAGTCGGCGGTGGAGGCGTTCACCACCCAGAAGTGGATCTCGGTGCAGCACGGCCGGAGGAAGTTCCCCTTCTGACTGTCCCTTCCGACGCGGGCCGGCGCGGATCGACGCGGGCCGGCGCGGGCCGATGCGGACAGGAGCTGTCCGCAAGGGTTCGTAACGTGGTTCTTGTCAGCAGGACGGCAGCGTCCCTGAACCCCCTTCGACAAGAGGCGGACACCATGGTCGTGCACGTGAACCCCGAGGCCCGCGACGACGAGCGCGGCGCGCTCCTGGCCTTCCTGGACGCCGAGCGCGGCGGCATCCGCCGGGCGCTGCTCGGCCTGACGGACGAGCAGGCGGCGACGAGGCCGAGCGCGAGCGAGCGCTCGCTCTCCGGGCTCCTCAAGCACGTGTCCGAGACCGAGCAGGCATGGCTGGCCCGGGCGAAGCAGGTCGCACCGGAGATCCAGCGGTCCGAGGAGAACTGGCACGAGAGCTTCCGTCTCACCGGTGACGAGACGGTCGAGAGCCGTCTGGCGTACTGGGAGAAGGCCGCCCGGCAGACCGAAGAGTTCATCCGTTCCGTGCCCAGCCTGGACGACACCTTCCCGCTGCCCGACGAGCCCTGGTTCCCCGGCGGGCAGCGGGTCTCCATGCGCTGGCTGCTGCTCCGGCTGATCACCGAGATGTCCCGGCACGCCGGCCACGCCGACATCATCCGCGAGAGCCTGGACGGCAGGACGGCGTTCGAGCTGGTGGCGCTGGAGCGCGGCGAAACCTGGGGCTGAACCGGCCGGCAGCACGGGCGCGCGCACGGCTGACGGCCGGTGGACGCGCGGCCCGATCGCCCGGGTCGAGGGCGGGGCGTGCACCTTCGCCGGCTGATCGAGGCGGTACGGAGGTCCGGTCGGCCGAGCCACTCGAAAAGACGGTCGGAGAAGGGGGACCCGGGCGTGCTCTGCGGTGTACCAGAAGGAGAAGCGGTCCACCGCGAGACCGGGGGGCTTCGATGCGCAGGCCGTTCGGATCGGCAGGGACGCTGACCGGCGCCGTTCTCGCGGCGCCGGCTGCACGCTGCTCGCGAAGCTGCTCGCGAAGTGCGGGCAGGACGCGGAGCGGCCCGAGAGCGGGTTCTGCCGCCCGTACGTGGCGGTCCTGGACGGGGGAGCGTCGCAGTGGCGGCTGCGCGAGTCACCACTGGGCGACTGCCGGGACCGGCCTCGGCGGCCGGCGCCCGGGGCTTGCACCTCACGTGACGTGAGGGCTCAGGCTGAGGTGCGTACCGAGAAGAAGAAGGAGCGGAAAGCGATGGGCTACTCCGTCGGACAGGTCGCCGGATTCGCCGGAGTGACAGTGCGCACACTGCACCACTACGACGAGATCGGACTGCTCTCCCCGAGCGGCCGCAGCCACGCGGGCCATCGGCGCTACGACGACGCCGACCTCGACCGGTTGCAGCGGATCCTGTTCTACCGGGAGCTCGGCTTCCCGCTCGACGAGGTGGCGGCCCTCCTCGACGACCCGGACGTGGACCCGCAGGAACACCTGCGGCGCCAGCACGAGCTGCTGTCCGGCCGGATCACGAGACTGCAGGAGATGGCCGCCGCCGTCGAGACCGCCTTGGAGGCACGGAAGATGGGCATCAACCTCACCCCGGAAGAGAAGTTCGAGGTCTTCGGCGACCACGACCCCGAGCAGTACGCCGAGGAGGTCGAGCGGCGCTGGGGCACCAGCGAGGCGTACACGCAGTCGCAGCGCAGGACCGCGTCGTACACCAAGGAGGACTGGCTGCGGATCAAGGCGGAGGGCGAGGAGAACACCGCCCGCCTGGTCGCCGCCATGGAGGAGGGTGCCGCGCCCGACTCGGTCCGGGCCATGGACCTGGCCGAGGAGCACCGCGCCTGGATCAGCGGCAATCACTACGACTGCGGCTACGACATGCACGTCTGCCTCGCCGAGATGTACGTCACGGACGAGCGCTTCACCACCTCCATCGACGCGGCGAAGCCCGGTCTGGCCGCCTATCTGCGCGAGGCGATCCTGGCCAACGCCGCCCGCCACGCGTAACGCGGCGGAACGAGCGACAGGACAAACAGCCCATGTGGGCCCCGGGGGCGCCCCGGGGCCCACGGGAACGCCTACTGGAACCAGGAGTGCTCCGGCCACGTTGATAGCTTTGGTCGGCAACCCCGCCGCAGACGATCCCACCCTGGAGCCGGTACCCGATGAATACGCTTGCGCTCGGACCGGCCTGGCTGGATCCGGACTACCTGCTGGAGCAGTTCGGCCTGATCGGTCTGCTGGTCATCGTCTTCGCCGAGTCCGGCCTGCTCATCGGCTTCTTCCTGCCGGGCGACTCGCTGCTGTTCACCACCGGTCTGCTGGTGACCACGGGGGTCCTGGACACCCCGCTGTGGCTGGTCTGCACCCTGGTCTGCATCGCGGCGATCGTCGGCGACCAGGTCGGCTATCTCTTCGGCCGCAAGGTCGGCCCCGCCCTCTTCAAGCGCCCGGACTCCAAGCTCTTCAAGCAGGAGAACGTCGAGAAGGCCCACGAGTTCTTCGAGAAGTACGGGCCGAAGTCGCTGGTCCTGGCCCGCTTCGTGCCGATCGTCCGCACCTTCACGCCGATCATCGCCGGTGTCAGCCGGATGAACTACCGCTCGTTCATCACGTTCAACGTCATCGGCGGTGTGCTCTGGGGCGCCGGCGTCACGCTGCTCGGCGCCTCGCTCGGCAAGATCGAGTTCGTCCACAAGAACATCGAAGCGATCCTGATCCTGATCGTGCTGATCTCGGTCGTGCCGATCGTCATCGAGTACCTGCGCGCCCGCAGCAAGGGCAGGAAGGCCGCCGCGGCCGAGGCCGCCGGCCAGGCCGCCGACGGCACGTCCCCGGCCCCCCAGCGCGGCCGCCACGCCAAGCGCTGACCGGGCGGATCCCCGTACGCACAAGGAGCGGATCCCCGTACGCACAAGGACCGGATCCGCTCCGTACGAGACCTAGAAGCCGCGCGTCCGCTTGGCCGCGCGGCGGCTCGCCCCACGCCCCGCCCCCGGCATCTTCAGGAACAGCCGGGAGATCTCGCCACCCAGGTTCACCCCGATGGCGATCGCGAGCGACAGCGCCGCCGCCTTCGACAGCGACGCGAGCCCCGAGTTCAGGTCGTTCTGCGCGATGGCCAGCAGACCGAAGTACGTCGCCGAACCCGGCAGCAGCGGTCCGATCGCCGCCGTGACGTACGGCAGCGCCGAGGCGTACTGGTAGCGCGAGAACAGCTGCCCGAAGAGCCCCACGAGCCCGGCCGCGACGGCCGTCGAAGCCACCTGCGAGATCTCGCCGACGTCGTGCATCGCGCCGTAGACGAGCCAGGCCACTCCGCCGTTCAGCGTCACTATCAGCACGGTGTTGCGTTCCTGCTGGAGCAGGATCGCGAAGGCGAAACAGAGCAGCATCGACGCCAGGATCTGCGTCACCGGGCGCTCGACCGCCTCCAGCGCCGTCGCCGCGTGCAGCTCCGCGTCCAGCTGCACCCCCAGGTAGAGCACGACCAGCACGCCGATGACGATCGCGATGAAGAAGTACATGACTTCGAGCAGCCGCGCCGAGGCGGTGATGTAGTAGCCGGTCAGGCCGTCCTGGACGCCCGCGACCAGGGCCCGCCCCGGCAGCAGCGCGAAGAGCCCACCGGTGATCACGGCGGAGGGCCGCACGTCCCACATCGTCGTCGTCGGCGCCAGCGTGAGCGCCACCCCTATCGCGGCGGGCGGCATCGCCGCCACCAGGAACTGGTAGAACTCCGGCAGCCCGCGCCCCGCGCACAGCCACGCCAGCCGGTCGCCGAGCATCGCTCCGATCGCGGCCGCCAGGAACACCACGGGCCCACCGCCGACCAGCACCGAGGCCGCGCCGGCCAGCAGCCCGCTGGCCGCCGTCAGCGCCCAGCCGGGGTACGGGTGGCGGTTGCGGCGTATCTCCGCCAGCGTGCGGTACGCCTCCTCCAGCGTGACGTCGGTGTCCGGGGACGTGATGTCGTCGATGAGGTGGTAGACCGCGGCCAGCCGGGTGTAGTCGGTGCCCCGGCGGCGCACGGTCCGGCTCGCCGTCACCGGGTCCTCCACCAGTGACGGCTGGTACGAGATCGACAGCAGGGTGAAGGTGACGTTCGGCTCGCAGCGGTCGAGCCCGTACGCCCGGCTGACACCGAACATCGCGGCCTCGACGTCCTCGGCCCCCTCGCCGCCCGCGAGCAGCAGCTCCCCGATACGCAGCGTCAGGTCCAGCACGCGCGGTACGGCGGGCCCGGCCTCGTCGTGCCGCTGCACCGGCTCCGGCACGGGCCGGTCGCCCACCGGCATGCGCAGCAGCGTGCGCATCCGGTCCTGCCAGGGCGCCTCCTTGGTCAGCTTGACCATGGGCATGCCGTGGGCCGGGGTGAACGCGGGCGGCGGGTTGCGGGCGCTGTAGCTGCTCGGGGTGTCGAAGGCCGACGCCTCCGGCATCACGTGGTGCTCCCCGGTGGTCAGCCCCGGCGGAAGGGCGAACTCGGAGGTCGGGCTGTCCTCGTCGGCCGGCTCCGGCTGCTCCACCCCGGCCGGCGGCGCGAAGGCGCTGCGCGCCTCGTCCGACTGCGGCTTGCGGTCCTCGGGGCCCTCGCTCCCGGCCCCAGTGCCGCCGCGCTTCGGCTCCGCCACCACTCGCCTCGCTTCGATTCCTTGATCCAGTGAGCCCGCCTGCCCGGTGAACGGCCAGGCCATGCCCCGTTCGGTGCCCAGGCACTGCCCAGGCAGTGTCCAGTATGCGGACGGACACCTTCCCCTTGCGGGTGGCTCAACACACGGCGGGCGGTGCGCCCCCGTTGGGGTGCACCGCCCGCCGTCGTGGTGTCGCGTGAGCCCGGGGGCTCGTCAGTGGCTGCCGCCCTGCGCCTGCAGGCGCTTGTACGAGGCCTCGACCTCGGCCTCGGCCTCGGTACGGCCGACCCAGTCGGCGCCCTCGACGGACTTGCCGGGCTCCAGGTCCTTGTAGACCTCGAAGAAGTGCTGGATCTCCAGGCGGTCGAACTCCGACACGTGGTGGATGTCGCGCAGGTGCTCCACCCGCGGGTCCGACGCCGGGACGCACAGCAGCTTGTCGTCGCCGCCGGCCTCGTCGGTCATCCGGAACATGCCGATCGCGCGGCACTTGATGACACAGCCGGGGAACGTGGGCTCGTCCAGCAGTACGAGCGCGTCCAGCGGGTCGCCGTCCTCGCCGAGGGTGTTCTCGACGAAGCCGTAGTCCGCCGGGTAGCTCGTGGAAGTGAAGAGTCGACGGTCCAGGCGGATCCGACCGGTCTCGTGGTCCACCTCGTACTTGTTCCGCGAACCCTTCGGGATCTCGATGGTGACGTCGAACTCCACGGGTGGCTCCTCCATGATCAGCACATGCTTCGGGTGGTGCTGCGTCCTCCTGGGGAGCGACCCCCAGACCTCCCAGCCGGTTCGGTAGGCCGGACGAGCCGGGGCGTCACGCTCCCGGCAACACGCAGTGGTTAAGTGTCCCTCACGCAGGTGGGTGATCGCGAAAGGGGCTGGTCCGAGGTGCCGGAGCGAAAAATATGGCAGCTCGCGACGGTCGCGGCGGTGGCCGGTCTCGCCCTCTCCGCCGGGGCGGTGACCGCGGCGGGCCCCTGGGACTCCGGTCAGCGTAAGGCCGAGCGGGCATGGGCCGCCTCCCAGGGGCACGGGGGTACGGGGAAAGGTGGCGCACGTCACGAACCGCCGCCGCCCGCCGCCCCGGCGCCCGCCCCCAGCGCGCCCGGTGTGCTCACCGCGCTCGGTTCGCCCGTGCCGCCGCCGGCCCCCGGCGCGCTCGCGGACGCCCTCGAACCGCTGCTGCGCGACCCCGCGCTCGGCACGGTGCGTACCGCGTCGGTGCTCGACACCGCGACGGGCACCCAGGTGTACGGGAAGGGCGACGCGGACGGGCTGGTCCCGGCGTCCACCGTCAAGATCGCGACGACGGCCGCCGCGCTCCTGGCCCTCGGCCCCGACCACCGCATCGCCACCACCGTCACCGCGGTCCCCGACGGCAAGAAGGTCGTGCTGGCCGGCGGCGGCGACCCCACGCTCGACCGGGACGACCTGGCCTCCCTGGCCGACGACACCGTACGGGTGCTGCGGGACCGCGGTGTCACCGAGGCGGAGCTGGCGTACGACGTCTCGCTGTACTCGGGGCCCGCCCTTCACCCCATCAGCCCCAACGAGAACATCAGCCCCGTCTCCCCCCTGATGCTGGAGGAGGGCCGCCTCGACGGCTCCCGCCACGGTCCCGCCCCGCGCAGCACCGACCCGGCGGGCGACGCCGCCCGCGCCTTCGCCGAGATGCTGCGCGAACGCGGCGTCGAGGTGAAGCGGGCCCCCGCCGCCGGGAAGGCGCCCGGCGGCGCCGCACCGGTCGCCAGGACCCTCTCCGCGCCCCTCTCCGCCCTCGTCGAGCGCACCCTCACCCACAGCGACAACGACCTCGCCGAGGCCCTCGCCCGCCAGACCGCGCTCGCCTCGGACGAACCGGCCAGTTTCGAAGGAGCGGGCAGGGCCGTCGAGGCGCGGCTGAAGAAGCTCCGGCTGCCGCTGGCCGACGCCCGTTTCGCCGACGGCAGCGGCCTGGACCGCGCCGGCAGCGTCTCGGCCGCCCTGCTCTCCGGACTCCTCGCCCGCGCCGCCGACCCGGCCCGCCCCGAGCTGCGGCCCGTCCTGACCGGCCTCCCCGTGGCCGGTTTCAACGGCACCCTGAAGAACCGGTACACCGAGGACTCCGCGGGCACGGGCACGGTCCGCGCCAAGACCGGCACCCTCACCGGCGTGAACACCCTGGCCGGAACCGTCGTCGACGCGGACGGCCGGCTCCTCTCCTTCGCCTTCCTCGCCGAGGGCGCCAAGGACCCCGCCGCGGCCCAGTCCGCCCTGGACCGGCTGGCCTCCGCGATCGCCAACTGCGGCTGCGAGCCCTCCGGCGGGCGGCCGGGACGTACGTGAACCCCGAGGAAGTTCAGGGGTACGGGTGGGGGACGACACCTGACCGCGGGCCCGGTCGACAACGTACGGTTGACGCATGACGAGCATCAGTGGTGCGGAGATGGTCGACTGGAACCTCGCGGTGGCGACCGCGACCCGACTGGTGAGGCCGGGCCCCGACGTGAGCCGGGACGAGGCGCGAGCCGTCGTCGCCGAGCTCCGCCGGCACGCCAAGGCCTCCGAGGAGCACGTCCGCTCCTTCACACGGATGATCCCCGAGGGGCACGAGCCGCAGGACACCCCGGTCCTGGTCGTCGACCGGGCCGGCTGGATCAGGGCGAACGTCGCCGGGTTCCGGGAAGTGCTGCGGCCGCTGCTCGACAAGATGCAGGAGCGCAGGGGCTCGGGCCCCGGCAACGCGGTGCTCGGCGCGGTCGGCGGCAAGGTGACCGGCGTCGAGGTCGGCATGCTGCTCTCCTTCCTCGCCTCGCGCGTCCTCGGGCAGTACGAGACGTTCGCCCCGCCCTCCCGCGAGCTGCCCGCCGGTACCGGCGGCGGCCGCCTCCTGCTCGTCGCCCCCAACGTCGTGCACGTCGAGCGGGAGCTCGAAGTGGACCCGCACGACTTCCGGCTCTGGGTCTGCCTGCACGAGGAGACCCACCGCACCCAGTTCACGGCCGTGCCCTGGCTGCGCGACCACCTGGAGGGCGAAATCCAGTCGTTCCTCGCCGAGACCGAGGTCGACCCGATGACCGTCCTGGAGCGGCTGCGCGAGGCGGCCCAGTCGCTGGCCGGCGGCCGCCCCGAGGGCGAGGCGGGCGAGGACGGCGGCCGCAGCCTCGTCGAGATCGTCCAGACCCCCGCCCAGCGCGAGATCCTGGGCCGCCTGACCGCGGTCATGTCGCTGCTCGAAGGCCACGCCGACTTCGTGATGGACGGCGTGGGCCCCGACGTGGTGCCCTCCGTCGCCGAGATCCGCGAGAAGTTCCAGCAGCGCAGGGCCCGCGGCGCGAGCCGCCTCGACCTCGCCCTGCGCAAGCTGCTCGGTCTGGACGCCAAGCTCCGTCAGTACCGCGACGGTGAGCGTTTCGTGCGCGCTGTGGTGGAGGAGGTCGGGATGGACGGCTTCAACCGGGCCTGGACCTCCCCGAACACGCTTCCCACCAAGGCCGAGATCGCCAGACCGGCGGACTGGGTCGCGCGGGTGCACCGTAGGGCAGAGTCGTGATCGGATCCGGCCGACGGCAGGAGTACGCCCCTTCAATCACCCATCCGAGGGACCGTGAGGGCTGAGTAGGCGTGCGATGCTCGGGTAATGGCTCGGCTCTGTCACCATCGACGCACTCTGTGTGACTGGCTTCTCCTCCCGAGGCACCCCCAACTTCACCGAAGGGCACCGGACATGGGTCCCCATCCTGCGGTCGCAGCGATACGCCTGGCGGTCCGCCGCGTACTCCACGACGTACTCAACGACATCACTTCACGCACGGCACCGGTCACCGCACCGGGCGCGCCCCCGCACGAGCCGCCCCCGCCGCTCGTGCTGGTCGCGTGTTCCGGCGGCGCCGACTCCATGGCGCTCGCCTCCGCCCTCGCCTTCGAAGCGCCCAAGCTCGGCATCCGGGCAGGGGGCGTCACCATCGACCACGGCCTCCAGGAAGGCTCCGACGTACGGGCCGGCGAGGTCGTCCACCGCCTCGCCGCACTGCGCCTCGATCCCGTCGAGGCCGTCGCGGTGACCGTCGGCCGCGGCGGCGGCCCCGAAGCGGCCGCCCGCGACGCCCGCTACGCCGCGCTGGACGCCACCGCGGAGCGCCACGGCGCCGCCGCGGTCCTGCTCGGCCACACGCGCGACGACCAGGCCGAGACGGTCCTGCTCGGCCTCGCCCGCGGTTCCGGCATCCGCTCGCTGTCCGGCATGGCCGCCGTGACCGGCGCCGGCCGCTACCGCAGGCCCTTCCTCCAGCTCGACCGGCAGACCGCCCGCAAGGCGTGCCTGGTCCAGTCGCTGCCCGTCTGGGACGACCCGCACAACACCGACCCCGCCTACACGCGCTCGCGGCTGCGCCACGACGGCCTGCCGGCCCTGGAGAAGGCGCTCGGCAAGGGCGTCGTCGAGGCCCTGGCCCGGACGGCGCAGCTCTCCCGGGACGACGCCGACGCCCTGGACGGCTGGGCCGCCGAGGCGGACGCGTCCGTACGGGACGAATCCGGCCACCTGGAGTGCGTCAAGCTCTACGCCCTGCCCCCGGCCGTACGCCGCCGCGTCCTGCGCCGTGCGGCCATCTCGGCGGGCTCACCGGCCGGGGCGCTCTTCGCGCGGCACCTCGAAGAGGTCGACCGGCTGATCACCGGCTGGCGCGGGCAGGGGGGCATCAACCTCCCCGGCCGGGTGGAGGCGCGGCGGCAGGGTGGCAGACTGGTCATTCGGCAGGGCTGATGCGCTGAAGCACTACGAAAGTGACCCGGGTGAACGAGAAGGACATGGGCACCGACCTCAAGTCGGTGCTCATCACCAAGGAAGAAATCGACGCGAAGCTGGCCGAACTGGCCGCGAAGATCGATGCGGAGTACGCGGGCAAGGACCTGCTCATCGTCGGTGTCCTCAAGGGCGCCGTGATGGTCATGGCGGACCTGGCGCGTGCCCTGTCCACCCCCGTCACGATGGACTGGATGGCCGTCTCGTCGTACGGCGCGGGCACCCAGTCCTCCGGTGTGGTGCGCATCCTCAAGGACCTCGACACCGACATCAAGGGCAAGCACGTCCTGATCGTCGAGGACATCATCGACTCGGGCCTGACGCTCTCCTGGCTGCTGTCGAACCTCGGATCGCGCGAGCCCGCCTCCCTGAACGTGTGCACGCTGCTGCGCAAGCCCGAGGCGGCGAAGGTCCAGCTCGACGTGAAGTGGGTCGGCTTCGACATCCCCAACGAGTTCGTCGTCGGCTACGGCCTGGACTACGCCGAGAAGTACCGGAACCTGCCTTTCGTCGGCACGCTCGCGCCGCACGTCTACGGCGGCTGAGCCGGCCGGGCCGGGCCGTGCCCCGCTTGCCGGGAACCTCCACCCGTGTCCCGCCGTTGGAGCAGGGGAAGGCAGGTTCACCGGCCGTCCCCGGCAGTCGCGGGTGACAATGCTGGGGTACCGTCCGAAGAACAGTCTTTTTGAACAGCAGCATTTACCTACGGGCAGGAGGGACGGGGCGACTGCCGCCCCGTATGGATGGACGTGAAGCGATACTTCCGTGGGCCGGTCATGTGGATCGTGCTGGCCGTCCTCGCCGTGGTCGTGTTGATGCAGGTTGTCGGCTCGTCCGGCGGCTACAAGACGGTGGACACTGCCGAGGTCGTCCAGACGATCGACAAGAACCAGGTCAAGCAGGCCAAGCTGACGACCGGTGACGAACAGGTCATCAAGGTCGAGCTGAAGAACGGCCAGAAGGTCAAGGACAGCAGCAAGATCCAGGCGAGCTACATCGGCGACCAGGGCGTCGCGCTCGCCAACAAGCTGCAGTCGAAGTTCGACAGCGGGGACATCGAAAAGGGCTACACGGTCTCCCCCACCAAGCAGAACGCCTTCGTCGGGATTCTGCTCTCCCTGCTCCCCTTCGTCCTCATCGTGGTCGTCTTCCTGTTCCTGATGAATCAGATGCAGGGCGGCGGCTCCCGGGTCATGCAGTTCGGCAAGTCCAAGGCCAAGCTCATCACCAAGGACACCCCGAAGACGACGTTCGCCGACGTGGCGGGGTCCGACGAGGCGGTCGAGGAGCTCCACGAGATCAAGGAGTTCCTCCAGGAGCCGGCGAAGTTCCAGGCCGTCGGCGCCAAGATCCCCAAGGGTGTGCTGCTGTACGGCCCGCCCGGTACGGGCAAGACGCTCCTCGCGCGTGCTGTCGCGGGCGAGGCCGGCGTCCCGTTCTACTCGATCTCCGGTTCCGACTTCGTCGAGATGTTCGTCGGTGTCGGTGCCTCGCGGGTGCGTGACCTCTTCGAGCAGGCCAAGGCGAACGCCCCGGCGATCGTCTTCGTCGACGAGATCGACGCCGTCGGCCGGCACCGCGGTGCCGGCATGGGCGGCGGTCACGACGAGCGCGAGCAGACGCTCAACCAGCTGCTCGTCGAGATGGACGGCTTCGACGTGAAGGGCGGCGTCATCCTGATCGCCGCCACGAACCGGCCCGACATCCTCGACCCGGCGCTGCTGCGCCCGGGCCGCTTCGACCGGCAGATCGCGGTCGACCGCCCGGACCTCATGGGCCGCCTGGAGATCCTCAAGGTGCACGCGAAGGGCAAGCCGGTCACGCCGGAGGTCGACCTGCGGGCCGTCGCCCGTCGTACGCCCGGCTTCACCGGCGCCGACCTGGCGAACGTGCTGAACGAAGCCGCCCTGCTGACCGCCCGCAGCGACAAGAAGCTGGTCGACAACCACGCGCTGGACGAGGCGATCGACCGTGTCGTGGCCGGACCGCAGAAGCGGACCCGGATCATGAGCGAGAAGGAGAAGAAGATCACCGCGTACCACGAGGGCGGACACGCCCTGGTCGCGGCGGCTTCTCCGAACAGCGACCCGGTGCACAAGGTCACCATCCTGTCCCGCGGGCGCGCCCTCGGTTACACGATGGTGCTCCCGGACGAGGACAAGTACTCGACCACGCGCAACGAGATGCTGGACCAGCTCGCCTACATGATGGGCGGCCGTGCGGCCGAGGAACTGGTGTTCCACGACCCGACCACGGGCGCTTCGAACGACATCGAGAAGGCCACCGCCACGGCCCGCGCGATGGTCACCCAGTACGGCATGACCGAGCGCCTCGGCGCGATCAAGTTCGGCCAGGACGGCTCCGAGCCGTTCCTCGGCCGTGACATGGGTCACCAGCGCGACTACTCGGAAGAGGTCGCCGCGCTGGTCGACGAAGAGGTCAAGAAGCTCATCGAGACCGCGCACAACGAGGCGTGGGAGATCCTCGTCGAGAACCGCGACGTTCTCGACAACCTGGTTCTGGCCCTCCTGGAGAAGGAGACGCTGAACAAGGAGGAGATCGCCGAGATCTTCAGCCCGATCGTGAAGCGCCCGGCCCGCCCCGCGTGGACCGGTTCTTCCCGCCGTACGCCGTCCACCCGGCCGCCGGTGCTCTCGCCGAAGGAGCTCTCCCTCACCAACGGCGCCACTGCCAACGGTGTGACTCCCGCGGTGACGGCCGGTCCCGTGGACACCCCGGCCACCGAGGCGGTCCCCGAGGAGCGCCCCGAGAGCTGATCGCTCCGGCGCCCTGCGGGGCCCGGAATGAACGCCGCGTCCTCCAGGTTTTAGCCTGGGGGACGCGGCGTTTTCGTACGCCTGCACGTTTGCGGCATGTGAAAGCACAGGAACGAGGCACAGATGACCGACCCGGTGACGTTGGACGGCGAAGGCACCATCGGCGAGTTCGACGAGAAGCGGGCCGAGGACGCCGTACGTGAGCTCCTCATCGCGGTCGGGGAGGACCCGGACCGGGAAGGGCTGCTGGCCACGCCGGGGCGCGTGGCGCGGGCGTACCGGGAGATATTCGCCGGTCTGTGGCAGAAGCCCGAGGACGTGCTGACGACGACGTTCGACCTGGGCCACGACGAGATGATCCTGGTCAAGGACATCGAGGTGTTCAGTACGTGTGAACACCATCTGGTCCCGTTCCGCGGGGTCGCCCACGTCGGGTACATCCCGGCGGCCACCGGCAAGATCACCGGCCTGTCGAAGCTGGCGCGGCTGGTCGACGTCTTCGCCCGCCGCCCGCAGGTGCAGGAGCGGCTCACCACCCAGGTCGCCGACTCCCTGATGGAGATCCTGGAGCCGCGCGGTGTGATCGTGGTCATCGAGTGCGAGCACATGTGCATGTCGATGCGCGGCATCCGCAAGCCCGGCGCGAAGACCATCACCTCCGCGGTGCGCGGCCAGCTCAGGGACGCGGCGACGCGCAACGAGGCGATGAGCCTGATCATGGCCCGTTGATATCCGGCCGACTCCCCCTGCCGGAAGCGGTGTGGTGCAAGCAGCGGGAGCATGGCTGAAAATCTTCTGCGCATACGCCGCCTGGGCGGTCTGGACGTGTCCGCACTCGGCTTCGGCGCGATGGTCCTCTCGCCCGCCCACATCCAGGAGAACCTGGCGGCCGCGCGGGTGGAGCTGCCCGACGGCGTACTGGAGCGGCTGGACGCGATCCTCGCGCGGACCCGCGTCGAGGGCGGCACGCTGCTGTACGGCGCCTGCGGGAAGCCCGAAGGACGCTTCCGAGCGCCCCTCCCCGAGGCGGCCCGGAAGGGCTCAGACCGCCGGGGCGGTGCCCTTGTCCTCGTCGTCGGGGAGCTTGCAGACCCGCTCCAGGAAGAACGCCGCCGCGACGACGCCCGCGCCCGCCAGGACGGACAGGCCCGCGTAGATGGCCTGGTCCCGGCGGGCGGGGACGTCGAGGCTGTCCATCAGCAGGAAGACGCCCACGCCGCCGTACATTCCGCAGACCAGGGACGCGACGAGCGCGCTCGCCTGGCCGAACACCACCGCGCGGGCCGCCATCAGCGGCTCCACGCCCTTCGCGCCCGGCCGGCGCTCACGCTGGGCGCGCAGCCGGGAACGGATCGAGAGGGCGGTCGCCAGGAGGACGACGGCGATCACGGCCAGCACGACGGGCGCCGCGAGCGGCACGCTCGGCAGTGTGCCGACCGTGTCCCAGAGCCGGGCGCCGCCCCAGGACAGGACTCCTGCCGCGGCGAAGAGACCGGCCAGCAGCCCGAGCCGAAGTTGCTTCACCGAGAGCGCCCCTCACATGCGGTCAGGATCATCCAGTCACGATCATCAGGTCACGGCCACTGCCGGCCCGTCACCGGTCCGTCAGCCTAACGACTACTCCGGCAGGCGGAGTTCCAGGTCGGGGCGGGGGAGTACGCCGCCCGCGCCGACGCCGTCGAGCAGCTCCCCGACGGGGCCGCGGCCGGGCAGCCGGGCCTCGGGGTCCACGTCGTGCCACGGGGCGAGCACGAAGGCCCGCTCGTGGGCGCGGGGGTGGGGGAGGGTGAGGGCCGGGTCCTCGGAGACCACGTCGGCGTACGCCACGATGTCCACGTCGATCGTGCGCGGACCCCAGCGCTCCTCCCTGACCCGGTCGAAGGCTTCCTCGATGGCCTGGCCGCGCTCCAGCAGGGAGGACGGCGGCAGGGTGGTCTTGATGACGACCACCGCGTTGAAGTACGACGGCTGGGTGCCGGGGTCGACGCCCCAGGGCTCCGTCTCGTACACCGGGGAGACGGCCTTGACCCGCAGGCCCGGAGTGTCCTCCAGGGCGTCGATCGCGCCCTGGATGGTCTCCAGGCGGTTGCCCAGGTTCGAGCCGAGGGAGATCACGGCCCGTTTCGGGTTGGACAACGTGATGTCCGCGGCGTCCACCTGCTCCACCACGGAGGCGGGTACCGGCTGCACGGTGGGGTCACTCGGTGTGCGGTTCATACTCGGCTCCGGGTGATGGTGATGGTCACGTCGTCGAAGGGGACCGTGATCGGGGCGTCCGGCTTGTGGAGGCAGACCTCGACCTCCTCCACGCCGTCGTGCTTGAGGCACTGCTGGGCGATCCGCTCGGCGAGCGTCTCGATCAGGTCGACCGGTTCGCCCTGGACGACTTCCACGACCTCCTCCGCCACGACGCCGTAGTGCACGGTCTTCGCCAGGTCGTCGTCGGCCGCCGCGGGGCGGGTGTCGAGACCGAGCACCAGGTCGACGATGAAGGTCTGGCCTTCCTCGCGCTCCCGGGGGAACACGCCGTGGTGCCCACGGGCCTTGAGGCCGCGCAGCGCGACACGATCCACGCGAATCACTCCTGCTGTCGTAGAGAACAAGGGCACCTGCCGAGTGCGGTCGGCCTGCCACCCTCGCCCGAATCTACCTGCGAGTACTGACAGCGGCCGCCCACGGGGGCTATGGACAGAAGCTCGTCCGGCTGGTAGCCGCCCCTACCCAGGGAGTCCGGACGCCAACCTTCCACAGGCCCCTACCCACTCAGGCGGGTGTCTCGTCGTCCTCTTCGTCATCGGTTTCGGCCAGAACGGGAGACCCGTGGTGCGACCACAGCTTCCAGCCCTCCTGGGTGCGCCGGAACACATTGGTGGCCACGATCAGCTGGCCGACCAGCGGGCCCAGCTCGCCGGCCTCCTCGGCCGGGCCGCCGCTGAGCGTGTTCTCGGTGCAGGTCACCACCGCGGTGTCGGCCAGCACCGTCACCTTCACGTCCGTGAGGAAGAACTGGATGTACTCCGTGTTGGCCATGATCAGGGCGTACGAGCGGAGCACCTCGCCGCGTCCCGTCAGCACCGGCCAGCCCGGGTGGACGCAGGAGACCTCGTCCTCCAGCCAGAGCGTCGACAGCTCCTCGAAGTCACCGCGCTCCACGGCCTCGTAGAACGCGGTGTTGGCCAGTTCGACCTGCTCGACGTCCGTGGGGGTGGGGCTCACCGGGCTCCCTCTACGGCCCGGGCGACCCGTACGGCGTCGGCGGTCGCCCGTACCTCGTGGACGCGCACCGCCCAGGCGCCCTCGTGGGCGGCGATGGCGGAGACGGCGGCGGTGGCCGCGTCCCGTTCGCGGGCGGGCGGCGGTGCGGCTCCCTCGCCGGCCTCGGCCGCCAGTACGCGGCCGAGGAACCGCTTGCGGGAGGCGGCGACCAGGAGGGGGCGGCCCAGGGCGCGCAGGTCCGCGAGGTGGGCGACCAGGGCCAGGTCGTGTTCGGCCTGCTTGGCGAAGCCCAGGCCCGGGTCGACGACGATGCGCTCGGGGGCGATGCCGCCCGCGATCACGGCCTCCACGCGCGCGTGCAGCTCGGACACGACCTCGCCGACCACGTCGGCGTAGACCGCCCGGCTGTTCATCTGCTCGCTGAAGCCTCGCCAGTGCATGACGACGAAGGGCGCTCCGGCCGCCGCGACCGCCGGGATCATGGCGGGGTCGGCCAGACCGCCGCTGACGTCGTTGACCAGGACCGCGCCCGCCGCGACCGCCTGTTCGGCGACGGCGGCGCGCATGGTGTCCACGGAGACGGTGACGCCCTCGGAGGCGAGGCCGCGCACCACGGGGATCACCCGCTTCAGCTCCTCGTCCGCGTCGACGCGGGAGGCGCCGGGGCGGGTCGACTCGCCGCCGACGTCGATCAGGTCGGCGCCCTCGGCGGCGAGGGTCAGGCCGCGCTTGACCGCGGCGGTCGTGTCGAACCAGCGGCCGCCGTCGGAGAAGGAGTCGGGCGTCACATTGACGACCCCCATCACCGCACAGCGGTCCCACTCCGGCAGACCCTCGACCCGGCCACGCGTGCGCAACGTACTCATGCGTCCAGCGTAGGCGTCAGGCGCTGGTGCCCGGACCGCGCGCACCGCAGAAGACGCGCCCGAGGAGGTCGTGGAGGATGGCGCGGCCGGAGTCGTCGAGGGCGTCGAGGGCGGCATGGGTGGTGTGCATGCGGGCCCGGATGGCGTCGACTGTCTCCTCGCCCGCGGGGGTGAGGACGACGTTCTTGACGCGGCGGTCGGTGGGGCTGACCTCGCGGCGTACGAGATCGCGCTTCTCCAGCCGGTCGACGATTCCGGTGATGTTGGAGGCGTCGCAGGCCAGGGTGGTGGCGAGGGCGCGCATCGAGGCGGGGGCCGCGCGCAGCACGCCGAGGGTCTTGGCCTGGCTGGCGGTGAGGCCCGCCTCGGCGGCGGCCAGGGAGAAGTCGCCGTAGTAGCCGCTGAAGGCCTCGGCGATCCGTTCCATGAGCTGGGCCCTGGTGGGAGTCGTCCGGATTGTCTCTGCCATGGGGGCAGCCTATCGCCCGAAACTTGACGTTCTCAAGCATTGAGGTCTACCGTGCGGTTATTAGTTGAGTATCTCAAGTAATTTCTTCGCGCTTGTCTCAGGAGCAGCACCATGAAGGCCATCACCTACCGTCACTACGGCACCCCGGACGACCTCGAGTTCGGCGACGTGCCCGAGCCCAGGCTCGGCCCCGACTCCGTACTGGTCCGGGTCAGGGCCGCCGCGGTCAATCCCGTCGACTGGAAGGTCCAGGCCGGTCACCTCGACTCCGCGCTGGCCGCGGTCTTCCCCGTCGTCCCCGGCTGGGACGTCGCGGGCGTCGTCGAGCGGGCGGGCGCCGGAGTGACCGAGTACGGGCCGGGCGACGAGGTCATCGGGTACGTGCGCGAGGACTTCGTCTCCCGCGGCACCTTCGCCGAGTACGTCGCCGCGCCCGTGCGCACGCTGGCACGCAAGCCGGCGAACCTCTCCTTCGAGGAGGCCGCGGGGCTGCCCCTGGCCGGCCTCACCGCGTACCAGGCCCTCGTCCGCCACCTCGAGGCGGGCGAAGGGGACACGCTGCTGGTGCACGCGGCGGCGGGCGGCGTCGGTTCGCTCGCGGTGCAGATCGCGCGCGCCTTCGGCGTGCGGGTCATCGGCACGGCGAGCGAGCGCAACCACGACTACCTGCGGTCCCTGGGCGCCCTCCCGGTGACGTACGGCGAAGGGCTGGCCGGCCGTGTCCGGGCGCTCGCACCCGAAGGCGTCGACGCCGTGCTCGACCTCGTCGGCGGCGACGCGCTCAAGCTCTCGCCGGAGCTGCTCGCCCCCGGCGGCCGGCTGGTCTCCGTCGCGGACGGCGCGGTCACCGGCCTCGGCGGCACCTACCTCTTCGTACGCCCCGACACCGCCGATCTGACGGCGCTGACGGAGCTGGCCGAGCGCGGCGCGCTGACCGTCGAGGTGGCCGCGGTCTTCCCGCTGGAGAAGGCGGCCGAGGCCCTGCGGCTGAGCAGGGAAGGCCACACCCGCGGCAAGATCGCGATCAGCGTCGGCTGAGCGCCGTGACGGGCAGGCCGTCCGGCCGCTCGTGATCACCGGCCCGCGCCCGTGCGAGGTGCGCGCTCGGGCGCGGCACCGGCACCGGCCCCGTGCCGGGCTCCCCGGCGGGGCCGGGCACCATGGGGGCACCGCGCGCGGTGTCCGGGCCGCGCCGGTCGGCGGCGGCCCGCCCGATGCCCTCCGGCCCGGTGTCGCCGAGGTCACGGACGCGGTGCACGCGGGTCTCGCAACCGCCCTGTCCGATGCGCCGGGCCATCCGGCGTACGGTGCGCGCGGCGCGCCCGGCCAGGGAGAGACCCGGCACGTGCACCACCGCTTCGTCCCCGGGCTCCAGCGCGTCGAGCCCGCTCTCGCGGACCCACACCTGACCGCCGATCGCGCTGCAGCCCCTCACGGCGGGGGTCCAGGAGTGGGCCCTGGCCTCGTCCAGGAAGCGTTCGATGGCGCCCGGCCATGCCTCCACGTCGCCGATCGGGTCGCCGTCGGCGAGCATCACGCCGGAGGTGACGCGGTAGGTGACGGCGGCCTTGCCGCTGGGGGAGAAGACGACGGCCCGGTCGTGGCGCGGTGCGAAGTGGCCCGGAAAGTCGCGGCCGCCGTACCGGGCCAGCAGGGCGCGCAGCCGCTGCTCCTCGTCGGCGGTGAGACGGGCCGCCGGCTGCTGGGGCCGCAGGGCCAGGTAGACGGTGGTGACGGCGGTGAGCAGGCCCAGGGCGCCGAGCGAGTAGCCGACGGTCGAGGAGATTCCGCCCGTGTAGCCGACGGGGCCCTCGAAGCCGAAGAGCCCGTACAGGACGTGCTCCAGACGCTCCGCCACACTCGGGTCTCCGACGACATCCGCCGGGTGCGAGCTGACGACGACCAGGCCGATGACGAGCGAACCGGCGCCCAGGAGAACGAAGTTGGCGAGCGCCTTCCAGCGGCTGCGCGGATCGGGCAGGGCCGCGAACTCGCCGCGGTGGCGCCCCAGGAGGACCAGCAGCGCCACCGGGAGCAGCACGCCGATGACCGAGTGCCGGTACGTGAACTGCGCCGCCGCCCCGGCGGGCAGCAGGACCACGGCGGCCCGCCACGCACGGCGTTTGTGGCGCTTGAGGCCGTGCGCGAGAAGTAACAGCAGTACGCCCGCGCCGATCGCGAGAGCGGCCGCGAACGGACCGAGCGCCCCGGGCAGCACCTCGGCGACGGTGTGCGTCCTGCTGTGCCGAAAGCGCGGGAAGACGCCGGCGGCGATGTCGAGGATGCCCACGGCCGCGCAGGCCGTACCGACCAGGAAAGGCACCCGCTCGGGACGCGGGCCCCGCAGAATCCGCCGTATCGGCAGGAACCGCCGTGTCCGCCGTGTCCGCCGTGCTCGGTCCGGAACCGCCCCTGAGTTGTCGCCGTCCAGGCTGATAGACATCGCTTCCCGTGGCTCCGCGAGAGATCGTCTGTCCGTGGCCGAGGCATCCGGACAATTTGCGCCCTCTAGGACGGCGCATCCGGGAGGCGGGTTCACTCGCGCGCGGAAAATCCTCAGCCGGAAAGCCGGTGGACGAACCGGTGGACGAGCCGACGGCTGAGCCGGGGGACGAGCCGGTGGTTCAGCCTCGGCCGACGGACTCCACCTCCACCGCCGTACGGGGAACGGCCTGTGCGTCCGCGTCGATGGAACGGCGCAGCGCCTCGTGGAGACGGGCCGGGGTGAGCACACCGAGGAAGCGTCCCGCGCCCTCCTCGTCGACGACGGCGATCCACCCCGCGTCGTGCTGGAGCATCGTGGAGAAGGCCTGCTTGAGGGAGGCGCCGACGGGCAGCCACGCCTCCATGCGGCGGGCGTGTTCACGTACGGTCCCGGTGGCCGTCCGTGCCTGTTCGGCGGAGATCCAGCCGTGCAGATCGTCGGCGCTGTCGAGGACGACGGCCCACCGGGCGCCCCTGGAGGCCAGCTCGGCGGCAGCCTTCCCGACCGGGTCGTCGAGGTGGACGACCGGCGGCTGCTCCAGGTCGCCCGGCTCGACGGGCGTGACGGAGAGGCGCTTGAGGCCGCGGTCCGCGCCGACGAAATCCGCGACGTACGGGGTGGCGGGCGCTCCGAGGACGGCGGCCGGGGCGTCGAACTGCTCGATCCTGCCCTGCCCGTAGACGGCGATGCGGTCGCCGAGCCGGACGGCCTCCTCGATGTCGTGGGTGACGAAGAGGACGGTCTTGCGCACCTGGGACTGGAGCCGCAGGAACTCGCTCTGGAGGTGCTCGCGGACCACCGGGTCGACCGCGCCGAAGGGCTCGTCCATCAGGAGTACGGGCGGGTCGGCCGCCAGGGCCCTGGCCACGCCGACGCGTTGGCGCTGGCCGCCGGAGAGCTGGTCGGGGTAGCGGTGGCCGTGGACGGACGGGTCGAGGCCGACCAGGTCGAGGAGTTCGGCGGCGCGCTCGCGGGCCTTGGCGCGTTTGACGCCGAGGAGATGGGGCACGGTCGCGGTGTTGTCCAGAACCGTCTTGTGGGGGAAGAGGCCGACCTGCTGGATGACGTAGCCGATGCGGCGGCGCAGCCGCACCGGGTCGATGGTGGAGATGTCGTCCCCGTCGAGGAATATCCGGCCGCCGGTCGGCTCTGTCAGCCGGTTCACCATCTTCATGGTGGTGGTCTTGCCGCAGCCGGAAGGACCGACGAGCGTGACCAGTTCCCCCTCGGCGACCTCGAAGGAGAGGTCGTCGACGGCGGTGGTGCCGTCGGCGTACCGCTTGGTGACGTGCTCGAAACGGATCATGACTCCCCATTGTGGCCGGTCCGGTGTCACGACCATGGTGCGGGAAGGTGACGGATTCCGGTGGCTGTCAGTGGCCGGGGATAGGGTCGTCAGACACAAGTTCGGGATCTCGGGGGGAGGCGGGGCGGCATGAGCGGCCGGAGCTGCCTGACGGCGAACGACTGGATCTGCGGGGAGTACGTCCGCTCCCGGAGCCAGGAGTTGACCGACGCGACCGTCCAGCATGTCTGGATCACGCTGGTCTCCGTGCTGATCGGCCTGCTGATCGCCTTCCCGCTGGCCCTGCTCGCGCGGGGCCGGGACGGACGCCGGTCCCGGTTCGCGGGGCCGGTCCTCGGCCTCACGACCGTGCTCTACACGGTCCCCTCGCTGGCGATGTTCTCGCTGCTGCTGCCGGTGTTCGGGCTTTCGGCGGCCGTGGTGGTCACGGGCCTTGTCCTCTATTCGCTCACCGTCCTCGTGCGCAACATCCTGGCCGGGCTCGAAGCGGTGCCGGCGGAGGTGCGGGAGGCCGCGCTGGGGATGGGGTACGGCCGCGGGCGGCTGCTGTGGGAGGTCGAACTGCCGCTGGCGCTCCCGGCCCTGCTCGCCGGGGTGCGGATCGCGACCGTTTCGACGGTCGCCCTGACGACGGTCGGCGCGATCGTGGGATACGGCGGTCTGGGGACGCTGATCGTGGACGGCCTCGACTCCCTCTTCAAGGCACAGGTGCTCGCCGCCTCGGTGATCTGTGTGCTGCTGGCGGTGGCGGCGGACCTGCTGCTGCTCGGGCTGCAGAGACTGCTGACGCCCTGGACCCGGCCGCGCACACCGCGCATACGTACCGCCCGCACCACCTCTGTACCCGCCTCTGCCACGAAGGCCGGCTGATCCATGGGAGCGATCGGGGAAGCCTTCGCCTGGCTGGCGGCCGGTGCCAACTGGCAGGGCGAGAGCGGGATCTGGAACCGGCTCGGCGAGCACCTGTACTTCAGCGGCGTGTGCCTGCTGCTGTCCTGCCTGATCGCGCTGCCGGTGGCGCTCTGGCTCGGGCACGTGGGCCGGGGCGGCGCGCTCGCCGTCAACCTCTCCAACGCGGGGCGGGCGGTCCCCACCCTCGCGGTGCTGGTCCTGCTGACGCTCACCCCGCTGGGCAGGCAGGGCGACCTGCCGACGATCATCGCGCTGGTGCTGTTCGCCGTACCGCCGTTGCTGACCAACGCGTACATCGGCATGCGGGAGGTGGACCGGGCGGTGGTGGAGGCCGCGCGCGGGATGGGCATGTCGGGGTGGCAGTTGTTCGTACGGGTCGAGCTGCCCCTCGCGTACCCGCTGGTCATGACCGGGCTCAGGTCGGCGGCCGTCCAGGTGGTCGCCACGGCCACGCTCGCCGCGATGGCGGGCGAGGGCGGCCTCGGCCGGATCATCACGGCCGGCTTCAACACGTACAACACGCCGCAGGTGGTGGCGGGCGCGCTGCTCGTCGCCGTCCTCGCGCTCCTGGTCGAGGGAGTGCTGGTGGCGGCGGACCGGCTGCTCGACCCGATGCGGCGGCGCGGCGCGGACCGGCCGGCCGCCTGACGGACTCTCCGGTTGGTTTCCCTACTTCTTCTCTTGGATGGTGAACGTCATGAGCAGGACCTCGCGCACAGCGGGTGCGGTAGTGGCCGTGATCGCGCTGGCCGGCGGGCTGGCGGCATGCGGCGGCAAGAACCTGGAGGAGGGCGGGACCGGTGGTGCGACCGAGGCCGGTGCGGCCGGAAAGAAGGGGTCGCTGGTGGTGGGTTCGGCCGGCTTCACCGAGTCCAAGGTGCTGGCCGAGCTGTACGCGCAGCTTCTCTCCGACGCCGGATACGGCACCTCCGTCAAGACCGTGGAGAACCGCGAACTGTACGCACCCGCCCTGGAGAAGGGCGAGATCGACGTCGTACCGGAATACGCCGCTACGCTTGCCGAATTTCTCAACGCGAAGGTGAACGGCCCCGAGGCGCCGGAGAAGAATCCGGTCGCGTCCAGCGATGTGACCGCCACCGTCGAGGCACTGGAGAAGCTCGCGGAGCCGCGCGGACTGAAGGTGCTGCCGGCCGGCGGGGCCGTCGACCAGAACGCCTTCGCGGTGAGCAAGGAATACGCCGGGAAGAACAACCTCAAGACCCTTTCCGATCTTGGTAAGTCCAAGCTGAAGGTGAAGATCGCGGCGGGCGACGAATGCGAGATCCGGCCCTTCTGCGCACCGGGACTGAAGAAGGAGTACGGGATTGACGTCACCGGCGTCGACCCCAAGGGCGTGGGCACCCCGCAGTCCAAGCAGGCCGTCAAGGACGGGGCCGACCAGCTGGTGCTGACCACGACGACCGATGCGACGCTGGAGAGCTTCGGGCTCGTCCTCCTGGAGGACGACAAGAAGCTCCAGAACGCCGACAACGTACTGCCGGTGGTCAATGCGAAGGACGCCGGAACGCAGGAGATAGCCGACGCTCTCGGCAAGCTCACTAAGGTGCTCACGACCGATGATCTGGTGGAGCTGAACCGCAAGATCGACTCCGACCGGACGAAGCCCGCCGACGCGGCGAAGGAGTATCTGGAGTCGAAGGGTCTGATCAAGAAGTAGATCCTGCAGGGAATTGGGTAACCGCCCGGGAACAGATTGCCGGGCGGGTCCCCATCTTCCGCGTACGCACGGTAAATTTCAGGCCATGCCACGTGGACGCCACCGCCATTCGCCACCCCTGCACAAGATCCTTACGCCTTCGGCGGTCGCCGGCGCGTCGATACTCTGCGCCGCCGGCGCCTGGTTGTTCGCGGAACCGGTGGTGTTGCGCGGCCTGGTGGCCGCGGCCGCGGCCGCGGCGGTCACCGGCGCGGTTCTCATGCGTGACTGGGACCGGGCGGCGGGCCGGCGGGTGGCCGAGCTGACCCGGGCCCGGGTCAGCGACGAGTGGAAGACCGAGGAGCGGATAGCGGACCTCGAATCGGACCTGGAGGAGTCGCGCCGGCTGCGCGCCAGGCTCGACGTGAAACTGCGCGGCAAGCGGGTCGAGCTGGCCGCCCTGCGCGGCGAGCACGCCGCCCTGCTGCGGCGCTACGCGACCGCGGAGACCGAGCGGGCCAGCGCGCTGGAAGGCCGGCGACTGCTGGCGATCGAGATGTCGGCCCCCGCGAAGGCCCTGCCCGCGGTGGGCAGTTCGCCGACGCCGTCCGCGTACCTGCGGGCGTCCATGGCGCTGGACCGGCTCGCGCGCAACGCGGCGGACCAGCAGGCCCGGAGGACGCGCGAAGTACGCGACCGTGACGAGCGGGGCCCCGCCGGCCAGGGGCGCGAGACCCAGGGGCACAAGAGCCGGGGACGCGGGGTGGAGGAGCCGGAGGGGAAGCACGAGGCGGCCGCCGGTACCGACGCCGTGTCCCTTCCGGACCGCGCGCGCCCGTCGTCCGCCATCGCCCCGCGCCGCTTCGCGGCCGCCTCCACGGACAAGCCGTACGCCGCCCAGCGCCGCCGCGCCTCGCGCGTGGAGGGCGGCTTCGACTTCTTCGGCACCCAGAAATCGCAGAAGTCGCAGAAGTCGGCCGAGGCGGCGATCGAAGCAGTCCAGGACGAGGACCTCGCGGACGTGGTCGGCCAGGAGGCCCTGGCGGCTGCGCACCGGGACTCGGCGGCCCCGGTGGTGGGCCAGGTCATCGACCTGACGGCCCATGACGAAACGGAACAGCTCGACGTGGTGGAGCTGCGCAGCGCGATCTCGTGAACGGGCCTACGCGGACGCGTGGCCTCCGCCACCCGCGCGGATCAGCCCCGATTCGTACGCCAGGACCACGACCTGGACGCGGTCGCGCAGGTTGAGCTTGGCCAGGATGCGGCCGACATGGGTCTTGACGGTGGCCTCCGAGAGCACCAACCGGGCCGCGATCTCGCCGTTCGACAGCCCCTGCGCCACGAGCAGCATCACCTCGCGCTCACGGTCGGTCAGCCGGGCCAGCGCGATGTCGGACGCCTTCGTCTCCTTGCCCGAACTCGGCAGCATCGGCGAGAAGCGGTCCAGCAGGCGCCGCGTGGTCGACGGCGCGACGACCGCGTCCCCGCTGTGCACCGAGCGGATGGCGGCCAGCAGTTCGGCCGGCGGCACGTCCTTCAGCATGAAGCCGCTGGCCCCCGCCTTCAGCCCGGAGAACGCGTACTCGTCCAGGTCGAAGGTGGTCAGGATGAGGACCTTCGGCGCCCCGGGATCCGCGCAGATGCGCCGCGTCGCCTCGACCCCGTCCAGCTTCGGCATCCGTACGTCCATCAGAACGACGTCCACCGCCGTGGCGCGCAGCACCTCGATCGCCTCCGCCCCGTCGCCGGCCTCGGCGACGACCTCCATGTCCGGCTGGGCGGCGAGGACCATCCGGAAACCGGTGCGCAGCAGCACCTGGTCGTCTACGAGCATCACGCGGATGGACATGGGGTGGGGTGCCTTTCGTCGGCGTAGGCAGGGGGGAGAGGAACAGGAAAGGGGCTCAGTGGGCCGGCTTGAGCGGAAGCAGCGCGCTGATCCGGAAGCCGCCGCCCGGCCGCGGCCCCGCGTCGAGCGTGCCGCCGACCATACCGACGCGCTCGCGCATGCCGATGAGGCCGTGGCCCTGCCCGTCAGCGCCGCCGTCCTCGTACAGGTCGTGCGTCGCGCCCCGCCCGTCGTCCTCGACGAGCAGGCCGAGCCCGTCGTCGAAGTAGACGAGCCGCACGCTCGCGCCCACGTCCGGACCGCCGTGCTTGCGCGCGTTGGTGAGGGCCTCCTGCACGATGCGGTACGCCGTGAGCTCCACCCCGCTCGGCAGCGGCCGGGGCGTGCCCTCGACCTTGAAGTCGACCGTCAGCCCGGCCGTCCGCACCTGCTCCACGAGGTCCTCGATCTGCTCGACGTCGGGCTGCGGCACGTACTCGCCGCCCTCCTGGGGCTCGCCGGTCCGCAGGACGCCCAGCAGCCGCCGCATCTCGGCGAGCGCCTGGCGCCCGGTCGTCGAGATGGTCTCCAGCGCCTGCCTGGCCTGCGCGGGCGAGGCGTCCAGGACGTACGCCGCGCCGTCCGCCTGGACCACCATCACGGAGACGTTGTGTGCGACGACGTCGTGCAGTTCGCGGGCGATACGGGCCCGCTCGGCGGCGACGGCCACCTTCGACTGCGCCTCGCGCTCCTTCTCCAGGCGCGTGGCGCGCTTCTCCAGCTCGGCGAAGTACGCGCGCCGGGTCCGCAGCGAGTCGCCGAGCACCCACGCCAGCGCGAACGGCAGGGCCATGACGATCACGAAGAAGACCGACGCGAGGACCGGGCCGCTGTTGGGCGGGGGCCAGCGCAGTTGCGCCAGGGGAGCCGCGGCCAGGCCGCCGCCGAGCGCGACCCGCGAGGCCCAGCGGGGCCCGTCGCTCGCGGCGACGGTGTAGACGATGACGAGCATGGCCCAGTCGGCCGGATTGACCTCCACGTCGAACACGAGCTGGGCGACGCCCAGCAGGAGGGTCAGCAGCAGCATCTTCTCCGGCGCGCGGCGGCGCAGGGCCACCACGAGGGAGAGCAGCGCGACGATCGGAACGGCCGCGACGCGCGACGCGGTCTCCATGGACGCCTGGACGGCCCACAGCAGGGAGAACCCGAAGAGCATCACAGCCCAGAAGCTGTCGACACTCGTCGGGTGCCTGCGGAGGAAATCGTAGAGGCGTTGCACGTAACCCAGCGTAAGGAAAACGGAGAGGTGCAGGGGTCAACCGGAGGAGCGATCCGGTGGGCCGGAGCCTACTCCCCAAGGTGGAGACTTGGTGTCGTGACGGATGAGTGGCATGGGTGGCGGGAGGCGGCGGAGCAGGCGCTGTACGGCCCCGGGGGTTTCTACGTACACCCCGCAGGACCGGGCCCCTCGGGGCACTTCCGTACGTCGGTGCACGCGTCCGCGCTGTTCGCGGGAGCGGTCGCCCGGCTGCTCGGGGACGTCGACGCGTCGCTCGGCCACCCGCGGGAGCTGGCGCTGGTCGATGTCGCGGCGGGCCGGGGCGAGCTGGTGTCGGCGGTGCTCGCGGCGCTGGCGCCGGAGCTTTCGGCGCGCGTGAGGGCGTACGCCGTGGAACGCGCGCCCCGCCCGGCCGGCCTGGACGACCGCGTCGAGTGGCTCGCCGAGCCGCCGCCGGGCGTGGCCGGGCTGCTGTTCGCGAACGAGTGGCTGGACAACGTCCCGGTGGAGGTGGCCGAGACGGACGCGGCGGGTGTCGCCCGGTACGTCCTCGTACGCCGGGACGGCGAGGAGCGCCTCGGCGACCCGGTGACCGGGGCGGACGCCGAGTGGCTCGCGCGCTGGTGGCCGTTGCCGCGCGGCGGCGGGCCCGGACTGCGGGCGGAGATCGGCCGCCCGCGCGACGCGGCGTGGGCGGCGGCGGTCGCGACGCTCGACGCGGGCCTGGCGGTCGCGGTGGACTACGCCCACGGGCGGACGGCGCGCCCCCCGTTCGGCACGCTGACGGGCTTCCGGGCGGGCCGGGAGGTACGCCCGGTCCCCGACGGCACCTGCGACCTCACCTCCCACGTCGCCCTGGACGCGTGCGCGCTGCCGGGCGCGGAGCTGCTGTCGCAGCGGGAGGCCCTGCACCGCCTGGGCGTGACGGCGGGCCGCCCCCCGCTGGCCCTGGCGTCCACGGACCCGGCGGCGTACGTACGCGCGCTGGCGGGGGCGGGCGAGGCGGCGGAGCTCACGGCCCGGGGCGGTCTGGGCGACTTCACCTGGCTGACCCAGCCGCTCCCACCGACCGAGTGAGCGGCCACCGCTCCGCGGAGCCTCCGGCGGTGGCGGGAGGGGGCGTGCCGGGGCGCTCCCCGCAGGGCGCCGAACGCGACCACTCCGAAGAAATCCCCGTACCCGGGCGTTCGGCACCCGAGGAGACGCCCCGAAGCGCCACCGCCCCCGAAGCCCCGCACCCGGCGCCCCCGCACTTCACAGCCCGCACACCCCCGCACCCGCCCGGCCGCGGCGACCCCGGCGGGGGGATACTGTCCGCATGACGGAGACCACGGTCGGCATCGGCGGCGCGGCGGAGAGCACCGACATGGTGCTCAACATCGGCCCCCAGCATCCCTCCACGCACGGCGTCCTCCGCCTCAAACTCGTGCTCGACGGCGAGCGCATCCAGCACGCCGAGCCGGTCATCGGCTACATGCACCGGGGCGCGGAGAAGCTCTTCGAGGCCCGCGACTACCGCCAGATCGTGATGCTCGCGAACCGCCACGACTGGCTGTCCGCCTTCTCCAACGAGCTGGGCGTCGTCATGGCCGTCGAGCGCATGCTCGGCATGGAGGTCCCGGAGCGCGCCGTGTGGACCCGCACGCTCCTCGCCGAGCTGAACCGGGTGCTCAACCACCTGATGTTCCTCGGGTCGTACCCCCTCGAACTGGGCGGAATCACCCCCGTCTTCTACGCCTTCCGCGAGCGCGAAGAGCTCCAGGCCGTCATGGAGGAGGTCTCCGGCGGCCGCATCCATTACATGTTCAACCGGGTCGGCGGCCTCAAGGAGGACCTGCCGGCGGGCTGGCTCGGCCGGGCCCGTGAGGCCGTCGCGGACGTCCGGTCCCGGATGGAGGTGTACGACAGCCTCGTCCTCGGCAACGAGATCTTCCGCGGCCGTACGCGCGGCGTCGGCGTGCTGTCGCCCGAGGCCGTGCACGCGTACGGAGTGAGCGGCCCCATCGCTCGCGCCTCCGGCGTCGACTTCGACCTCCGGCGCGACGAGCCGTACCTCGCCTACGGCGAGCTCCAGGACACCCTCAAGGTCGCCACCCGGACCGAGGGCGACTGCCTCGCCCGCTTCGAGGTCCTCCTCGACCAGACGCACAACGCCCTGGACCTGGCGGACGCCTGTCTGGACCGCATGGCCGACCTCGCGCCCGGCCCGATCAACCAGCGGCTGCCGAAGGTGCTGAAGGCCCCGGAGGGCCACACCTACGCCTGGACCGAGAACCCGCTCGGCATCAACGGCTACTACCTCGTCTCGAAGGGCGAGAAGACGCCGTACCGCCTGAAGCTGCGCTCGGCGTCGTTCAACAACATCCAGGCCCTGACGGAGCTGCTCCCGGGAACGCTCGTCGCCGACATGGTGGCGATCCTCGGTTCGCTCTTCTTCGTCGTCGGCGACATCGACAAATAACCGGGGCGGCGCCCCGCCCTAGCGCAGTACGCCCTCCAGGAAGTCGCTGCTCAGCCGGGACACCACCTGGAGGTCCAGGCTGTGCAGGACGTACCGGCCGCGGCGCTGCGTCGTCAGCAGGCCGGCCCTCTTCAGGACCGACAGGTGACGGGAGACCTCGGGCGCGGTGATGCCGTGCGAGTCGGCGAGCTCACCCGTCGTGTACGGGGAGCGGGCCAGATTGCGGCACAGGCGCATGCGCATCGGGTGGGCCAGCGCCTCCATCCGCAGCTTCAGCAGCTCCACCGATGCCGGGCTCGGCAGTTCGGGGGCGCCGACCGGGTAGTGGATCACCGGCCGCCAGCCGGGAGCGTGCAGGACGGACAGGTGCGGCCAGCCGAAGCTGGACGGGACGAAGGTGAGCCCCGCGCCGACCGCCGCCTCCACGGCGCTGGTGCGGCCCTCGGCCAGCTTGTCGGCGTGGATACGGGTCCTGGCCCCGCCCGCGCCGCCGCTCTCCACCAGGGTCAGCGCGGGGGAGACCGCGTGCAGCGCCTCCGCCAGGCCCTTGTGGCGCAGCAGCTCGCCCTTGTGCCGGGCGTCGGCGGCCAGTTGGACCCGTGCGCGGCGCCAGGTGTCGGCGAAGAACGCCTGGTCGCAGTCTTCGAAGAGCCGCCGCAGCCAGGCCCGTACGGACGCGGGACCGGCCAGCAGCCGCCGCGCGAAGTCCGTCTGCTTCGGCCCGCGCGCGGCGGCGAGCTCCAGTGCCCGCTCGCGCACCGCCGGGTCGACGAGCGGGGAGGGGCCGCCGGTGCCGTACGTACTGGAGCAGGTGAACTCCAGTGCCGAGGAGACGAACCGCTCGTCGTCCAGCCGGTCCAGCGCGTCCAGGTCCTCGCTGAGTGTCGCGCCCGTCCTGCCGTCACCGCCCCGCACACCGGCGAACGGCATGAAGACGTCGGAGAACGTGCTGCGCCACAGGAAGTCCGCCTCGCTCAGCCGGTCGGCGAGGTCCGGCTTCAGGGAGGCGGCGGTCGCGGTCGCCCAGCCGTGCAGCCCCGGGTGGTGACCGGGCTCGGACAGGGCGTGCAGGGCCATGCCGAGCTCCGCCAGCGGAGAGGTCTCGAAGGCGATGCGCTCGGGCGGCAGGCCGGTGATGTCGATGGACACGCTCATGGGCCCATCGTGCCCGCTGCCACCGACAGCGCGGCCGCCGATTGACGGGGGTCGTCAAACGGAGCGCGGTGCGCGGTGCGGTGTACGCATGGTGGGGACATGAACGCCACCCAGCAGCACATGCTCGACGCCTACCGCGCCACCCGACTCGGCGCCCCCGTCCCGCCGGCGCCCGGTCTCAACGACTGGCAGGTGGTCCGGGAGGTCCGCGACTACCGGCGCTTCCGCGCGGTGGTCGAGGGCCGGCCGTCCCTGGCCCGCCGGCTCCGGACCGCCCTGACGCACCTGCTCGGGCTCCGCACCCCGGCCGCCCGCGACTCCGGCCCCCGCCCCCGCATCCGCACCACGCGAACCCGCCCGGTGGGCTCCGGCACCTCCCGCGCGTGCGGCTAGTGGGTGACGAGAGGGGCCCTGCGGACGGGAGCCCGGACCGGAGCCCGGACCGGAGCCCGGACCGGAGCCCCGGTCGAGGGCACGGGAAAGCCCCCGAAGGGCACCCCGCCGCTACGCCGGCCGCTCCGTGAAGTCCGCCACCGCCGTCACCACGTCACCGGCCGTCCACTCCGGCCCCGGCCCCGGCCCCGGCCCCGCCACCTCCGTGACGGGCAGTCCCGGCGGCGTGTCCGCGAACCACCGGCGGAACAGCGTCACCCCCGTCTCCGCCGCCTGCCGCACCGCCGCCTCCGTCAGCACCTTCGCCGGGTAGGGCGGCCACACCTGGAGCCGGTGCGTGTGCGGCGGCCGGGGACGCCCCAGGAACCACGGCACACCCACCGCCCGGCACCCCTGCGCCGGCGCCTCGGCCACCACCTTCGCGGGGCCGCGTACTTTGGCAGCCGCGGCAGCTCCCGCTCCGGGCCGGGCAGCGCCGGGAGCGCCGCGGGATACCGCTGGAAGACCTGGCCCCCGTACCGGTGCCACCACGTGCACGCCTGCGCGATCAGTGACGCCGGACCCGCCGGCACCGCCCCGGACATCGCGTTCGGCGACGTGCAGAAGGACACGTACACGCTGTCCGCCGGCTCCGCGATCTCCGGGAGCGTACGCCCGAAGTGCGGGGACCGCTCCCGCAGTCGGGCGCCGTCGAAGTGCACCACCGCGTCCCGCTCCCGCGCGGCCTCGACGACCGCCGCCGGCTCCTCCCGCGACGGCAGTACGAAACCGGCGTCCCGCAGCGGCAGTTCCCGCATAAGCGTGCCGAACGGCTCCCCGGAGTAACGGACTTCGTCCGCCGTCGGGAGCCGCGGCGCGTGCGTCGGGCGGACGGTCCGCAAACCGCTCACCACCGACAGCGCGCCGTCCTCGTGCACTCCGGACGGGCGGTGGGGTCTCCCCTGCTCATGACGAGCTCAGGGAAGGATGCAACGCCACCGTCGTGTTGCCCGTACGCCCAGCCCAGCCCAGCCCAGCACCGCAGCGCGACCTGTTGCGCCATCGTCCCCGGCGGGAAGAACGCAGCGGCTTCCGGCCCCAGGGACCGGGCGGCGCGCCGCTCCAGCCCGGTGACGACCCCGTCGCCGTACCCGTCGGTCCACTCGTCCAGGCCGTACGCCGTACGCCGAACCCGCGTCCGCCGCCGGCGCCGTCAGCCGCTCGCCGAACGTCGCCTCCGCGGAGGAGCGCGAAAGTACGCGACCGGAGTTCTTCCACGCGGTGAGCCCGCGGCGGCGCTGTTCCCGCTCGTTGGTGTCCGTCAGCAGCCGATCACCGCGTACGGCGGTACCCGTGCCCACAGCCTGTGGACAGCGAGGCAATCGGACGAAACGCTGGCGTAGCATGACGAGAAATCGTCCGGTACCCCCCGCGGACTGGAACGGAAGGCCGTCCCCGCGTGAACGCGAACGCACCAAACGCAGCACATGAGCCCCTGGACGCCAGGGACCGCCCCGCCCGCCTCACCGTCGGCGTAGTCGGAGCCGGCCGGGTCGGCCCCGCGCTCGCCGCCGCGCTGCGGCTCGCGGGCCACCGCCCGGTCGCCGTCTCCGGCGTGTCGGACGCGTCCGTCCGCAGGGCCGCCGCGCTCCTGCCCGACGTCCCGCTCGTCACCCCCGCCGAGGTCCTGGCCCGCGCCGAGCTCGTCCTGCTGACCGTCCCCGACGACGCCCTGCCGGGCCTGGTGGAGGGCCTCGCCGAGACCGGCGCGGTCCGTCCGGGCCAGCTGATCGTGCACACCTCGGGGCGGTACGGAACCGGCGTCCTCGCGCCCGCCCTGCGCGCCGGCGCGCTGCCCCTCGCCCTGCACCCCGCCATGACGTTCACGGGAACGTCCGTGGACGTCCAGCGGCTGGCCGGCTGTTCCTTCGGCATCACCGCGCCCGAGGAGCTGCGTCTCGCCGCCGAGGCCCTGGTCATCGAGATGGGCGGCGAGCCCGAGTGGGTCGCGGAAGAGGCGCGTCCGCTCTACCACGCGGCCCTCGCCCTCGGCGCGAACCACCTGGTCACCCTGGTCGCCCAGTCCATGGAGCTGCTCCGTACGGCAGGCGTCGGGGCCCCCGACCGGATGCTGGGCCCGCTCCTGGGCGCCGCCCTCGACAACGCCCTGCGCTCCGGCGACGCGGCCCTCACGGGACCCGTCGCGCGCGGCGACGCGGGAACGGTCGCCGCGCACGTCACGGAGTTGCGCAAGCACGCACCGCAGACCGTCGCCGGATACCTCGCCATGGCCCGTACGACCGCCGACCGCGCCCTCGCGCACGGGCTGCTCAAGCCGGAGCTCGCCGAGGACCTTCTGGACGTACTGGCCGACCGGGCCGGGACCGACCGGGCCGGGACCGACGGGGCCGGGACCGACGGGACCGACGGAGACGACCGATGAGCGGCACCCCCGAAACCCCCGAGACCTCCGAGACCTCCGAGACCTTCGAAACCCCCGAGACCGCCGAGACCGCCGAGACCGCCGGGACCTTCGCACTGGTTCCCACGCGCGAGGACCTCCAGCACGTCCTCGACCAGTACGCCCACGACCGCGCCGGCGCCCCCGGCCGCACCGCCGTCGTCATGACCATGGGCGCCCTGCACGAGGGCCACGCGACGCTCGTCCGCGCCGCGCGGGAGCATGTGGGACCCGAGGGCTTCGTCGTCGTCACCGTCTTCGTCAACCCGCTCCAGTTCGGCGCCGGCGAGGACCTCGACCGCTATCCCCGCACCCTGGACGCCGACCTGGCCCTCGCGGAACAGGCCGGTGCGGACGCCGTGTTCGCACCGTCCGTGGACGAGGTCTACCCGGGCGGCGAGCCGCAGGTCCGTATCGCCGCCGGACCGATGGGCGGGCGCCTCGAAGGGGCGTCCCGTCCCGGCCACTTCGACGGCATGCTGACCGTCGTCGCGAAGCTGCTGCACCTGACGGGGCCCGACGCCGCCTTCTTCGGGCAGAAGGACGCCCAGCAGCTCGCCCTGATCCGCCGCATGGCGCGCGACCTGAACTTCCCCGTCGAGATCGTCGGCGTGCCGACGGTCCGTGAGGACGACGGCCTGGCCCTGTCCAGCCGCAACCGCTACCTCTCGCCCGCCGAGCGCCACACCGCGCTCGCCCTCTCCCGCGCGCTGTTCGCCGGCCGTGACCGGCTCGCCGCCCAGGAGGCACTGCACGCCCGCGCGGCGGCCCTCGGCGGCCCGCACCCCGCCCGCGCCGCCGCCCTCGCGGCCGTCGGCGAGGCCCGGGCGGCAGCCGACGCGCACGCCGTCGAGCAGGCGGGCCACGCGGACCTGAGCGGCCCCGCGGCCGTCCGCGCGGCGGCATCCGCCGTCCTGGACACCGCCACGCGCTCCGACCCGCCGCTCATCCTCGACTACGTCGCCCTGGTGGATCCGTCCGACTTCACCGAGGTCCCCGACACCTACCGCGGTGACGCGGTCCTCGCCGTGGCCGCCAGGGTCGGCGCCACACGGCTGATCGACAACATCCCGCTGACCTTCGCCCACGAAGCCGGCGAAGACAGCGAGCAGGGAGCTTCGGCATGACCCGCACCAGTACCGGTATACGGCTGAAGGCCCCCGCCCCCGGCTGGACCGTCGAGGCCGACGTCGTGGTCGTCGGCTCCGGTGTCGCCGGCCTGACCGCCGCCCTGCGCTGCACCGCCGCCGGCCTGCGCACGGTCGTCGTCACCAAGGCCCGCCTCGACGACGGCTCCACGCGCTGGGCCCAGGGCGGCATAGCCGCCGCCCTCGGCGAGGGGGACACCCCCGAACAGCACCTGGACGACACGCTCGTCGCGGGCGCGGGCCTGTGCGACGAGGAGGCCGTGCGGACCCTGGTCACCGAGGGCCCCGACGCCGTCCGCCGACTGATCGACACCGGCGCCCTCTTCGACACCGACCCCGACTCGGGCGTCATCCAGCTCACCCGCGAGGGCGGCCACCACCGCCGCCGCATCGCCCACGCGGGCGGCGACGCGACCGGCGCGGAGATCTCCCGGGCGCTCGTCGAAGCCGTACGGTCCGCCTCCCTCCGTACGATCGAGAACGCCCTGGTCCTGGACCTGCTGACGGACCCCGACGGGCGCACGGCGGGCGTCACCCTGCACGTCATGGGCGAGGGCCAGCACGACGGCGTCGGCGCCGTCCGCGCCCCGGCCGTCGTCCTCGCCACCGGCGGCATGGGGCAGGTCTTCTCGGCCACCACCAACCCGTCCGTCTCGACGGGCGACGGCGTCGCGCTCGCCCTGCGCGCCGGCGCGGAGGTCTCGGACCTCGAATTCGTCCAGTTCCACCCCACCGTGCTCTTCCTGGGCGCCGACGCGGAGGGCCAGCAGCCGCTGGTCTCCGAGGCGGTACGCGGCGAGGGCGCCCACCTGGTCGACGCGGACGGCGTGCGCTTCATGCTCGGGCAGCACGAGCTGGCGGAGCTGGCCCCCCGCGACATCGTCGCCAAGGGCATCATGCGGCGGATGCGCGAGCAGGGCGCCGAGCACATGTACCTCGACGCCCGGCACTTCGGCGCCGAGATGTGGGAGACCCGCTTCCCGACCATCCTTGCGGCCTGCCGCTCCCACGGCATCGACCCGGTCACCGAGCCGATCCCGGTCGCCCCGGCGGCCCACTACGCGTCCGGCGGCGTACGGACGGACCTGCACGGCCGTACGACGGTCCCGGGCCTGTACGCGTGCGGCGAGGTGGCCTGCACGGGCGTGCACGGTGCGAACCGGCTCGCGTCCAACTCCCTCCTGGAGGGCCTGGTCTTCGCGGAACGCATCGCCGAGGACATCGCGGCCCGCCCCGCCGCCCCCGCCCCGGGCCCCGCCGTGCGGAGCGAGGAGGCCCCCGGCCCGCTCCTCGACCCGGCCACCCGCATCGAGATCCAGCGGATCATGACGGCGGGCGCGGGAGTGCTCCGGTCGGCGGCCAGCCTCGACCACGCGGCGGACGCCCTGGAGGCCCTGTACCGCAGCGCGGCCGCCGAAGCGGACCAGGACCGAGGGAACGACGCCCACGACGCCCACGACACCGACGACGCCCACGACACCGACGACGCCCACGACACCGACGACGCCCACGACGTCCACGACACCAAGGACACAGAGCCCGGCGTCGACGCCTGGGAGGCCACCAACCTCCTCCTCGTCTCGCGCGTCCTGGTCGCCGCCGCCCGCGCGCGCGAGGAGACCCGCGGCTGCCACTGGCGCGAGGACCACCCCGACCGCGACGACGACACCTGGCGCAGCCACCTCGTCGTACGGCTCATGCCCGGCCGCGCCCTCGCCGTGCACCGCACCGCATCCGCCTCATTCCCGCCCGTACACCTCCCGAGGGAGCAGTAACCGTGAGTACGCCCGACAATCCCCCGCTCCTGCCGACCGCGTCCGGCGGCTGCGGCGACTCCTGCGGCTGCGAAGGCGACGGGACGGAGACGACGTACGAACTCGACACCGCCGAGTGCGGCCTCGACCCCGACCTCGCCCAGCTCCTCGTCGCGGCGGGTCTCGACCCGATCGAGGTCGAGGACGTCGCGAACGTCGCCCTGGCCGAGGACCTCGCCCACGGCCCCGACGTCACCACCGTCGCGACCGTCCCCGAGGACGCCGTCGCGACCGGTGACTTCACGGCCCGCGAGGCCGGTACCGTCGCGGGCCTGCGCGTCGCCGAAGCGGTCCTGTCCATCGTCTGCACGGACGAGTTCGAGGTCGAGCGGCACGTCGAGGACGGCGACCGCGTCGAGGCCGGGCAGAAGCTGATCAGCGTCACCACCCGCACCCGCGACCTGCTCACCGGCGAGCGCAGCGCGCTCAACCTGCTGTGCCGCCTGTCGGGCATCGCGACCGCCACGCGCGCGTGGGCGGACGCTCTCGACGGCACGGGCGCCAAGGTCCGCGACACCCGCAAGACGACGCCGGGCCTGCGCGCCCTGGAGAAGTTCGCGGTCCGCTGCGGCGGCGGCGTCAACCACCGCATGTCCCTCTCGGACGCGGCGCTCGTCAAGGACAACCACGTGGTCGCGGCGGGCGGCGTGGCCGAGGCGTTCACGCGCGTACGCGAACAGTTCCCCGAGCTCCCCATCGAGGTCGAGGTCGACACGCTCGCCCAGGTCACCGAGGTCCTGGAGGCCGGCGCCGACCTGATCCTCCTGGACAACTTCACCCCGGAGCAGACCGCCGGGGCGGTCGCTCTCGTGAACGGCCGCGCGACGCTCGAATCCTCCGGCCGCCTCACCCTGGAGAACGCCCGCGCGTACGCGGACACGGGCGTCGACTACCTCGCCGTCGGGGCGCTCACGCACTCCTCCCCGATCCTCGACATCGGACTCGACCTGCGTGAGGCGAAGTAACCCATGCTGCTCACCATCGACGTCGGCAACACGCACACCGTCCTCGGCCTCTTCGACGGAGAGGAGATCGTCGAGCACTGGCGCATCTCCACCGACGCCCGCCGCACGGCCGACGAGCTCGCCGTACTCCTCCAGGGCCTCATGGGCATGCACCCGCTCCTGGGCGACGAACTGGGCGACGGCATCGAGGGCATCGCGATCTGCTCCACCGTCCCGTCCGTCCTGCACGAGCTGCGCGAGGTGACCCGCCGCTACTACGGCGACGTCCCGGCCGTGCTCGTCGAACCGGGCATCAAGACGGGTGTGCCGATCCTCATGGACAACCCCAAGGAGGTCGGCGCGGACCGCATCATCAACGCGGTCGCGGCCGTCGAGCTCTACGGCGGCCCCGCCGTCGTCGTCGACTTCGGTACGGCGACGACCTTCGACGCGGTGTCGGCGCGCGGTGAGTACACGGGCGGCGTCATCGCCCCGGGCATCGAGATCTCCGTCGAGGCGCTCGGCGTCAAGGGCGCCCAGCTCCGCAAGATCGAGCTGGCCCGTCCGCGCAGCGTGATCGGCAAGAACACCGTCGAGGCCATGCAGGCCGGCATCATCTACGGCTTCGCCGGCCAGGTCGACGGCGTCACCCGGCGCATGGCGCGCGAGCTCGTGGGTCCCGACGGCGATCCGGACGACGTGACCGTCATCGCGACGGGCGGCCTGGCCCCGATGGTGCTCGGCGAGTCCTCGGAGATCGACGAGCACGAACCGTGGCTCACCCTGATCGGCCTGCGCCTGGTGTACGAGCGCAACATCGCCCGGATGTGACCGGGGAACGGCCGGGGGAGGGCCGCCCGGCGCGCCGTCATACATGCATTAAGCAGATTGTGTCTGTTTAGTGCGTATTGTCACTGCATGCCCACGCCATACGGTTCCCGTGGCGGCATGGCGTTCGGTGCGGACGAGCTGCGTGTGCTCCGACGCGCCCTCGCCATCGCCCTCCATCCCGCGTCACTGTCCGACGAAGACGTCCAGGACTGCCTGCGCCTCGCCGGCACCCTGGACGAGGCGGTCCGCGAGGCGGGTCGACTGCGCGCGTTCCTCCTCGCCGACCTCGCCCGGTACCGTGCCGCACTCCCCGCGGCCGCCGGCGGCTACCTGGGGCTGCTCCAGGACGCCCTGGCCACCGGCTACCAGCCGACCCCCGACGACCTCGTGGCGCTGCGCACCCTGCGCGGCATGCCGGCCGGCGCGCTGCTCCACGACCGCTGCCGGGCCATCGTGGAACAGTCCGTACGGGCCCGCCTGGCCGGCCGCAGCGACGCGCCCCTCCCGCGCGCCCGGCTGCTGGCCATCGCCGGCGGCCGCGCCACGGCCGCCGACGAACCGTCGAAGCCCAGGGGCCCGTCGCCGGGACGCGAGCCCGCGGAACGTCCGACGCCGAAGCCTTCCGAGGTGTTCCCGCCCCGCAGACGCCCCGCGCCCCCGCGGGAGCGAAGGGTCGCGGGGTAGCTACTCTGGACGGCATGGACTACGTTTCCGCGCTCCTGCCCCCCGTGGTGATGGCCGCGTTCTTCATCGCCCTGGTCACGACGATCGTCAAGACGCAGGGTGGCTCCAACAAGGCCAAGGAAGACACGGCCGTGGACGCCACGCTCGCCCGCGCCGAGTCCGCCCGGCAGGCGGGAACCTCCAGGGCCGACGGCGCCTGACTCCGCCCACCCCGGCCACCCCGTACTTCACCAGGGCGTACGACTCATTTCGAGCCGTACGCCCTTTTCGCTGCGCGAATAACCAGTCATTACCGATATTTCCTACTATGGTGGCGCTGTGCCTCGCCAATTGGGAGAGCTGGAAGACGCCGTCATGACGCGCGTGTGGCAGTGGAACCGACCGGTCACCGTCCGGGAAGTCCTCGAAGACCTTCAGAAGGAACGGTCCATCGCCTACACCACGGTCATGACCGTAATGGACAATCTCCATCAGAAGGGCTGGGTGCGCAGGGAAGTCGACGGCCGCGCCTATCGATATACGGCCGTGTCCACCCGGGCCGCCTACTCGGCCGCACTGATGAACGAAGCCTGGTCGACGAGTGACAACCCCGCGGCGGCTCTTGTCGCGTTCTTCGGCATGATGTCGGCGGGGCAGCGCGAAGCCCTTCAGGACGCGATGCGCGTCGTTCAGCGCGACGATCCCGCAACTGAAGCCGCGACTGAACCCGTGACGGATCCCGCAACTGAAGCCGCGGCTGAACCGGCAGAGGGTGACGAGAGCCCCGACGGCCCGGGGCGATAGCGTCGAGGTATGCCTTCAGAGCTAAAAGCCATCACCGTCCGGCGGGCGAGGACCAGTGATGTGCCGTCCGTGCGCCGCCTCGTGGACACGTACGCGCAGAAGCGGATCCTGCTCGACAAAGCGAACGTGACTCTTTACGAGGACATCCAGGAGTTCTGGGTCGCCGAACGCGACGAGGACGGGGCCGTGGTCGGCTGCGGTGCGCTGCACGTGATGTGGGAAGACCTCGCCGAAGTCCGCACTCTCGCCGTGGACCCGTCCTTCAAGGGCGCCGGAGTCGGACATCACGTGCTGGACAAGCTGCTCCAGACCGCCCGCTGGCTCGGTGTGCGCAAGGTTTTCTGCCTCACCTTCGAAGTCGAGTTCTTCATCAAGCACGGCTTCGTGGAGATCGGAGAGGCGCCGGTCGACGGAGATGTCTACAGCGAGCTGCTGCGTTCCTATGACGAGGGTGTAGCGGAGTTCCTCGGTCTCGAACGAGTGAAGCCGAACACCTTGGGCAACAGCCGGATGCTTCTGCACCTGTGATCGGCAGAAGCGGTCAGATCCCTATGTCCGAAACGCACATGTTTCCCGTCTTCTTGAGGTACTGAACCTCCTCCGGGGGTTTGTGTTTTCCAGGGAAAAGCGGTTTCCTTTCCGCGTACTGCATTTTCGATGAAAGGAAATCCGGTGGCACAGAAGGTTCAGGTCCTTCTTGTCGATGACCTCGACGGCGTCGAGGCGGACGAGACCGTGACGTTCGCTCTGGACGGCAAGACCTACGAGATCGACCTCACCACCGCGAACGCGGACAAGCTCCGTAGCTTGCTCGACCCGTACACCAAGAGCGGCCGACGCACCGGTGGCCGTGCGGCTTCGGGGCGCGGCAAGACGCGCGCAGCCGCGGGCGGCAACCAGAACACCGCCGAGATCCGTAAGTGGGCCAAGGCCAACGGTTACAACGTGAATGACCGCGGCCGTGTCCCGGCCGACATCCGCGAGGCCTACGAGAAGGCCAACGGCTGAGCATTCGCGTGAGCGGAATTCGCACGCAACAACCGGGCCCGGTGGCATTCCGTCGCCGCCGTGCTCACGAGCCGTACGAGATCGGGTGTTTCCCCACGGCACCCGAGTCCGGCCAAGGCCGGCAGCGTCGGTTCCACCTCGTGCCGCGGCTCGGGGGGCCGCAGCCAGACGGCGGCCCCCTGCGACCCGTCCCCCGGTGATCCGCCGCCCTGCCGGCCGGCCCACCCCGGCGGCGGGGGCGCGGTCAGCTGCCCGCCCGCGCCGATCGCGCGCAGTTCCAGGGCGACGCCGCCCCATTCCAGCCAGTCGAGCAGCCCGGGCAGTTCGTCGGCGCTCCCCGCGGCCACCAGCAGCCGCATCCGCCGCCCCCTGAGCGCGACGGGACCCGTGAGCCCCGCGTGGCGCCGCAGTACGGCGAAACCCGCGTCCGCGGGCAGTTCCAGTACGTCGAAGCGGAGCCCCGTCAGCAGCCGGACCGGCAGGCCCTCCGCGGTGGCCGGTGCGGTGGCCCAGCCGAGTTCGTGCTCGTACCACTGTGCGATGCCGCCTTCGGGCGGCAGGGGCAGCGGTGTGCGCGGCAGCGGAACCCTGGACGTCATGTCCGGACCAACTGCCGAAGCGCCCCGGAGTTACGCTGCGTACCGGTCCGGATGCGGTGCGTCGGGGCCGTGGGGGCGTACGGAGGCATTCGGCGGCGCAAAGATGTTCGCCCATAGCTGAGGGAACCGGCGCGCGCCGCATGGAGTGTCCGTGCTTGCGGGTAAGACATCCCTAGTGGGAAGGGGCGACACGCTGGCCGGAGCGTCTCACGTTCGCCATCGGCGTAGTGGAGGAACGGGTATCTGCTTGGCCTGCGGGAACATCGTCTCGCACCATCGGGTTGAGCAGGTGTCGGCTGTTCGGCAGCTCGATTCCCCGCGGAAGCGGGGGTGATCCGGACGGATGTCGGCAGTTGGAATGAGCTGTCCCGTCCTGCGGGACTAGCATGCGGAAGGACTGGGAGGGGACCGACCCCTCACTGACCGACCGCTCTGAGGAGCGATTAACGATGTTCGAGAGGTTCACCGACCGCGCGCGGCGGGTTGTCGTCCTGGCTCAGGAAGAAGCCCGGATGCTCAACCACAACTACATCGGCACCGAGCACATCCTCCTGGGCCTTATCCACGAGGGTGAGGGTGTCGCCGCTAAGGCCCTGGAGAGCCTCGGGATTTCGCTCGAGGCGGTCCGCCAGCAGGTGGAGGAGATCATCGGTCAGGGCCAGCAGGCTCCGTCCGGTCACATCCCCTTCACCCCCCGTGCCAAGAAGGTCCTGGAGCTGTCGCTCCGCGAGGCCCTCCAGCTCGGCCACAACTACATCGGTACGGAGCACATCCTGCTCGGCCTGATCCGCGAGGGCGAGGGCGTCGCCGCCCAGGTCCTCGTGAAGCTGGGTGCCGATCTGAACCGGGTGCGGCAGCAGGTCATCCAGCTGCTCTCCGGCTACCAGGGCAAGGAGACCGCCGCTGCCGGCGGTCCGGCCGAGGGCACGCCCTCGACCTCCCTCGTCCTGGACCAGTTCGGCCGCAACCTGACGCAGGCCGCCCGCGAATCCAAGCTCGACCCGGTCATCGGGCGCGAGAAGGAGATCGAGCGGGTCATGCAGGTGCTGTCCCGCCGTACCAAGAACAACCCGGTCCTCATCGGCGAGCCCGGCGTCGGAAAGACGGCGGTCGTCGAGGGCCTGGCGCAGGCGATCGTCAAGGGCGAGGTGCCCGAGACCCTCAAGGACAAGCACCTCTACACCCTCGACCTCGGCGCGCTCGTCGCCGGTTCCCGCTACCGCGGTGACTTCGAGGAGCGCCTGAAGAAGGTCCTGAAGGAGATCCGCACCCGCGGCGACATCATCCTGTTCATCGACGAGCTCCACACCCTGGTGGGTGCGGGCGCCGCCGAGGGCGCGATCGACGCGGCTTCGATCCTGAAGCCGATGCTCGCCCGTGGTGAGCTCCAGACCATCGGCGCCACGACGCTCGACGAGTACCGCAAGCACCTCGAGAAGGACGCCGCGCTGGAGCGCCGCTTCCAGCCGATCCAGGTGGCGGAGCCTTCCCTCCCCCACACGATCGAGATCCTCAAGGGCCTGCGCGACCGCTACGAGGCGCACCACCGCGTGTCCATCACGGACTCGGCGCTGGTCGCGGCGGCCACCCTGGCCGACCGCTACATCTCGGACCGCTTCCTGCCGGACAAGGCGATCGACCTGATCGACGAGGCCGGCTCCCGGATGCGCATCCGCCGGATGACCGCACCGCCGGACCTCCGTGAGTTCGACGAGAAGATCGCCGGTGTCCGCAGGGACAAGGAGTCCGCGATCGACTCGCAGGACTTCGAGAAGGCGGCCTCTCTTCGCGACAAGGAGAAGCAGCTCCTCGCGGGCAAGGCCAAGCGCGAGAAGGAGTGGAAGGCCGGCGACATGGACGTCGTCGCCGAGGTGGACGAGGAACTGATCGCCGAGGTCCTGGCCACGGCCACGGGCATCCCGGTCTTCAAGCTCACCGAGGAGGAGTCCTCCCGCCTGCTGCGCATGGAGGACGAGCTCCACAAGCGCGTCATCGGCCAGAAGGACGCCATCAAGGCCCTCTCGCAGGCGATCCGCCGTACGCGAGCCGGTCTGAAGGACCCGAAGCGCCCCGGTGGCTCGTTCATCTTCGCCGGCCCGTCCGGTGTCGGTAAGACCGAGCTTTCCAAGACGCTCGCCGAATTCCTCTTCGGCGACGAGGACGCGCTGATCTCCCTCGACATGTCGGAGTTCAGCGAGAAGCACACGGTTTCCCGCCTCTTCGGTTCTCCCCCCGGTTACGTGGGATACGAAGAGGGCGGGCAGCTCACCGAGAAGGTGCGCCGCAAGCCGTTCTCCGTCGTTCTCTTCGACGAGGTCGAGAAGGCCCACCCCGATATCTTCAATTCCCTGCTCCAGATTCTGGAAGACGGTCGCCTGACCGACTCCCAGGGCCGGGTCGTGGACTTCAAGAACACGGTCATCATCATGACGACCAACCTCGGGACCCGGGACATCTCCAAGGGCTTCAACCTGGGCTTCGCCGCCCAGGGCGACGTCAAGACCGGTTACGAGCGGATGAAGAACAAGGTCAACGAAGAGCTCAAGCAGCACTTCCGCCCCGAGTTCCTCAACCGTGTCGACGACACGGTCGTCTTCCACCAGCTCACCGAGGAAGACATCATCCAGATCGTCGACCTCATGCTCGCCAAGGTGGACGAGCGCCTGAAGGACCGCGACATGGGCATCGAGCTCAGCTCGGAAGCCAAGTCGCTGCTCGCGAAGAAGGGTTACGACCCGGTCATGGGCGCCCGGCCGCTGCGCCGGACGATCCAGCGGGAGATCGAGGACGTCCTGTCCGAGAAGATCCTCTTCGGCGAGCTGCGTCCCGGCCACATCGTGGTCGTCGACGTCGAGGGCGAGGGCGAGGCGAAGAAGTTCACCTTCCGCGGCGAGGAGAAGTCGGCTCTGCCCGACGTCCCCCCGATCGAGCAGGCGACGGGCGGCAGCAGCGGCCCGAACATGTCGAAGGACGCGTAACGGCGCCCTGACAGCCTGAAGGGGCGGCCCCGGAACCTCTGTGGTTCCGGGGCCGCCCCTTTACTCGTGCCCGCTGCCGCTGGAACCGCCGTCGATGGCGCCCCGGACGACACGGGCGAGGTCTTCCTCGCCGGGCGGGAACGAGGGATGTGCTGTCGGTGCTCCTGCCCATGGCCCAGACGCTCGCGCATCCATGCGGTGTGCGTACGTGAATTGCCGGTGACTCCGCCGGACCAGTGAGTGGGCTGCTGCCGCCTCAGCAGGGAGCCGGCTTGCGCCAGGAGCACTCGAGGGCGGCGTCGGTGGCGGAGGCGGCGGCTCGGGAGGCGGGCGGGCGTACCAGGGTGGTGGTGGTCCTGGTCGAGGAGGCGAGGGTGGTCACGATCGCGTCCTCGACGCTCTTGACCGAGGAGGCCAGGTAGTTGTTGAGGACGATGCTGTAGACCAGCTCGCGGCCGCCCGCGTCCGTGACGTACCCGGAGAGGGCGGAGGCGCCGGTCAGGGAGCCGGTCTTGGCCCGTGCGTTCAGGGCGGCCGGGGTCTTGCACATGCGGGAGCGGAGGGTGCCGCCGACGGCGCGGTCCGGGGCGCAGGCGACGGGGAGGGACGCGTACCAGTCGGCGTACCAGGGCGCGGTGCGTACGGCGAGGAGGAGCTTGGCGAACTGGGCGGCCGGGATGTTGTTCATCCGGGAGAGGCCGGAGCCGTCGACCTGGCGGAGGGTGGCCGTGTCCACGCCCTCTGTGGCGAGGTGCGCGGAGACGGCGGCGAGACCGGCGCTCCAGGTGCCCTTGCCCGCCGTCTCGTGGCCGATGGTCTTGGTCAGGGCCTCGGCGTGCATGTTGTTCGACAGCTTCATGAAGGGGTGCATCAGCTCCTTGAGGGGCATGGACGTGTGGGTGGCGAGGGGCTTGGCGTCCTTGGGGGTGGGGCGGCCGAGGCGGGTGGGGCCTGTGACGCGTACGCCGTGGGCGGTCAGCGCGTCGGCGAAGACGGCGGCGGCGTAGCCGGTCGGCTCCCACACGGTGACCCACTCCTTGGCGGGGTTCGCGCCGACGGGGATGTCGCCGGTGACGCTGATGGTGTTCGAGCCGTGTCGGCGTTCGACGGTGAGGGTGTCCGGCTGACCGGCGGGGACGGTCTTGGCGGCGCGGGCGTCGATGTCCACGTAGTCGGTGGGCGGAGTGAGGGTGAGACGGGGAGCGGCGCCCGGCTCGGCGCCCGGGGCGGCCTCGACAATGACCGTGCCGGAGTCGTAGTCGGTGTCCGGGGCGACGGTGAGCGCCGAGATCTGGGCGGAGTAGTACGACGACTCGTCGTCGGCGGCCCAGGAGCGGCCGAGGCGCTGGGTGTCGAAGCGGGTGTCGTCGGCGATCAGGCGTCCGGTGATCCGCTGGACGCCGGATTCGGCGACCCGGGCGGCGAGTTCGTCGTAGTCCTCGGCGAGGGTGGTGGGGTCGCCGGTGCCGCGCAGGTAGAGGTCGCCGCGGAGTACGGAGCCGTGGCGGCTGCCGGTGGAGAGGACGTCCGTGCGGTAGCGGTAGTCGGGGCCGAGGAGGGCCATGGCCGCGACGGAGGTGGGCAGTTTGGTGTTGGAGGCGGGCATGAGGCGGTCGGCGCCGTCGCGCTGGTAGAGCGTCTCGCCGGTGGTGGCGTCGGCGACCACGACGCTCGCGGCGCCGCCGTCGAGGCGGGCGTCGGTGAGGATCGTGTCGATGGCGCCCTTGAGACCGGTGTCGGAGGGGCCGGCTCCGGCGGGCGAGCTCCAGGTGAGCGTGCAGGCGAGGCCGACGGCCACGGGCCAGACCCAGGGGCGGGTGCGGCGGGTGCGGGTGGGGGTGGGGTGCGTAGGGAGCGTGCGGCGCATGGCGCGGATCACGGGTCTACTCATGGCACAGCAGCATCCCGGACGGGGGCGGCCCCGGGAAGGACGCCCGGCCGCCGGGTCCTGGCTGGTGCCCTCATCGGCCCAGGGCGTGTGTGCAACGGGCTGTTGCACGCATGGGTTACGACCCGGCCCGAGCCGCGCGTATAAGGGCCGCGAGAGCGCTCGGGGTGGTGGTGAGCGTGACGTCGGGGGTGTCGCTCTCCTGGAGGCGGACGGTTCCGTCGGGGGCGGTGGCGACGTAGACGCAGTTGGCCTGGTCACCGCTGAACGTGGATTTCTGCCAGTCGAGGTGGATCATGAACGGGCTTCCTAGAGGGTGTAGAGGATGTGCTGGATCAAGCCGAGGGAGTCTCTGGATGCCTGCTTCACCGGCAGCACGCTGGCGTCGACCGGTGGCAGCGCGGCAGCGCTGAGCCGGTCGAACTGCCTTCGGTACTTCGTGACCGTTTCCTGGCCGTGCAGAAACATCGAATCAGCCGGGTGTTCCACGAGCACAGTCTCCAGCGCGCCACCGTGCGAGCCGATGTAACAGAACGGCGTCGTGAGCGCCGACACGGCATCGGCCGTGAACGGGAAGATCTGGATGGTCACATGGGGCAGCTCGGCCATTTCCACGAGACGCAGGAGCTGTCGGCGCATCACGTCGGCGCCGCCGAAGCGCATGTGCAGCGCTGCCTCGTGAATCACCGCGTGGACGGTCGGTGGGACGTCGTCGCCCGCAAGGATGCTCTGGCGCTGTTTGCGGAAGTGGACCGCCGATTCGATGCCCTCGGGCGTGGTGACCACATCGCTGGCGCGGAAGATGGACCGGGTGTACTCCTCCAGCTGGAAGAGGCCGGGCAGGAAGAGCGACTCGTACGAGCGGAGACTCGTGGCCTTTGATTCCAGCTCGGCCAAGTCAAGGGCAGAGGACGGCAGCCGGCCCTTGTAGCCGCTCCACCAGCCTTTGCTGGGGGACTCCGCCAGGTCCACCAGGGCGTCGACATAGGTAGAACTAGTGACCCCGTACGAGGTGCAGAGCGCGCGGATTCGCTCTGAGGAGATGGCGGTGTTCCCGCCTTCGACATGGGTGAGGTGTACGCGGCCCATGCCGATGAGAGCACCACCCTCGTTCACGGTGAACTTGGCTTCTTCGCGCAACTTTTTCAGTTCTGCGCCGAGTCGACGTTGTCGTTCAGTGGTCGTGGTTCGCAGCGCCAATGCGGACTCTCCTCGGGAGTGTGGGGCTCAGTTTGCCCGTGGCGGAGGGGGCGGTCCACCGATCTCGACAGTCAGGTTGAACATGTGGCCCGCGAGTCGCTACCTTCTGTGTGGCGACGCTCACACAGAGATGTTGGAAGCTCGCTGTCGACGCAGCACAGCCATGCCTGGCCGCAGAAGTGCACCGTGTGATCCACGCGGTAGGCCACTGCGGCCGGTCGGGCGTAATCCATCAGTCGAAGCAGCGAACCCAACGCCTTGGAGGCGTCCCATGGGCGTACCTGAGCATGAACTCCCGCACTCCTACACGCTATTCGCCCCTGGCAGTGCCAGCTCGCCCAAGATCTGCCGCGACTTCGTGCGGAGCGCGCTGGAGACCCTGGGGCTGGGCGAGCTGGCCGATACGGCCGCCCTGTGCACCTCGGAGCTGGTGACGAACGTGCACCAGCACGCGGAGGGCGACGTGCACCTCCGAGCCGCCGTTGAGGCGACTCATGTGCGGGTCGCCGTCTACGACGAGAGTCGCACGTTGCCCACGCCGCGACGGGCGGAGGGCGGTGACATGGACGGGCGCGGGCTGTTTCTGGTGGCCGCGCTTTCGGATGTGTGCGGGGTGATGCCCACAGAGCGGGGCAAGGGCGTGTGGTTTCAGCTCGACCGGCCGTGAATTCCGAACACATGGGTGTTCTCGGGGAGGAGGTCGAGGCCGTGCACGGTGTAGGTGCCAGGGGGGAGGCGGAGGACGTCGAGTTCGGACAATGACGCCAGGGGCGCGACGTCGAAAACCCCCCGATGGGGGCAGTTGAGCACCAGTTCCACGAGGTGGGGGAAGAGCTCCGGCACTCTGTCGAGCGAGGGCGCCGGAGTCTCGCCGTGGAGCCACAAGTCCGTGACGGACGGAAGGGCCAGGGAACGGGGGGCTCGGGCAAGGAAGTCCCCGGTCGCCGAGAGGCTGGACAGTCCGGGCAGCCGGCTGATCTCCACCCACTCTTCCGGGTCCTGCGGTGCGCTCTGGACGCCCAGCCCGAGGGATCGCAAGGTCTCGCCGTATTTCTGGAGTCCCCGAAGACCACCGACCGGACCGGTCGCACCTTGCAGGTCGAGGGAATCCATGGGCGCCAGTGAGGGGAGATCGCTCATGGACCAGCGGATGTCGTCGCCTCGGAGCGTGAGGGTACGCAGGCTTTCCAGGGACGACAGCGAGCTGAAGACGGTGTCGCCGATCCGGTCGAGGGCGAGCGTCCGGAGGGGCAGCCCTTCGAGCCCGGTGAGATCCGTCAGCCGGGGGCACTCGGAGATGAACAGGCCCGAGAGTCCGGTCTGGCCCCGGAGGAACGACACGTCCCGCAGGGACGGATTCTCGCGGATGCGGGCATGGGTGAGCGGCGCCTCGGCCGTGTACGTCCGCAGGGCGGGTTCGGAGAGGTCGCCTCTCGCATCGAGCATCGGCCGGGTGCCGATCGCACGCAGGGCTGCGAGGTGTTCGTCCGTCGTGGCGGTGAAGTACACGCCGGTGGGATCGATGCGGGCGACGACCTCTTCGGCGTACGCACGTGTGTCGAAGCGCGCCCAGGACCAGGTGAGCTGAGCGCGAACGTACTTGTTCGTGTGCTCGGCGAACCGGGCCAGGTACGGGATCGCGCGGTCCGATGCCACATGGGACGCGGCGATGACCACGTGCTTGGCGGATGCGGTGTCCAGCTCCTCCGGGCCGGGCAGCAGGTCCAGGATCACGGGCCCGGCGGCTCCCAGCTCGCGGGCTGTCCGGCTGTTTGCCGGCGGGATCAGGTCCGCCGCGCGGCGCTCGACCTCCTGGCGTACGGCGGGGGAGAGCTCGGCGGCGTCTTCGAGGCAGGCAGCTGCGAGGAGTTGGACCCGGGTGCGTAACGCCGACTCCGCGTGCTGGTCGCCGTACGCGAGCAGGTCGGTGAAGAACTCCGCGCGCTCGCGCGGGCGCGCGTGGGCGATCGCCATGCGGATGACGTCCTCCCACTGGTCGTCCGCCGCGTGGCCGGCCAGGACCCCGAAGTCGCCCTCGTCGACGGCGGCCCGTGCGCCGAGGAAGTCCTGGAAGGTGCGGTGGATGAAGTCGACCGTTCCCGGGCTCGGTCGGCGGAGCAGACCGCTGCGGTGCAGGAAGTGGTCGAAGACCGCCTTCGCGTCGCCCAGTGCCGCCACCTCCGGGACGGCGGGCAGGGTGTCGGCGATGATGCTTTCCGCTCGCGTACGGTCCATTTCCGTGCGGCCGTTGCGGATCAGCCAGTACGCGAGGCGCTGGAGGAGCTGGATCTGCGGTTCTTCACGCAGTTCGGGTACGGCCATGTCGCGCTCGCGGTCGCGGCGTACCAGCAGCATCGAGAGGGCCGCCGTGTAGAGGTCCTTGCGGCCGAGGGGGAGGAAGCCGCGGCGGTCCCGGTGCAGGGCGCAGATCAGGCCGCACATGAGGGGGTTGGTGGCCAAGCGGCCCAGATCCGGTTTGGCGCGTACCGCGGCCAGGAGCTGGCGCTCGTACTCGGCCAGGGCTGTGTTCTCGGCGTTCTCGGCGTTCTCGGCGTTCTCGTCCTCCGGGCCGGTACGGGCCGCCGCGTGCCAGCGCTTGATGAACGCCGCCACGTCGGCCGGGCTCATCGAGGAGAGCGTCAGTTCGGTGAAACCCTCGTCCGCCAGCCAGTCCTCCCGTACGGCCGAGGGGCGGGAGGTCACCAGCCAGCGGTTCCCCGGGTAAGTGTCGATCAGGTCGCTCAGCCAGGCGCGGGTACGGGAGCGCTCGGCTTCCGGGATCTCGTCGATGCCGTCGACCAGGACGAGGGCGCGGCCCGTCGTCAGTACGCGGGACTCCCAGCCGGTGGGCTGTTCGCCGGCGAGCGAGAAGCCTACGGCGGCCAGGAAGTCCTTGGGGACGGGGAGGCGCTCGCCGTGGCGGGTGAGGGTGCGCAGGGGGAGCACGAAGGGGATCCGGTCGTGGAGGTACGCCATCCGGTCGGCGCTGTCCCGGCGGGCGGCGGAGACCGCGAGCCACTGGATGAGCGTGGTCTTGCCGGAGCCCGCCTCGCCGCGCAGCAGGACGCGCTCGTGGGCGGCGAGGGCCTGGTCGGCGGGGCGCGACTCGAAGGCGGCCCGGTGGGCCGGCCCGGCCGGGGGCCCGGCGGCCCATTCCTCGGGGAAGCTTTCCCGCGCCGGGCGCGCCGGGCCGGGCGCGCCCCCGGTGTCCGCCGTCGCCGCCTCCAGGCTCAGATACGCCGCGTCCAGCGGCCACTTCCCCGGTGAGTCGCGCAGGTCGATGCCGAAGATCGTCAGCTTGCTGTGCTTCTTCGCCATGCGCGCCAGGTAGCGCCGCTCGAAGGCCACGTCCTCGGCCCCCGGCAGCGGGTTGCGGGTGATGAGGGCGTCGACCTTGGCGATCAGTTCGCCCTGGCGGCGGCTCTGCGCGACGAGGGTCGCCGCGACGAAGGTCGAGCGCTGGGTGAAGAAGTGGACGATGTGCAGGCAGGTGGCGGTCAGGAGGCGCTCGTAGAAGTACGCCGCGTCGGCCGACAGGTGGCGCTCGGGGCTGTCGCTCGCGCGGCGCAGTTCCGCGGCCAGGGCGGTGGGGCCCAGGCCGACGGCCTCGACGTCGGTGAGGGTGAGGTCTCCCAGGGCGTACAGCGTCGTGGTCAGGGCGTCCACGACCGCCCGGTCCTCGCCCGCGGGCAGCGGGCGCTCGCCCGGCCGGGCCGTGCGCAGCGCCTGCTTGACCAGCTCGGCGGACAGTTTGCGCAGGTCGGAGTGGGCGAGGGTGCGTTTCTCGCCTCTGAAGGAGACGTAACCGGCCAGACGGACCGGTCGGTCGACCAGGCCGGCGCCCGGGGCCTGCGCCACGAAGAGCTTCTTCACCAGTGGCCCGGCGACGCTCGATGCGAGACGGGTGCCGATGACTGCGGGATCCACGCGCGGTCCCTCCCCCGAGGCTGGTGCTGTGCGCTGTTGGATCAGCGTATCGGGGGGCCTGGCGGTGACAAGGCGCACAGCGGTTTCGGGGTCTACGAGGCGCGGTAGTGGGCCCGTCGCGCGTCGGGCGGGGGACTTTCGGGTGGTGGGTGGCGGGACCTTCGGGCCATGGGGGAGGAGGGGGCGGGAGCCTGGGGCGGCGGCCGGTTTGCACCGGTCTGGCGTGGGTTTAAACCGCCCTAAGAAGGTTTATTTCCATGCTTCGAAGGGGTGCTGGGGATACCGTCAAGAGTCGAATAGTTGATAGCGGTAATACGGCCATTGGTAGTAGATAGGCCGTTTTGGGTGTGCCGGGGGCGCGGGTTACCAATGTGAAGCCAGCCCGGCGGACTGCCGGGTTCACTCACCCCGGAGGTCCCTCCCGTATGCCGAAGTTCGACATGTTCTCCCGAGCCCGCTCCTCGTCCGTCCGCACCCGTCGCAACGCCGTCGTGGCCGCCGGGCTCGGCGCGTCGATGGTGCTCGGCACGGCGGGCGTGGCGTTCGCCGTCGAGGGGACCGCCGCCACTGCCGTCGAGAAGCAGGCCGAGATCCAGGCCAAGGCGGCAGCCAGTGCGAAGAAGGCCGCCGCCGACGCGAAGAAGGCGGCTGCCGACGCCAAGAAGGCGGCGGCTGTCAAGAAGGCCGCCAAGGCGGCGGCCGCGCAGAAGGCGGCGGCCAAGAAGGCGTCGTCCTGGATGAAGCCCGTCCAGCACTACTCGCTCAGCGCGACGTACGGCAAGGGCGGCAGCATGTGGGCCAGCAAGCACTCCGGGCAGGACTTCGCGGTGCCCGTCGGCACCCCGGTCGACGCCGTGCACGGCGGCACCGTCGTGAAGGCGGGCCCGAACGGTGCCGGCGACGGGCCGGCGTACGGCAACGCGATCGTGGTCAGGCACGACAACAACACGTACTCGCAGTACGCGCACCTGTCGAAGATCAACGTGTACCCCGGCCAGCAGGTCAAGACGGGCCAGCGCATAGCCCTCTCCGGCAACACCGGAAACTCCAGCGGCCCGCACCTGCACTTCGAGATCCGTACGACGCCGAACTACGGCACGGCGATCAACCCCGTGACGTTCCTCCGCTCGGAGGGCCTCAGCGTGTGACCCCCGGAGCCTGGCCGTGTGCCTGGCTCACCAGCTCACCAGCTCGACGGCGACCTCGAGAGCGGCCTTGCGCTTCTCCTCGGGGTCGCCTTCGGCGTATCTGAGCAGGAACATCCCCGCTCGCCCCCGGTGTCGCCGCACTCGCCGGCTTCCTCTCCGTCGGGTCCAGGGCCGCCGAGCCGGTCATGCCGCTGCACATCTTCCGCAGCCGCAACTGCACGCTCATGTCGGTGATCGGCTCCCTGACGGGCCTCGTGCTGTCCGGGGCGGTGCTCTTCCTGCCGCTGTTCCAGCAGTCCGTCAGGGGTGCCCCGGCGGCCGACTCCGGTCTGCTGCTCCTCCCGATGCCGGTGTCGATGACGGGCAGCCCCGGGCCCGCCGGCCCCGTCAAGGGCGCGTCCCGGCGTCCGGGAGCTGTACGACGGGGAAGCTGCCGGTGGTGGTCGGCGCGTGCTCCGGCAGCCACAGGACCGCGATCGCCCCGCCGTCCCGGTGCGCGTTGCGGAAGGTGAGGCGTGCCCCGAGGACGCGCGCCTGGCCGGCCGCGATCGTCAGGCCCAGGCCGTGCCCGCGCCCCGCCCGGTCGCTGCTGCCCGTACGGAACCGGCTCGGCCCCTCCTTGAGCAGCGCCTCAGGGAATCCGGGCCCGTGGTCGCGGACCCGGACGACCCGGCCCTCGACCGTGACCTCGAAGGGGGCCCGGCCGTGCTTGGCGGCATTGCCGAGGAGGTTGACGAGGATGCGCTCCAGGCGGCGCGGATCGGTGTTCACCCACGACTCGTGCACCACCCGGAACACCGCGTCCGGATCGAAGAGCGCGACCCGGCGGCCGACGAACTCGCCGAGCGCGATCTCCTGGAGCTCCGCCCGCTCCGCCGCGCTGTCGAGCCGCGCCACCTCCAGCACGTCCTCGACGAGCGTGCGCATGGCCTGCGCCCGGTCCCGTACGAGCTCGGCCGGACGGCCGGGCGGCAGCAGCTCGGCCGCCGTGAGCAGGCCGGTGACCGGGGTGCGCAGTTCGTGGGCGATGTCCGCGGTGACGCGGCGTTCCGCCTCCAGCCGCTCCTGGAGGGCGTCGGTCATGGCGTCGACCGCGCGCGCGAGCTCGTCGGTCTCGTCGCGTACGACGCCGCCGATGGCGTCCCGCACGCGCACCTCCGTGTTTCCCTGCGCGACCTTGCCCGCGGCGGTGGCCGCCTTGCGCAGGCGGCGGGAGAGCTGGCCGCCGATCAGCACGCCGAGCGCGCAGCCGCCGAAGACGACCGAGACCGAACCGATGACCAGGGCGCGGTCGAGGTCGTCCATGACGGTGGCGCTGCGGTCGGTGAACCGGGTGTGCAGCGACAGGACGTCCCCGTTGGCGAGGGGTGCGGCGGCCCACACGTCGGGCACGCCGTCGTCGTGATCCGAGACGTAGGTGGCCCGGCGGCCGTTCGCCATGCTCGCCTGGAGCTCCTCGGGCAGGGCCGGATCGTTGATCTTGGTGCCGAACCGGGGCTCGCGCGAGGACTCGTACCACCGCTGGGCGAACTGCAGACGCTCGATCTGTACGTCGCGGGCGTTGTCGAGCATCGAGACGCGGGCGGCGTTGTGCACGACGAGGCTGAGCGCGACGGCGATGAGCGCGCCGACGGCGGCGATCGCGATGCTGATCTTCCAGCGGACGCCGGTGCGCAGGGCGGGGCGGGGGGTGGTGCGCGGGACGGCCGGGGCGCCGCCCCGCGCCCCGGCCCTCAGGCGCCGGACGGGATGGAGACGCCGGCTCACGGCTTCAACTTGTAGCCGAAGCCGCGGACCGTCTCGATGCGGTCCTGGCCGATCTTGGTACGCAGGCGCTGCACGTGGACGTCCACCACCCGGGTGTCCCCGCCCCACCCGTAGTCCCAGACCCGCCCCAGCAGCTTGTCGCGCGAGAGCACCGTGCCCGGCGCGGACGAGAACTCCAGCAGCAGCCGCATCTCCGTCGGCGTCAGCCCCACCGGCTCGCCGCTCCTGCGGACCTCCATGCCCTCGGTGTCGATCTCCAGCTCACCGAAGACGAGCAGCCCGCCGTCCGGCCCCGCCCCCTCGTCGGACGTACGGCCGGCCGGTCCGCCCGCGTGCCCGAAGCGGCGCAGCACCGCCCGGATCCGGGCCACGAGCACCGCCCCGTCGAAAGGCTTCGTCACGTAGTCGTCGGCCCCCGCCTCCAGGCCCAGTACGACGTCGATCGAGTCGGCCCGCGCCGACAGCATGATCACCGGCACCGTCGACTCGTCCCTGATGCGCCGGCACAGGCTCACGCCGTCCAGGCCGGGCACCATCACGTCGAGCAGCGCGATGTCCGGCCGGTCGCTGCGGAAGGCATCGAGGCCGGAGAGCCCGTCGGGCATGGCGGTGACGGTGAAGCCGTCGCGCTCCAGAGCGAGCTGTGTCGCCTCGCGGATGACGTCGTCGTCCTCCACGAACAGGACATGGGTCTCGGCCATCGGCTGCTCTCTGCTCTCTGTGCTCTCGGTCGTTCGCTCAGTCGTCCGGCGGGCCGGACGGAGCAGCCCCGGTTCCGTCCACGTCGCCGTCCCCGCCGACCGCACGGCTGAAGTCGTTGTGCACGTGGTCGTGCACGGTGAACTTGCTCCCGGACCAGCGGTACGTGATCACTTCTTCGCCGGACGGGTACGCCATCGGGTCGTCCTTCCCGTAGACCGGCTTGGTCAGCACCAGGTCGCCGCGGTCGATCTCCGCGTAGACCGCCGGGCCCTCGGCCGCGAAGACGTTCTCGTACGCGCCCCCGTCCTCGCGGTACACGTACGTCCCGACGCCCACGGCGTCCCCGCACGTCATCACGTTCACCACGACGTCGTTGGCGGCCCCGCCGGTCAGTTTCCCGTACGACGTGTCGACCGGGTACTCGTCCTTGACGCACGGCTTCAGGTCCCGCTTCACCGTGGAGCTGACCTTCGGATCGCCCCGGAGCAGCGCCACCGCGTCGACCCGCCTGGCGGCGGACGGCGACGGCTCGTCCTCCGGGAGGGTGGCCCTGGCCACCGGGTCCGTACGCGCCGGACCCGCGTCCCGCGCGCCCGTCCCCCCGGCGTGGCACGACACCACGAGCAGACAGACGGCGGCGGCGCCGGCCACCGCCGTGCCGCCCGCCGCCAGTGAGGGCCTGCCGCCCCTGCCGCCTAGGCCGCGCAACGCTCCATCTCCCGTTCGTCGCCCTGCTCCGCACGCTCCAGGGCGTGCGCGTCCAGTTCGCGGCTCTCCAGCTCCTGCCGGAGCCGGGCCAGTGCCCGGTGCAGCGTGCTCTTGACCGTACCCGCCGACATGCCCAGGGCCGCGGCGGTCTCCTCCGTGCTCATCTGCTCCCAGTGTCGCAGCACGACCACACTGCGCTGCTTGGGCGCCAGTACACCGAGTATGTCCATCAGCAGGGCGCGGTCCGCACGCTGCTCGGTGCCGTCCTCGACGCTCGCGTCGGGCAGCTGCTCGGTCGGGACCTCTTCGAGCCGGCGGGCGCGCCACCACTCGGTCCGCGTGTTGATCATGACGCGGCGCAGGTAGGCGTCGGCCAGTGACTTGTCCGCTATGCCGTCCCAGCGGCCGTAGGTACGCGCCAGCGCGGTCTGGAGGAGGTCCTGGGCGTCCACCGGGTCGGGGACCAGACGCCTGGCGCTGCGCAGCAGGGCGTCCTGCCGAGTGCGTACGTACTCTTCGAATTCGAGCACCTCGCCGTGCGCCATTCAGAACCGCCTCCGTCCCACTGCCAACCCCGTGACCTGCTTGCTTACGGCGATGACGCTACGGAGGCGTTGTCACGGCACTGTCCGGGGCAGCCGTCGGCAAACGCACGGCTGCCCATCGGTTGTGTAACGGCGGGTGCGCGACGCAGAGGTCCTCAGGCGGCGGGGAGCCGGTAGCGGCCGTTCTCCAGGGGCTCCACGAGCCCGTCCGCGACCAGCCCGTCCAGCGCCCGCGCCCGCTGCACCGGCTCGTGCCACACCGCGTCGAGCGCGGCCTGCGGAACAGGCTCGTCCGCGTCCCTGAGGACGGCGAGGAGCTTGCCGCGCACCTGGCGGTCCGTACCCGCGTACGTCTGACCGCGCCGCGGCGGCCCGTCGTGCGCCGGCTTGCCCGCCAGCCGCCACGCGCACTGTCCGGAGACCGGGCAGGCCCCGCAGTCCGGGCTCTTCGCGGTGCACACGAGCGCACCGAGCTCCATCGAGGCGGCCGCCCACCGGGCCGCCCGCGCCTCCTCGTCGGGGAGGAGGGCGCGGGCGATCCTGCGCTCGGCGGCGGTGGTGGCGTTCGGCGGGTACTGGACGCCGGTGACCGTACGGGCGAAGACGCGGCGGACGTTCGTGTCGAGGACGGGGTGGCGCTGCCCGTACGCGAAGGAGGCGACGGCCGCGGCCGTGTACTCGCCGACCCCGGGCAGGGCGAGGAGCTGGGCGTGGTCGCTCGGTACGCCGCCGCCGTGCCGGTCCGTCATCGCGACGGCCGCGCCGTGCAGCCGCAGCGCGCGGCGCGGATAGCCGAGCCTGCCCCAGGCACGGACCGCTTCACCGGGGGCATCGGCGGCCAGGTCGACGGGGCGCGGCCAGCGCCGCATCCACTGCTCGTACACCGGCAGGACACGGCTGACCGGCGTCTGCTGGAGCATGAACTCGCTGACCATCACACCCCAGGCACCGGCTTCGGGACGGCGCCAGGGCAGGTCGCGGGCGTTCGCGTCGAACCACGCGATGACGGGGGTGTGGAGGGCGGTGGCGGCGGTCGCGTTCGTGGGGGTTTCACTTGTGGCAGTCATGGCACCACCGATCCTGACACGTTTCGGCGCGCGACCCCGGCACGCCAGGACCTGACGATCGGCAGGGGTGCGGACGGTGCGGCCGCTTGTAGCGTCGGCAGGATGCCGCCCTCCCGCCGCCGCACCCCTCGCCCCGCCGGTCCCGCGCGCCCCTCCCTGCGCTGCCTGCGCTCCCCTCCCTGCGCTCCCTGAGTTCTCTGCGGACCTTCCTCACCGACGCCCTGCTCTGGGCGTCGCTCGCCGTGCCCGCGCTCGCCGTCGACCGGATCGGCCTGAACGAGCCGCGCCCGGGGTGGCAGGAAGCCGCCGGCCTCGTGGTGCTGGCCGTGGCCGCGTCGGTCTGGCGGGCCCGGCCCGTGGCGGCGGCGGGCCTGGTCGCGGCGCTCGGCCTGGCCGCGTCGCGCTCGCTCTTCACCCTCTCGTACGGGCCCGCCCTCTCCCTCTTCTGCCTGCTGCTCGGACTCCGCGCGGCGGCGCCGGCGCCGGGCCCGACGCGGAGGGGCGCGCCCCCGAAGCCTTCCTGCTGGCGCGGCGGCGGGCCCGGCGCCGCGCCGTCGTGTCGTTCGCCGTCGCGGGGGTCTCGGAGCCGTACTGGTGGCGGGCGCCCTCGGCTGGTACGCGTACACCAGAACCCACACCGCCCTGGCCCCCGCCGACTACGCGAGCCTGCGCGTCGGGGAGAGCGAGGCCGGGGCCGCACGGGTCCTGCCGGACCGGTCCGTGGCCGACCCGCCCGTCGAGCGCGCACCCGCGCCGCCGCCCGGTGCCGACTGCCGTTACTACCGCGCGAGCCGTGAACTCTTCGTGGCGGTCGACCACTTCAGGATCTGCTTCGCGCAAGGCCGTCTCGTGTCGAAGACGGTGGTGCCCACGCCGAGCACCACGCGGGAGCACACCGGGGAAACAGGAAAAGAGGAGAAGGAGTGGGTGCGGTGATCCGCGTGGTGCTGGCGGACGACGAGACGATGATGCGGGCGGGGATACGGGCGATCCTCGCCGCGGACCCGGGGATCGAGGTCGTCGCGGAGGCCGCCGACGGCCGCGAGGCCGTCGAACTGGTCCGTGCCCACCGCCCCGACGTCGCCCTGTTCGACATCCGCATGCCGCGCCTCGACGGCCTCGCCGCCTGCGAGGAGGTGACCAGGGCCGTTCCGGGCACCGCCGTGGCGATCCTGACGACGTTCTCGGCGGACGCGTACATCGCCCGCGCGCTGTCCGGCGGCGCCACCGGATTCCTTCTCAAGTCCGGCGACCCGCACGAACTCCTCGCGGGCGTACGGGCGGTGGCAGGGGGCGCCGCCTTCCTCTCGCCGAAGGTGGCCCGCCATGTCATCGCGGAGCTCGGCGGCGAGAAGCTGGGCCGCGCCGCCGCCCGCGCCCGCACCGAGCGGCTGACGCCCCGTGAGCGCGAGGTGCTCGCGCTGGTCGGCGCCGGGCTGTCCAACCCGGAGATCGCAGCGCGGCTGCATCTCGTCGAGGGCACGGTCAAGGCGTATGTGAGCGCGGCCCTGGAGCGGCTGGAGGTCAGGAACCGCGCCCAGGCGGCGATCGTCGCGTACGAGGCGGGGCTGACCGGCGGGGCGGACGGCGCCGGCTCTACGGCCTGACGCCGGGTCCGCGTCCGGGCATGGGCCCCGGTCCCGCCCCTGGCCCCGGTCCCGCCCCTGACCTCGACGCCGGAGCCGGTCTCGACGCCGGCCCCGGCCCCGCGAGCCAGGCCGCGAGGGCGAACCGGCTCGTACGCATCGCCGTGACGACCGCCTGCGCGAGGCGCACCAGGGTCCGGAGCGCCAGCGCCGCCACCGCCGCGCCGAGCAGCAGTCCCGCGACCACGTCATGCGGGTAGTGCACGCCGGCGAAGACGCGCGAGAAGGCCACCAGCAGGGCCATCGGGACGGTGAGGAGTGCGAGTTGTCGCCAGGCGGAGGCGAGGCCGACCGCCGCCGCGCCCGCGATCGTCGCGTGGTTGCCGGGGAACGACCAGTCCCCGGCCGGCGGGCACGCCACGAGCGAGGCCGCGGCGTTCGCGACGGCGCGGCACGGACGCTCCTCGTCGGCCACCGTCTTCAGCAGTTCGCTCGCCAGGTAGGCGACGGCGGTCGCGAGCGGCGCGCGCACTGCCGGTGCGGCGGTGCGCGCGTCCCCGTTCCGCGCGCGCCACCACACCACGGCGAAGAGGGCGCCGAAGAGCAGGATGCCCGCCTCCGTCCAGACCTCGGCGAGGTGCCGGGCCCAGGAAGGGGTGGTGCGGGCGAAGGCGGTGATGTCCCGGTAGAGCTCGGTGCTGTCCATGGTCACGGACCGTACGGATCCCGGCGGGGCCGTGACATTGAGCGATCGTCAGGTGCCGCACCCCGACGAAAGGCAGCGGTCGCCGCGACGGACCGAAATGATGATCGTGAAAAGTTGGTGCTGTAGGCGGCGGGTGGGGCAGGAGTTGGCTGCGATCTCTCGTACAGTTTGCGCCGTGGGATCTATGCGCAATCCAGTCGGGCCGCTTCCCTCCTCCATTTACTGGCGCCGGAGGGCAGTCGCGCTGTCCCTGATGGTGCTGCTCGTACTGCTGGCCCTATGGATTGTCATGTCCACCGGCGGCGAGGGCGACGAGGACGACAAGGCCCACAGCGGCGCCACTCCCGCGCCGACCACCACCATCACCCCGGGCCCGGAGTCCTCGGGCCCCGCCATCAGTGAGAACCCGGGCGGCCGCGACGACTCGGGCGGCTCCGGCGGCGGCCGGGGCGGAAACGACGGCGGCGGAAACGACGACGGCGGCGACGGCGGCGGCAGCGGCGACGGTGGCGGCGAAGACGGCGGTACGGACGCGGGCGGCGACGGCAGTGGCGGCGACGGCGCGGCCGACGGTGGCGGCGACGGGTCCGGCGGCAGCGGCGGAAGCGGCGCAGGAGCGGACACCGGCAGCACTGCCGTCGGCGGCACCGGCGGGGGCGGCGGCCAGCGCGTGCCGGCCAACTCCAGCCTTCCCGACTGCACCGCCGCGACCATCGAGTTGACCCTGCGCAGCCTCAAGAACGAGTACGAGGCGGGCGAGAAGCCCAAGTTCGAGCTGATCGTGGAGAACACCTCGGGCGCCGCCTGCAAGACGGACTTCGGGCCGAAGGCCGCCGTGCTCACCATCACCGACGACGACAACGAGACGGTGTGGTCCTCCAAGCACTGCCCGCGGACCTCCGGCAGCCTGCTGCTCCGCGTCCCCGCGCACAGCACCGTCAAGCACACCGTCCAGTGGGACCTCCGCCAGAGCGCGCCGAAGTGCGCGACACCGCCCGCCACGTCCGTCGGCGACGGGACCTACCTGCTGGAGATGCCGGGCGCGAAGTCACCGGCCACGTTCACGCTGAAGAAGGACTAGGGCCGGTCCCGGTCCCGGCCGGCGGGACCGGGCGGCGCCGCCCGGCTCAGACGTAGCGCTCCAGGATCGACGACTCGGCCAGCCTGGACAGGCCCTCGCGCACCGAACGCGCCCGCGCCTCGCCGACGCCGTCGACCGTCTGGAGGTCGTCGACGCTCGCGGCGAGCAGCTTCTGGAGGCCGCCGAAGTGCTCGACGAGCCGCTCGATGATCGCGCCGGGCAGCCGCGGGACCTTGGCGAGCAACCGGTAGCCGCGCGGCGAGACCGCGGAGTCGAGCGTCTCGGGGGAGCCGCTGTAGCCCAGCGCCCGCGCCACGACGGGAAGTTCGAGCAGCTCGGTGTGGGACAGCGCGTCCAGCTCGGTCAGCGCTTCGTCGACCGTGCGGGAACGCTTCGCCGTCGGCTCCGGCACGTAGTCCCGTACGACCAGCTCGCGCTCCGGCTCGACGCCCGCGATCAACTCGTCGAGCTGGAGGGAGAGGAGGCGTCCGTCGGTGCCCAGTTCCACCACGTACTCGGCGATCTCGGTGGCGATGCGGCGCACCATCTCCAGGCGCTGCGCCACCGCCGTCACGTCGCGGACCGTCACCAGGTCCTCGATCTCCAGCGCGGAGAGCGTGCCGGCGACCTCGTCGAGGCGGAGCTTGTAACGCTCCAGGGTGGCCAGCGCCTGGTTGGCGCGGGACAGGATCGCCGCCGACTCCTCCAGGACCCGGCGCTCCCCGTCGACGTACAGCGCGATCAGGCGCATCGACTGGGAGACCGACACCACGGGGAAGTTGCACTGCTTGGAGACGCGGTCCGCCGTGCGGTGGCGGGTGCCGGTCTCCTCGGTCGGAATGGACGCGTCCGGGACCAGCTGGACGCCGGCCCGCAGGATCTTGGTGATGTCCTTGTCGAGGATGAGAGCGCCGTCGAGCTTGCACAGCTCGCGCAGGCGGGTCGCGGTGAACTCCACATCCAGGACGAAACCGCCGGTACACATCGATTCGACGGTTTTGTCCATACCGAGGACGATGAGGCCGCCGGTGTTGCCGCGCAGGATGCGCTCCAGGCCGTCGCGCAGGCCCTTGCCGGGCGCGACGGCGCTCAGCGAGGCGCGCATCAGCGCTTCGGTGCCCGAGCCTGAGCCGGACTTTCCGGATGCTGCTGCCCGGTCGTTGGCTGCCACTGCACTCCTCCGGTCACGGGGTTGCGGTGCCCTGGAGGGCACTGAACTTCGCCTCGCGTGCTCGTACGGGTGGGCGAGACCAGGGCAAAGTCTACCGGCGCTGTTCCTCGCCTTGTGGGGCCTGTGCGCGAGAGCGGCGAGGAAGGACCCTGAGGGCGTCGCCCATGTCGGCGACCTCGGTGACCTTCATGCCGGCCGGGACCTTCCCCGGGTCGGTCGGGACCAGGGCGTGCGTGAAGCCGAGACGGTGGGCCTCGGCGAGTCTGCGCTGCACGCCGGTGACCCTCCTGACCTCGCCCGCGAGGCCCACTTCGCCGATCGCGACCAGGTTCTTCGGCAGCGGGGTGTCGCTGGCCGCGCTGGCGAGCGCGAGCGCGATCGCGAGGTCGGCGGCCGGCTCGGAGAGCTTCACGCCGCCCACCGTCGCGCTGTAGATGTCGCGCTTGCCGAGGGCGGTGATGCGGCCGCGCTGCTCCAGCACGGCGAGCATCATCGACACGCGTGAGGTCTCCAGACCCGAGGTGGTGCGCCGGGGGGAGGGGATCTGCGAGTCGACGGTGAGTGCCTGCACTTCGGCGACGAGCGGGCGGCGCCCTTCGAGCGTGACGGTCAGGCACGTCCCCGGGACGGCCTCGGCGCGCCGGGTGAGGAAGAGCCCCGAGGGGTCGGCGAGGCCGGTGATGCCTTCGTCGTGCAGCTCGAAGCAGCCGACCTCGTCGGTCGCGCCGTACCGGTTCTTGACGCCCCGTACGAGCCGCAGGCGCGCGTGCCGGTCGCCCTCGAAGGACAGCACGACGTCGACGAGGTGCTCCAGCAGCCGCGGCCCCGCGATGGCGCCGTCCTTGGTGACGTGGCCGACCAGGAGCGTCGCCATGCCGCGCTCCTTGGAGGCCCGGATGAGCGCGCCCGCGACCTCGCGGACCTGGGCCATGCCGCCCGGTGCGCCGTCGATCTCGGGCGACGCGACCGTCTGGACCGAGTCGAGGACGAGAAGGGACGGCTTGACCGCGTCGAGGTGCCCGAGGACGGCCGACAGGTCGGTCTCGGCGGTGAGGTAGAGGTGGTCGTTGAGCGCGCCGATCCGGTCGGCGCGCAGGCGCACCTGGCTCGCGGACTCCTCGGCGGTGACGTACAGCGTGCGGTGGTCCTCGCTCGCCGCCTTCGCCGCCACGTCCAGCAGCAGCGTCGACTTGCCGACGCCCGGCTCGCCCGCGAGCAGCACGACGGCGCCGGGGACGAGACCGCCGCCCAGGACCCGGTCCAGCTCGTCGACACCGGTGGAGCGGGCGGTGGCGGTACGGCCGTCGACCTGGCCGATGGGGAGCGCGGCGGAACTCACCCGGCCGGCCGCGGTGGTCCGCACGCCGGGCGCGCCGGTCTCCTCGATCGTCCCCCAGGCCTGGCACTCGGGGCAGCGGCCGAGCCACTTCGCGGCCGTCCAGCCGCATTCGGTGCAGCGGTAGGACGGGCGGTCCTTCGCGGATGAACGAGATGTACGGGCAGCCATGGTGGTGACCGTACAGGTCGGGTCCGACAGTCACGGAATTCCGAATTCCTGTCCCCTTTCGAGGGATCTGTTCACCCGTACGGGTTAAAACTGCTCAAGGGGTACGAAGAGGTCTGTCTCCTCTGCCTACGGTCGCCGGGTGACAAGCAGCAGGCTGGAACCCCCTACGCACACCACCGGCGCACACCGGGCGCACAACCGCGCGCCCCGGCCCACGCTCGCGCAGGCCCCGCCGGCCCGGTACGCCCCGTACGAGCCGTATCTGGACGGCCTGTTCACCTACTGCCTGTCCGTGCTCTGCGACCACGACGCGGCGACGGCGGTGCTCGGCGACGTACTGGCCGTCGCCGAGCGGCAGCACGGGCGCTGCCCGTCCCGCGAGCCGGAGCGCAGGGCCTGGCTGTACGCCCTGGCGCGGTGGGCCTGCCTGCGCAGGCTCGCGGAGCAGAAGCGGCGCCGGCAGGGGGCGCACAGCGGCCACCGCGCGCCGGACCCGGCCCCCGGGCGGATGACCGCCGAGGCGGACGAGACCGCCCTGCGCCGCCGGCGCGAGCTGGCCCTGCTCGCCTGGCCCGAGGCCGCGGGCACCACCCCCGAGCAGCGCGACGCGCTGGAGCTCGCCGTGCGCCACGGCCTGGGCCCGCGCGAGGTCGCCGCCGTCCTGGGCATGGACTACCCCGCCGCCCGCGAACTGCTGGCCGCCGCGGCCTGCGAGGTGGAGCGCACCCGGGCCGCGCTCGCCGTGGTGGAGAGCGGCAACTGCCCGATCGTCGCCCGCCTGACCGGCGACAACCAGGTGCTGCTCGGTGCGGCCCTGTGCCGCGAGCTCGTACGGCACGTCGACGACTGCCCGCGCTGCCGGCGCTCCGCCGAGCGGGCCGGGGCGGGTGGCCCGTGGCCGGGGACGGGCGCCGCGCCCGCCGCGCTGCCGCTCGTCGGGGCGCCGCGGGCGGCCGCCTACGCGGCGGTGGCGAGCGCCTCCCGCGCGCGCGGGGCCGCGCCGCGGTTCCGCCGGGACGGCTTCCCGCTGGACCCCAAGGACCATGCGGCGCGGCGCGACCGGCTGCGGACCAGGGCGGTCACGACGACGGTCGTCGCGACCGTCGTCGCCGCCCCCGTGTTCGCCCTCTGGGCGGCGTACCGGGGCGCGCCGCTCACCGGCGAGAGCCACGGCGGCGCGTCGGTCACCGCGAGCGATGCGGACGACCCCGGCGGGCTCGACGGCGACCCGTACGGCGGCCCCGGCGGCGCGGGCAACGGCGCGTACGAGAACACGGGCAACGCGCGCACGACCCCCGGCCCCCGCTTCACGGCGGGCAGCCGGTCGCCGGACGTGTCCGTCGAGGTCGTCAGCGGCGGTACGACGACGCCGGGCGCCCCGGGGGAGTCCGGCGCGGGCCGGCTCGCGGTGGAGGCCAGGTCCGCGGGCAGCACGACCGTCGTCACGCTGCGGGCGTCGGGCGCCTCACCGGTGTCCTGGTCGGCGTGGACGAACGCGTCCTGGCTCTACCTGAGCCAGTCCTCGGGCACGCTCGCCCCCGGCGGGTCGATCACGCTGTACGTGTCCGTGGACCACGAGCGGGAGCCGGCGGGCCCGTGGCGCGCGCGCATCGGAGTGGACCCGACGGGCGCGGTCGTCGCGGTGCAGGGCCACGGCCGCACCACGCCGCCCCCGTCGCCCCCGGATCCGACGCCGCCGCCCCCGTCACCGGACCCGACGCCGCCGCCCACGTCCGCGTCCCCCACCCCCACGGCCCCGACGACGCCGCCACCGGAGCCCACTCCGACGGCCCCGACGACGCCGCCGCCGTCACCGGACCCGACCCCGACGGACGCGACCCCACCGGCGCCCTAGCGGCGGCCCCGGTACCCGCCCCCGGGGCACCGGGACCGGACGGACCCGGCACGCCGGGACCGTCCGGCCGTGGCCGTCGGACCGGGACCGTCAGGCCGTGGCCGGGTCCGCCGGATGCGGGGCCATGGGCAGCAGCGCCGCCAGACGCTCCTCGCACAGCTCCACCAGCCGGTCGTACGCCGCCTTCCCCATCAGCTCCGTCAGCTCCGGCCGGTACGTCACGTACACCGGCTCCCCCGCCCCGTGCGCCGACGTCGCCGACGTGCACCACCAGTGCAGGTCGTGCCCCCCGGCGCCCCAGCCCCTGCGGTCGTACTCGCCGATCGAGATCTGCAGGACGCGCGTGTCGTCGGGCCGGTCGATCCAGTCGTACGTACGCCGCACCGGCAGCTGCCAGCACACGTCCGGCTTGGTCTCCAGCGGCTCCTTGCCCTCCCTCAGCGCGAGGATGTGCAGCGAGCACCCCGTCCCGCCCGCGAACCCGGGGCGGTTCTGGAAGATGCAGGACCCCTCCCAGCGGCGCGTCTGGCGGTCGCCGTCCTCGTCCGTCTGCGTCCAGCCCGACTCCGTACCGACGCCGTGGAACTGCCACACGTCGGGGGTGAGGCGCGCCACATGGCCCGCGACGCGCTTCTCGTCGTCCTCGTCCGAGAAGTGCGCGCCCAGCGTGCAGCATCCGTCGTCGGCGCGGCCCGCCTGGATGCCCTGGCAGCCACTGCCGAAGATGCAGCTCCAACGTGACGTCAGCCACGTCAGGTCGCAGCGGAAGACCTGCTCGTCGTCGGCGGGGTCGGGGAACTCCACCCAGGCACGGGCGAAATCGAGCCCGCCCTTCTCGTCCTGGACGGCGGGAACCCGCGGGGTCGTCTTCGGCTGCTTCGCGGCTTTGTCCGGCTTCGCCTTTTTCGTCTTCGACACGTGGCCAAGAGTAAGCGCGGGGCCGCAGTAGCGTTCCGTCCATGAGACTCGGAGTCCTCGACGTGGGTTCGAACACGGTTCATCTGCTGGTGGTCGACGCGCACCCCGGCGCCCGCCCCCTGCCCGCCCACTCGCACAAGGCCGAGCTCCGGCTCGCCGAGCTCCTCGACGCGGACGGGGCCATCGGCGCCGCCGGCATCGACCGCCTGGTGGCGACGGTCGGCGACGCGCTGCAGGCCGCCGAGGACAAGGGGTGCGAGGACGTCCTGCCGTTCGCGACCTCCGCCGTGCGCGAGGCGACCAACGCCGACGAGGTGCTGGGCCGGGTCAAGGCCGAGACCGGGGTCGAGCTCCAGGTGCTGAGCGGCGCGGAGGAGGCGCGGCTGACCTTCCTCGCCGCCCGCCGCTGGTTCGGCTGGTCGGCGGGCAAGCTGCTGGTCCTGGACATCGGCGGCGGCTCCCTGGAGATCGCGTACGGCATCGACGAGGAGCCCGACGCGGCGGTGTCGCTGCCGCTCGGGGCGGGCCGGCTCACCGGGGCCTGGCTGCCGGGCGACCCGCCGGACCCGCAGGACGTGAAGGCGCTGCGCCGTCATGTACGGGCGCAGATCGCCCGTACGGTCGGCGAATTCAGCCGCTTCGGCCGGCCCGACCACGTGGTCGCGACGTCCAAGACCTTCCGGCAGCTGGCGCGGATCGCGGGTGCGGCCCGTTCCGCCGAGGGACTGCACGTCCAGCGTGAGCTCAGCCGCAGATCGCTGGAGGAGTGGGTGCCCAAGCTCGCCACGATGCCGATAGTCCAGCGCGCCGGCCTGCCCGGGGTCTCGGAAGGCCGCGCCGCGCAACTGCTGGCAGGAGCCCTGGTGGCGGAAGGGGCGATGGACCTTTTCGGGGTGGACACGCTGGAGGTCTGCCCGTGGGCGCTGCGCGAAGGCGTCATCCTGCGCCGCCTGGACCACCTGCCGCCGACCGCCTGACCGCCCGCCCGGCACCCGCCCGGGAACGGCCCGTACGCTGTTCCTCGTGGCAGAACCAGTGGTGCGCATCCCCGATGCGAAGGTCGCGCTGTCCACGGCGTCCGTGTATCCGGAGTCGACGGCGACGGCCTTCGAGATCGCCGCACGCCTCGGCTACGACGGCGTCGAGGTCATGGTGTGGACGGACCCCGTCAGCCAGGACGTCGAGGCGCTGCGCAGGCTCTCCGACTACCACGGCGTCCCCGTCCTGGCCATCCACGCGCCCTGTCTGCTGATCACCCAGCGGGTGTGGACCACGGACCCGTGGACGAAGCTCCGGCGGGCGCGGGCCGCCGCCGAGAAGCTCGGCGCGTCGGCCGTGGTCGTACACCCGCCGTTCCGCTGGCAGCGGCAGTACGCCCGCGATTTCGTCACCGGGATCTGGCGGATGGCGGAGGAGACCGACGTCCGTTTCGCCGTCGAGAACATGTATCCGTGGCGCTACAAGGACCGCGAGATGCTGGCGTACGCCCCCGAGTGGGACGTGACCAAGGACGACTACCGGCACTTCACCGTCGACCTCTCCCACACCGCGACCGCCCGCACCGACACCATGGCCATGGTCGACCGGATGGGCGACCGGCTCGGACACGTGCACCTCGCGGACGGCAAGGGCTCGGCGAAGGACGAGCACCTCGTCCCCGGGCGCGGCAGCCAGCCCTGCGCCGAACTGCTGGAGCGCCTCGCGCTCGGCGGCTTCGACGGCCATGTCGTCATCGAGGTCAACACGCGCCGGGCCATGTCGTCCGCCGAACGCGAGGCCGACCTCGCGGAGGCCCTCGCCTTCACCCGGCTGCACCTGGCGTCCCGGGTCTCCCAGCAGTGAGCGGGCCGAGCGGGCGGGCAGCCGTGAGCGGGGACCGGTGCGGGCACGAGTGAGCGGGCGGCTGTGAGCGGGGACCAGTGAGCGGTACGGCAAGCGGTGGTACGGCGCCGGAGCCCCGCCGCCGGGGCCGTCCCCGCCGGTCGCCCGAGGACGCCGGCCCCGGAGCCCGCGAGCGGATCCTCCAGTCCGCCCGCGACGAATTCTCCGAGCGCGGCTACGACAAGACGTCGATGCGCGGCATCGCGAAGGCGGCGGGCGTCGACGCGGCGCTCGTCCACCACTACTTCGGCACGAAGGACGACGTCTTCGCGGCCGCCATCGAGATGTCCTTCGAGCCCGCCCTGGTGATCCCCGCGGTCCTCGGCCAGGGCGGCACGGACGGCATCGGGGAACGGCTGGCCCGCTATTTCATCGGCGTGTGGGAGAACCCGGCGACCAGGGCGCCGCTGCTCGCGGTCGTACGGTCCGCGCTGACGAACGAGACGGCGGCGAAGGTGCTGCGCACGTTCGTGCTGCGCCGGCTGCTGGAGCGGGTGGCGGCGGAACTCGACGTACCGGACCCGACCTTCCGGGCGGAGCTCGCGGCCTCGCACATGGTCGGGATCGCGATCCTGCGGTACGTCATCAAGGCGGAGCCGCTGGCGTCGGCGGATCCGGAACGGATCATCGCGATGGTGGCCCCGACGCTCCAGCGGTACCTGACGCAGGAATGACCCAGGAGCGGCGCGGGCGTGCCGCGGGCGTGACGCGGAGCACGGCCCGAGGTGCGGCCGGGCGCCCGGCCCGTGCCCTGTCCGGGCCGTGACCGCAGGCCGAGCGCCGCGTCCCGCATATCGGACGCGCTGTCCAGATCGTGGATCCGGGGCGTACGCTCGAAGTTACTCTCGTGAGTAAGCCTCGTACGTCCCATCTGCGTCCCATCTGCGTCCCATCTGCCTAAGGAGCGAGCGACGATGCCCGAGCTGAGGTCCCGCACAGTCACCCACGGCCGCAACATGGCGGGCGCGCGCGCCCTGATGCGGGCGTCGGGCGTAGCGAGCGCGGACATCGGTAAGCCGATCATCGCGGTCGCGAACTCCTTCACCGAGTTCGTCCCGGGGCACACCCACCTCGCGCCGGTCGGCCGGATCGTCTCCGACGCGATCCTGGCGGCGGGCGCCGTCCCCCGCGAGTTCAACACGATCGCCGTCGACGACGGCATCGCGATGGGCCACGGCGGCATGCTCTACTCCCTCCCCTCCCGCGACCTGATCGCCGACTCCGTCGAGTACATGGTCGAGGCGCACTGCGCGGACGCGCTGATCTGCATCTCCAACTGCGACAAGATCACGCCGGGCATGCTGATGGCCGCGCTGCGCCTCAACATCCCCACGATCTTCGTCTCCGGCGGCCCGATGGAGGCCGGCAAGGCCACCCTGGTCGACGGCACCGTCCGCAAGCTCGACCTGGTCGACGCGATCTCCGACGCGGTCAACGACAAGATCTCGGACGAGGACATCCTCCGTATCGAGGAGAACGCCTGTCCGACCTGCGGCTCCTGTTCCGGCATGTTCACCGCCAACTCGATGAACTGCCTCGCCGAGGCCATCGGCCTGGCCCTGCCCGGCAACGGCTCGGTCCTCGCCACGCACACCGCCCGCAAGGCGCTGTACGAGAACGCCGGCCGCACGATCGTGGAGATCACCAAGCGCCACTACGAGCAGGACGACCACACCGTCCTGCCCCGCAACATCGCCACCCGCGCCGCCTTCGAGAACGCCATGGCGCTCGACATCGCGATGGGCGGCTCCACCAACACGATCCTGCACCTGCTGGCCGCCGCCCAGGAGGCCGAGCTGGACTTCGGCCTCGACGACATGGACGAGGTCTCGCGCCGCGTCCCGTGCCTGGCCAAGGTCGCGCCGAACGTCGCCCCCGGCGGCACGTACTACATGGAGGACGTCCACCGCGCGGGCGGCATTCCCGCCATCCTCGGCGAGCTCTACCGCGGCGGCCTCCTCAACGAGGACGTGCACACCGTCCACTCCGCCACCCTCGCCGAGTGGCTGAAGACGTGGGACGTGCGCGGCGGCTCCCCGTCCGCCGAGGCCGTCGAGCTGTGGCACGCGGCGCCCGGCTGCGTCCGCTCCGCGACCGCCTTCTCGCAGTCCGAGCGCTGGGACACCCTGGACACGGACGCCGAGGGCGGCTGCATCCGCTCCGTCGAGCACGCGTACTCCCAGGACGGCGGCCTGGCCGTCCTCAAGGGCAACCTCGCCGTCGACGGCTGCGTCGTGAAGACCGCCGGTGTCGACGAGTCGATCTGGACCTTTGAGGGCCCGGCGGTCGTCTGCGAGTCGCAGGACGAGGCCGTAGACAAGATCCTCCGCAAGGAGATCACCCACGGCGACGTCGTCGTCATCCGCTACGAGGGCCCCAAGGGCGGCCCCGGCATGCAGGAGATGCTCTACCCGACGTCCTTCCTGAAGGGCCGCGGTCTCGGCAAGACCTGCGCGCTCGTCACGGACGGCCGCTTCTCGGGCGGTACGTCGGGCCTGTCCATCGGCCACGCCTCCCCGGAGGCGGCGTCGGGCGGCACGATCGCGCTCGTCGAGAACGGCGACCGTATCCGCATCGACATCCCGAACCGCACGATCGAACTCCTCGTCGCCGCCGAGGACCTGGCGGCCCGCCGCGAGGCCCTCGGCGGCGTGTACGCCCCGAAGAACCGCGACCGCAAGGTCTCGGCCGCCCTGCGCGCGTACGCCGCGATGGCGACCAGCGCCGACAAGGGCGCGGTGCGGGACGTCTCGAAGCTGGGCTGAACGGCGCCTTCACCGGCGCAACAGGGCTGAACGGCGCCTTCAGCGGCGCAACCGGGCGGGACGGAGCACCCACTCCGCCCCGCCCGGCCCCGTTCCCTCACCAGCGCGCCGGATCCCCGTCCCCCACGGCGAAGACGGACCCGTCGGGCGCGGTGGCGAACACCTTGCCGGGAGCGGTGACGGGGGCGGGGAGGGAAGCCGCGAAGGTGTACGGCCCCTCGCCCATGCGGGGCGTGGTCTGACCCAGCAGCCTGCCGTCGGCGGCGTCGACCGCCAGCAGCCGCCCGTCGGCAGCCGACAGGTAGACGCGGCCCCCGGCCGCCACCGGTCGTGAGGCCCGGCTGACCGACGTCTCCAGCCGCCACCGCTGCGCGCGCTCAGCACTTCCCGTACTTCCCGTACTTCCCGTGTCGCGCATGTCGACGGCGACCAGGGAGCCGTTGACACCGAAGAGGTACGCCGTGTTCCCGCGCACCGTGGCCTGCGCCTGGTCGAGCGGTGCGACGAGGGGAACGCGGTGGGCGGTGCGTGTCGTGGCGTCGAGGCGGACGACCGCCCGGGTCACGCCGTTGATGTCGCCCTCCAGCAGGAACAGAGCGCCGTCCGAGGCGTTGACCGGGCCGAGTATCCCGCTCAGCCGCTGTTCCCACTGCGCCTCGCCGTTGTCCGGATCGACCGCGACGACCGTGGTCGACGTACCGTCGTCCGACACCGTGGCCGCGTAGACCGGCCCCCGGCGGCCGGGCGATGCCACCCAGAGGGTGCCGACGCCGCCGTGCCGCTCCGACCAGCGGGTCGTGCCCGTGGTGTTGTCGACGGCCCTGACGGTTCCGTCCGGTCCGACCAGAAGCGCCGACTTCGCCGTGTGGAGGGCGACAGTGCCGCCGGAGGCGCCGATACCGATACTCCACCGGCGGACGCCGGTTCGCGGATCGAGGGCCTCCAGCCGGTCTCCGCCGGGGGTCACGACGTGCAGGAGCCCCCCGGCGAGGACGGGTGCGCTGTCGTCCGAGCGGGAAGGGGGTGCGTCACCGGCCGTCTTCTCCGTCCAGCCGGCCTTTCCGTCGGCCGGGCTCAGACGAGCGGCCCTGACGCCGGTGGCGCTGCAGTAGAGGGCGCCGTCCGCGTACGAACAGGCAGGCGCGTGACTCCGCGCGCCGGCCGACAAGGAGACGTTCCAGGGACGGGCGGTTTCACCCGCTCCGGTCCCGGCCCCCGTCCCGGCCCGTTGTGCGGCAGGTGCGGGACCGGGACGGCCGTCGTCCACCAGCACGCGTACGCCGAGAACACCGCCCACGGTCAACGACGCGGCCAGAGCCACGGTGAGCACGGCCCGCCGGGGACCGCCCTCGCGCCGGCGGGCGGAAGCGGCGGCAACGGCCCCGGGTGGCTCGGCCGGCGCGCCGGCCCCAGCGGCCGGCTCGGCTTCCGCGGCGCTCGCGGCCTTCGCCGAAAGCTTTTCCCGTGCGGCGACTGCCCCCGCTCCGCCCGAGATCCTCTGCGCCGGTATGAACGGCTGGGTGTCGTCGGCGGTCCGGTATGCCGCGGACCGCAGCGCGGCCATCAGCGCGTCCGGTGTGGGCCGGCCGGCGGGATCCTTCGCCAGACACCGCGTGAACAGCGGTACCAGGGCTTCCGGTACGCCCGCCAGGTCCGGCTCGTCATGCACCACCTGGTACGCGACGATGTACGGGCTGTCGGAGTCGAAGGGGCCGCGCCCGGTCGCCGCGTGGACGAGTACGGATCCCAGCGCGAACACGTCCGCCGCCGGCCCCACTTCGCGCGGGCGCTGGAACTGCTCGGGCGCCATGAACGGCGGCGTACCGATCAGCTTGCCGGTCTCCGTACGCAGGTCGCTGTCCGTCGGCCGGGAGATGCCGAAGTCGATGACCTTGGGCCCGTCGGCCGCCAGCAGCACGTTGCTCGGCTTGAGATCGCGGTGGACCACGCCTGCGCGATGGATGTCGCGCAGCGACTCGGCGAGTCCAGCGCCGAGTCTGAGCAGCTCCTCTGTGCCCAGCGGACCATTCCGCTTGACACGTTCGGCGAGGGTGGGACCTTCGATGAACAGAGTGGCCATCCAAGGCCGTTCCGCCTCCGTGTCGGCGTCCACGACGGGTGCGGTGAATGCTCCGCTCACCCGACGGGCGGCGGAGACCTCCTGGCGGAAGCGGGCCCTGAACTCGGGATCTGCGGCAAAGTCGGCGTGCACCACCTTGACGGCGAGACGCAGCCCGGAGCCGGAGGTGGCCAGATGGACCACACCCATGCCTCCTGAGCCGAGCACGGCTTCGAGTCGGTACTGCCCGGCGTAATCCGGATGCTCCGCTTCCGGTCCCGTCCCGGTGCTGTGCAGCGGCGGCATCGTCCACCCCCGTGTGAATCGTCCGCAAGCGAGACGCACGGAGCCTAGTCGATGATGCGTGCGATGTCGGTGTGGCTTGCTAGCCTGCGCGGCGTACGAAAGACGTACATCAACGGGGGAGGGCCTCATGGCCGTGGGAGAAGACGCGGGCACCACCGAGAAGGCCGCCGAGAACGCCACCGAGGAAGCAGTCGCGTCCACGGCTGCCACTGCCACTGCGGCTGCCACCGCGGAGACGTCGGCGGTGCGGTATCCCGTCGCTCCGGGCTACCGGGTGAACGTGCGCAGCGGCCCCGGCACCAACTACCGGATCGTCAAGGTCCTGCCGTACGGCGCACACGTGCCGATCAACTGCCAGTGCCCCGGGACGACCGTGTCGGGGCCGTACGGGACGACGAACCTCTGGTCCAACATCGCGAACAGCCAGTTCGTCTCGGACGCGTACATCAACACCGGCAGCGACGGCTACGTCGCGGTGCGCTGCGCCTGACGAGGGGGGCACACCACACGCTGCACACCGGACTCGCCGTCACCGTCGGCGGCACCCTGGCTGCGTTCGGACTGGCGGTGGGCGCAGCCGCGGTGGCGGCAGCGGCCGCCCCGGCCGGGTACGCGGCCGCTCCCGCCGGAGCCCCGGCCGACGAGGTCCTCAGGTACCCGGCCGCACCCGGCCACCGCCTCAACGTCAGGTCGGGACCGGGAACGCAGTACCGGCTGACCAAGACCCTGCCGTACGACGTCAGGGCTCCCGTCCACTGCCAGAAGCCGGGCGAGACGGCCACGGGCCCGTACGGGACGTCGAATCTGTGGGACAACATCGCGGACGGGCAGTTCGTTTCGGACGCGTACGTGAACACGGGCCGCGACGGACACGTCGCCCCGCGCTGCGCCTGACCACCCACCCCGTCCACCCCTCCCCGCACCGGGGATAATCGACCCGTGAGCGAAAACGCCGACGGCACCCCGGCCACCACCCCCGCCGCCCCCACCACCCCGGGCGACGGCGGAGGCGGCGGTCCGCAGCCCGAGCCCATCCGGTTCTTCGGCACGACCTGGGTGGACCACGACAACGGCTACGGGCTGCGCCGGGCCGGGGCCGCCGTCGGTTCGCTGGCCGCCGCTGCCGCCGGCTGCTTCGTGCTGCGCTTCGCCTACCAGGGCCTGGCGATCGCCGACGTCGGCAGCTTCCTGAACATCCTGGTGGTCGCCATGTTCGCGATCTGCAGCGCGATCGCCTTCCGCCGCACCTGGGCGGGGTACGCGCGCCGCCCCGACCCCGCCACCGAGGCATCGCTGCGCAGCCTGAAGAGCATCGGCTTCGTCGGCGTACTCCTCGCGTACTTCCTCCGCTCGCTCACCGAGGCCCCGGGCGAGAAGCTGCACCGCAGCGAGTACGAGAGCGCCCTCACCCAGTACGAACGCCGCCGGGGCTCCCGCACGGGCAACCCGGCGGCCCGCCAGAAGAAGTCCAAGCGGCGCCGTTAGCCGGCCCGGCGGCAGGAGGCCGCGCGGACGGACTCCGGCCCATGAACCCTCCGCCCGCCCCGGGCGAGGAGTGCCCCCGTGGCGGACCCGGACACATGCGAGGAACAGCGCACACGCCTCCGGGGCATCGCCTACCGCATCACCGGACCGGCCGCCGACGCTGCCGCCGACGACACCGCCGCCGTACAGCAGACCTGCCTGCACCGACAGACGCTCCCGGACGGAGAGGCCCGCGATCCGCGCGCGTGCCTGACCACCGTCGTCGGCCGCGTCTGTTACGACCGGCCGGGCTCCGCCCGCCCTCGCCGCGAGGCATACGCCGGCCCCTGGCTCCCGAGCCGGTCGTCACCGGGGCCGGACCGGGTCCCGAGGAGCGCGCGACCCTCGACGAGCCGATGGGCCTGGCCCCTGCTCACGGTCCTGGACGGAGCGCCCGACCCCCAACCGCACGCACCGCACTGGCCCCACGCCGCCTCCGCCGCGTCCCTCCCCGGACCACCGAAGTGACCGGCACCTCCCCGGGCTCCCCGCGCCGACTGGCCTCCCGACCCCGCGAGCACGTCCGCCCCCGGGCCCCGCGCCGCTCCGTGAACCGCGGCGGCAAGGTCCCCGCGTCCCCGCGTCCCCGCGTCCCGCGTCCCGCTCCACGGCGCGGAAAAAGCCGCCCACTTCGCTCACCGCCTGGTCGCGGGCTGGACCCACGGGAGCTGCGCCTGCTCCCGCGCGACATCAACGGCGCACCGGGCGTGCTGCTGTTCGACCCGACGACCAGACAGGTGATGGTCTTCGGCTTCACAGTGCCCGAGGGCCACACCACACTCGCCCCCACGACGTCCCTTGCACGCCCCTCCCCGCACTCCGTACGCCCCGTTCCGCCCCGCCTTGCCCGCAGCAGATGTTCGCCCTCGACGCCCGATACGCCGGCACCACGGCCGGGCCGCGCTGCGCCGGTGCCGGCACGGACTCGCCGCCGGGGACCCGCCCCTCCCTCCCCGCCCCCTGTCTCGCCTCCTCCGGGGCACCGGCCTCCAGCACGTCGCCCCCGTTATGTTTTTCGCGGTCCTGCAATGGGGCCGCTGGCCTCCGGGCCCGGTATGGCTGTGTCCCCTCTGTCGAAGTGATGACCTGGGGGGTGGTG
>NZ_JBSFTV010000028.1:0-115688 GCF_053591455.1 Streptomyces sp. NPDC003016
GTGCGAGCTTTCTCTCAGAGCGCCGGCCCGCTGTTATACTATATCACCTATGCGGTGAGGGGTGGTGTTTCACGTGAAACACCACCCCTCACCGCATTCGCCCCCCGTCATGTTTCACGTGAAACATGACCTCAGCTCTGCGTCGCCCACCACTCCTTGAGCGCCGCGACCGCCGCGTCGTGGCCCATCGGCCCGTTCTCCAGCCGCAGCTCCAGCAGGAACTTGTACGCCTTGCCGATCTCCGGGCCGGGGCCGGTGCCGAGGACCTCCATGATCTGGTTGCCGTCCAGGTCCGGCCGGATGGAGTCCAGCTCTTCCTGCTCCTGAAGCTGCGCGATGCGCTCCTCGAGCCCGTCGTACGCCCGCGACAGCGCGCTCGCCTTTCGCTTGTTGCGCGTGGTGCAGTCCGAGCGGGTCAGCTTGTGCAGCCGCTCCAGCTGAGGACCCGCATCACGTACGTACCGGCGCACCGCGGAGTCGGTCCACTCACCGGTGCCGTACCCGTGGAAGCGCAGGTGCAGCTCCACCAGCGTGGAGACATCCTTGATCATGTCGTTGGAGTACTTCAGGGCGGTCATGCGCTTCTTGGCCATCTTCGCGCCCACCACCTCGTGGTGGTGGAAGGAGACCCGGCCGTCCTCCTCGAAGCGCCGCGTCCGCGGCTTCCCGATGTCGTGCAGCAGCGCAGCGAGCCGCAGCACCAGGTCCGGCCCGCCCTGTTCCAGGTCCATGGCCTGCTCCAGAACGATCAGCGAGTGCTCATAGACATCCTTGTGCCTGTGATGCTCATCACTCTCCAGACGCAGCGCCGGCAGCTCGGGCAGCACGTGTCCGGCAAGACCGCTGTCGACGAGCAGCCTCAGACCCTTGCGCGGGTTCGCGGAGAGAATCAGCTTGTTGAGCTCGTCCCGGACCCGCTCCGCCGAGACGATCTCAATGCGCTCGGACATCGACTTCATCGCCGCGACGACCTCGGGGGCCACCTCGAAATCGAGCTGAGCGGCGAACCGCGCGGCGCGCATCATGCGCAGCGGATCGTCGGAGAACGACTCCTCAGGGGTCCCGGGAGTGCGCAGCACACGGGCCGCGAGGTCGTCCAGGCCGCCGTGCGGGTCGATGAACTCCTTCTCCGGAAGCGCGACGGCCATCGCGTTCACGGTGAAGTCGCGGCGGACGAGGTCCTGCTCGATGGAGTCGCCGTAGGACACCTCCGGCTTGCGGGAGGTCCTGTCGTACGCCTCGGAGCGGTACGTCGTGACTTCGATCTGGTAGCTCGCCTTCTGGCACCCCACCGTGCCGAAGGCGATCCCGACCTCCCACACCGAGTCCGCCCAGGGGCGGACGATCTTCAGTACGTCCTCGGGGCGGGCATCGGTCGTGAAGTCCAGATCGTTGCCGAGGCGGCCGAGCAGCGCGTCCCTGACCGATCCGCCGACGAGCGCGAGAGCGAAGCCCGCCTCCTGGAAACGGCGCGCGAGATCATCGGCGACAGGAGAGACCCGCAGCAGTTCGCTGACCGCGCGGCGCTGCACCTGATTCAGGGCACTGGCATTGTCTTCGTTGGCGTTCGGCACAACAGAAAAGAGTACGTGCCCCGGTCCACCGGGGCGTCCCCGTTTACCGCCGCCCCGAGGAGCCTTCCGATCACGTGGAGCACTCGGCAGCACTTTGCCACAGCACACCTCGTTACCATGCGTGGACGCAGGAACCGACAACCAACACCGGCAGCAGACGATGACGAGGGACGGGCGAGAGCGTGGCCGAGGCGGCAGACTTTCAGGGGATGACTCCCTCACCTGCCCGCCGGTGGCTGCGGCGCACGGCAGGACTGCTCGCCGGCGCCCCGCTGGTGGCGGGCCTTCTGTACCTCCCGGCCGCCGCGCCCGCGCAGGCAGCCGAAAAGGCCACCGGCTCGCGCACGGTCGATGTGTCCCTCGACGCGCTGTCCCCCGGCACTCCGGTGGAGGGTGACGAGATCACCATTTCCGGCACGGTCACCAACAGGGGCAAGGAAGCCGTCACCGACGCGCATGTCGGACTGAGCGTGGGGCCGCGCCTGTCCGGCAGAACGGCGATCGACGCAGCGGCCCGGCACAGCCGGGATGCGAACGTCCGTGACCGCGCGGAGCTCGGCGGGAAGTTCACCAAGAAATTCGCGACCCTCCCCGCCGGCATCAGCGAGAACTTCAGCATCACGGTACCGGTCGACAAACTGGACCTCGACGATCAGGGCGTCTACCAGCTCGGCGTGTCCCTGTCGGGGCAGACCCCGAGCCGGCCGTACGAGCAGACTCTGGGCATCCAGCGGACCTTCCTGCCCTGGCAGCCCGAAGCCACGGAGAAGAAGACCCGGCTCACCTACCTCTGGCCGCTGATCTCCTCGACGCATCTCACCGCCGAGACGGGTTCGGACGAGCAGCAGACCCCGGTCTTCGAGAACGACGACCTCGGTGCGGAGCTCGCCCCGGGCGGACGGCTGGACCAGCTCGTCTCGCTCGGCAAGGAACTGCCGGTGACCTGGGTCGTCGACCCGGACCTGCTCGCCACGGTCAACGCGATGACCGAGAGCTACGACGTCAAGTCCGAGGACGGTGAAACCACCGTCTCCGGCAAGAACCAGGCCGTCGCCAACCGGTGGCTGAGCGATCTCCAGAAGGCGGTGGAAGGCAAAAAGGTCGTCGCCCTGCCGTTCGCCGACCCCGATCTGGCCTCGCTGGCGCACCGTGGCAAGGACGTGCCCGGCTCTCTCAGCCACCTGCGGCGCGCGACCGATGTCGCCGCCGCCACCGTGAAGTCGATCCTCCACACGGAACCTTCCACCGACTTCTCCTGGCCGGTGAACGGCGCCGTCGACCCGTCGGTCGTCGATGTCGCCACTTCGGCCGGCGCACACAACGTGATCGCCCGCAGCGACAGCCTCCAGGAGACGAGGGGCCTGGCGTACACGCCCACCGCGGCCCGGCCGATCGGCGGCGGCACCACCGCGGTCGTCGCCGACGCCCGGCTCTCCACCGCCTTCGAGGGTGACATGTCGAAGGCCGGCGATTCCACCCTCGCCATACAGAAGTTCCTCGCCCAGACCCTGGCGGTGACGCTCCAGGACGAGGAGAAGCAACGCAGCATCGTCGTCGCCCCGCAGCGGCTGCCGTCCGCGAGCCAGGCCCAGTCGATGGCGCGCGCCCTGCACAGCCTCGACGCCCAGCGCTGGTCTCAGCCGCTGGACCTGGTGGCTGCGGCGAAGGCCGAGCCCGACGCCCGTGCCACGACCGACGTGCCGGGGCCGTCCTCGTACCCCCGGTCGCTGAGCAAGCAGGAGCTCGCGGCCAAGGCGTTCCAGGACATCAAGGCCACGCAGGCCAAGCTCGACAACTTCAAGGTGATCCTCACCGCCCCCGACCGGGTGGTCACCCCCTTCGGCAACGCGATCAACCGCGCGATGTCGTCGTCCTGGCGCGGGAACGGGCCGAAGGCCCAGACGTACCGCAACGGGGTGCAGAGCTACCTGATGAGCCTCACCGACGAGGTGCAGCTCATCCAGAAGTCCGACGCGACCCTGTCGGGGCGCAGCGCGACGGTACCGGTGACCGTTCAGAACAAGCTGGTGCAGGGGGTGGAGCACCTGGTGCTGCGGCTCACGTCGACCAAGCCCACCCGGCTCAACATGGACGGCGGGCAGACCGTCGCCGAGCAGCGGGTGAAGGTCGCGGGCGGTCACAGCCAGTCGGTGAAGTTCACCGCCACTGCCAACGCCAACGGCCCGGTCCCGGTGATCGCCCAGCTCTACACCGAGGACGGCACGCCGTACGGCCGCCGGATGGTGTTCACGGTCGACGTCAACGAGTTCACTCCGACCGTGATGCTTGTCATCGCCGGCGGTGTGCTGCTGCTGGTTCTCGCCGGCGTCAGGATGTACACCCAGCGCAAGCGCGCGGCGGCCCGTGAGGCCGCCGACGGGGCCGACGGCGAGGGCGGCGACTCCGAGCAGCAGAGTGACCCGACACCGGACACCGGTCCCGAAAGCAGCAACCCGTCGGGCACGGGTGAGAAAGTGGACCGTTGAGCAACACCGTGACCGGGCGGCCGGGGACGATGAGGTGGGGTTGCAATGCAGCGTCTTCCCGGGAGAGAGTCCCCGGATCCCCGGCCGGTCCGCACGATCAGCATGGTCGGCCAGCGGGGCACAGCTCGCCGGAACAGGAAGCTCGAGGGGAGCACCAGTGAACGCGCCGTACGACGGTGACCGTGGACAGGGCGCGGGTGGCACCGTGCCCTTCCGGGGGGCGCCCCCGGAGCCCTCGGCAGCAGGCCATGTGCCGTCGCCGCAGCATCCCGAGTCCGACCGGCACCCCGAGTCCGGCCAGGAGCCCTATGCCGCCCCGGACCCGTACGTCCAGGACGCCTACAGCTACGACCCGTACCGCTCCCAGGACCTCACCGCGCAGGACCCGGTGACGGAGGCGCTCTACGACCGCGCCTCGCACCCCCCGCCGCCGCCCGGCACCTACCAGGAGCCGCAGCCGCTGTACCAGCAGCCGTCCGCGCCGCAGTACGCACCGGATCCGCACGTGTGGGCGCAGACCCCGCCGCCCGAACCGGAAGGCTTCTCGCGCCACCTGCCGTACGGGGACGATGCCGCGACCACCGAGTTCGTGGGCGTGGACGACCTGATCACCAAGGCGGGCGAGGAACCCGCTGAGCAGGACGCGTTCGCCCACCTCTACCGCGACCAGCAGGCACCGGGGCAGCCCGCCCCCGCGGCCGCCCCCGAACCGGCCCCGGCCCCCGCCCCGCCGAAGAAGCCCGCCGGCCGCGCGGCGAGCGTGCTGAAGTCGAGCGCGTTGATGGCCGCGGGCACGCTGGTCTCCCGCCTCACCGGCTTCGTCCGTTCCCTGGTGATCACCGCGGCTCTGGGCGCGGCACTGCTCGGCGACACCTTCACCGTCGCGTACACCCTGCCGACGATGATCTACATCCTCACGGTCGGCGGCGGCCTCAACTCGGTCTTCGTGCCCCAGCTGGTGCGCGCGATGAAGAACGACGAGGACGGCGGCGAGGCCTTCGCCAACCGCCTCCTGACCCTCGTCATGGTCGCGCTCGGCATCATCGTGGCCCTCGCGGTCTTCGCGGCGCCCCTGCTGATCCGCCTGATGTCCCTGTCAATCGCCGAAAACCAGGCGGCCAACAGCGTCGCCGTCACCTTCGCCCGCTACTGCCTGCCCACGATCTTCTTCATGGGCGTGCACGTCGTCATGGGGCAGATCCTCAACGCCCGCGGGAAGTTCGGCGCGATGATGTGGACCCCGGTCCTCAACAACATCGTCATGATCGCCACCTTCGGCCTGTTCATCTGGGTGTACGGCACCTCCGCCGAATCCCGGATGGGCGTGACGACCATCCCCGACGAAGGCGTCCAGCTCCTGGGCATCGGCACCCTGCTCGGCCTCGCCGTCCAGGCCCTGGCGATGGTCCCGTACCTGCGCGAGACCGGGTTCCGCTACCGCCCCCGCTTCGACTGGAAGGGCCACGGTCTCGGCAAGACCGTCAAGCTCGCCAAGTGGACCGTCCTGTTCGTCCTCGCCAACCAGGCCGGCGTCCTCGTCGTCACGCAGCTCGCGACCGCCGCGGGCAAGGCTTCCGGCAAGGACGGCGCGGGCATCCTCGCCTACTCCAACGCCCAGCTGATCTGGGGCATGCCGCAGGCCATCATCACGGTCTCCGTCATGGCCGCCCTACTGCCCCGCATCTCCCGCGCCGCGCACGACAACGACCCGGGCGCCGTCCGCGACGACATCTCCCAGGGACTGCGCAACTCGGCCGTCGCGATCGTCCCGGTCGCGTTCGCCTTCCTGGCGCTCGGCGTCCCCATGTGCACCCTGCTGTTCGCCTCCACCGGCCACGAGGGCGCCCAGGCCATGGGCTTCACTCTGATGGCCTTCGGACTCGGGCTCATCCCGTACTCCGTGCAGTACGTCGTCCTGCGCGGCTTCTACGCGTACGAGGACACCCGCACCCCCTTCTACAACACCGTCATCGTCGCCGCGGTCAACGCCGCGGCCTCCGCCGTCTGCTACTTCGTCCTGCCCTCCCAGTGGGCCGTGGTCGGCATGGCCGCCTCCTACGGGCTGGCCTACGCCATCGGTGTCGGTGTGGCCTGGCGGCGCCTGCGCAACCGGCTGGGGGGCGACCTGGACGGCACACACGTCCTGCGTACGTACGCCAGGCTCTCCGGTGCCTCCGTGCCGGCGGCGGTCCTCGGCGGCGCAGCGGCTTTCGGCATCATGCGGGTCCTGGGCAGCGACGCCCTCGGGTCGCTCGCGGCGCTGGTCGTGGGCGGCATCGTGCTGCTCGGCGTCTTCTTCCTCGCCGCGAAGAGGATGCGGATCGTGGAACTCAACGCCATGGTCGGCATGGTGCGCGGACGACTCGGGCGCTGACGGCCGGGCGGCCCCGCACAACCTTCATCGGCCGCCGCGTGTCGTGCATAGCACCGGACTGTGGGCACAATTGGCATGGCTGTTCAACAGCGCGCAACGGATGGGGAGGCAGGAACGACGGTGGCGGAACGTAGCACGGCTGCCGTCGACGTGGCCGACAACAGCGGCGATGAACCGCTGGCCGCCAAGGCGGACAAGGCCACGGCCGACGGGGTGGCAAAAGCCCAGGAGCCAGCGGACGAGAGCAAGGGCGACGCGGACGGCGAGCGCCAAGGCGCCGAACCCCCCATCGCCACGCCCGAGCTGCACAGCGGGCACAAGCTCGCCAGACGCTACCGGCTCGAAGAATGCGTCACCCGCCTGGACGGTTTCAGCAGTTGGCGCGCGGTCGACGAGAAGCTGCGCCGGGCCGTGGGCGTGCATCTGCTGCCCGCGGACCACCCGCGGGCCAGGTCCGTGCTCGCCGCGGCCCGCTCCTCGGCACTGCTCGGCGACCCCCGGTTCGTGCAGGTCCTGGACGCGGTGGAGGAGAACGACCTCGTCTACGTCGTCCACGAATGGCTGCCCGACGCCACCGAACTTACGGCGCTCCTCGCAGCGGGCCCCCTGGAGGCCCACGAGGCGTACCAGCTCGTCAGCCAGATCTCCCAGGCCATGACCGCCGCCCACCGCGAGGGCCTCGCCCACCTCAGGCTCACCCCGGGCGCCATCCTGCGGACCTCCTCGGGCCAGTACCGCATCCGCGGACTCGCGGTGAACGCCGCCCTGCGCGGCATCACCTCCGACCGCCCGCAGCGCACCGACACCGAGGCGATCGGCGCGCTGCTGTACGCCGCCCTGACACAGCGCTGGCCGTACGAGAAGGACGCCTACGGCCTCTCCGGGCTGCCCAAGGGCGTCGGACTGATCGCCCCCGACCAGGTACGGGCCGGCATCCACCGGGGCCTTTCGGAGCTCGCCATGCGGGCCCTGGTCAACGACGGCGCCACCGCCTCACGCCAGGAACCACCCTGCACGACCCCCGACGAGCTGGCCAAGGCCGTCGCCGCGATGCCCCGCATCCGCCCGCCGGAGCCCGCCTTCACGGCTCCGCCCGAGTACCAGCGCACCACCTACCAGCAGGGCACCTACGGCAGGCCGGGCCCGCACCCGGGCACGCCCGTCACCCAGCCCATCACCGCCGTCCCGCCCCGTCCGCTCCAGAGCCGCACCGGCAAAGCCCTCAAGTGGAGCGTGGCCGCGCTGCTCATCACCGCGCTCGGCCTCGGCAGCTGGCAGCTCGCCGACACGCTCCTGGACCGCAACAAGGACTCCGGCGACACGAAGACCTCGCAGCCGAACGGCGACGAGGCCCCCAAGAAGAAGCCGGACCCGAAGCCGCTTCAGATCTCCGACGCCACGGTGTTCGCCCCGAACGGCTCCGGCATAGAACCGGAGGACGTACCGAACGCCATCGACGGCGAGACCGGCACCGCCTGGATCACCGGGCAGTACCAGGGTTTCGCCAACTTCGGCAATCTCCCGCAGCGCAAAGACGGCAGCGGGATCATCGTCGATCTCGGCAGCGTCGAGGACGTGTCCGGCATCGACATCGACATGTACCGCAGCGGGCAGACCGTCGAAGTGCTCGCCGCCGAAGAAGACACCTCGGCCCCGTCCGCCGTCTCCGATTTCTCACAGGAGATGACCAAACTCGAGCCGGTGACAGACAAGCTGGAAGCCGAGCTCGACAAGCCGGTCCGTACCCGGTACATCCTGATCCACATCACAGAGCTGCCGACCGATGGATCACCCAGTGCCTTCCGTGGCGGAATCTCGGAGATCAGGATCAGCGGCTGACCTGTACACCAGGGGAGGGGGCTCACCGTTGGACGACGTGACGCTCAGCGCCACAAGCGATCAGGATCTCCTGGCCGCCCACGTCAAAGGCGACCCGAACGCCTTCGGTGAGCTCGTACGACGTCACCGCGACCGGCTGTGGGCCGTGGCCCTGCGCACGCTGGGCGACCGCGAGGAGGCCGCCGACGCGGTCCAGGACGCCCTGGTGTCCGCCTACCGCGCCGCCCACACCTTCCGTGGCCAGTCCGCCGTCACCACCTGGCTGCACCGCATCACCGTCAACGCCTGCCTCGACCGGGCCCGCAAGGCGGCCTCCCGCAAGACCGCACCGGTCGACGACGCGGACCGTCTCGACCAGCTCCTGGAGCCCCATGAATCCGCCGAGGCCCCCGCAGAGCGCCAGGACCTCCACCGAGAGCTCATCGCGGCACTGGCCACCCTGCCACCCGAGCAGCGGGCCGCCCTGGTGCTCGTGGACATGCAGGGCTACCCGGTGGCGGAGGCCGCCGACGTCCTCGGTGTACCGACAGGGACGGTGAAGAGCCGCTGTGCGCGCGGCCGTGCCCGGCTGCTGCCGCTGCTCACCCATCTGCGCGCCAGCGGCGGGGATAGCAATCACCTCGGTGGGGGAAGGAACCGGACGCCCGGGGCATCCGTCCCACCGGCATCGGGGCCAAAGGACGCAGGGCCAAGTGATCCTGCTGCTGTGAAGGGCGGAGGTGAGCGCGCATGACATCGACGGCCGGCACGTCTCAGCACCCGGACGTCTCGGAGATCTCCGATCTCACCGAGGGCCTCCTGTCCCCTTCCCGCACGGAAGAGGTACGTCGCCATCTGGACGCGTGCGCGCTGTGCGCCGACGTACAGACTTCCCTGGACGAGATCCGCGGGCTGCTCGGTACCCTCCCCGGCCCGCTGCGCACACCTGCCGATGTCGCAGGCCGCATCGACGCCGCTCTGGCAGCCGAAGCGCTGCTGGACTCCACGGCGCCCGAAGAGAGCGGGCATGTTTCACGTGAAACAGCGCCCGCACCGCGTGTCGCCGAGACCACCGTCGCGGACCGCCCCGCCGGCCGTCCCCACGCGGCAACCGGTCCCGGACGGGACCGCCGGGCAAAGCGCCGTCGGCGCAATGCCGTCATCGGCGCAGTACTCGGCACGGCCGCCCTCGGCATGGGCGTACTCCTGCTGCAGCCGTTCCAGTCACCGAACTCTCAGACCGACAAGGACACCTCCGCCGACGGTGGGGTCTCCGCCACGAAGAAGTCGGAGGACAAGTTCTCCGATACCGCTCTCGAGGACCGGGTGCGGGATCTGATCGCCAAGCAGCCGATGTCCCGGAGCAAGACGGCCGAGAACGGCTCTTCCCTGGGCGTCGAGCCCAACTCTCCCAAGTGGGGGACCGACACGATCGTGCCTCAGTGCGTCCAGGACGGCACCGGACGCAACACCGTGCCGCTCGCCGCGGAGAAGGGGACCTACAACGGCAAGAGCGCCTTCCTCGTCGTACTGCCGCACGCCACCGACACCACCCGGGTACAGGCCTATGTCGTCGATGCCGCCTGTGTCGAGGCGGCCCCCCCTGCCAAGGGTGAGATTCTGCTGACACACGCCTACTCCCGCCGCTGACATCACGCCGGAACGGGCCGGACACCTCGGGAATGCATGCCCCGTAGGATCCGTTGGGTGGGGTGAGAGTCCTAGACAGGCCCCAGTAGGCAGCAGGCAGTCCGCAGAGACGAGGAAAAAACCCGTGAGCGACGTCCGAAACGTGATCATCATCGGCTCCGGGCCCGCCGGCTACACCGCTGCGCTGTACACAGCGCGTGCGTCGTTGAAGCCGCTGGTGTTCGAAGGTGCGGTGACCGCAGGCGGTGCTCTGATGAACACCACCGACGTGGAGAACTTCCCCGGGTTCCGCGACGGCATCATGGGCCCCGACCTGATGGACAACATGCGTGCCCAGGCCGAGCGCTTCGGCGCCGAGCTGGTCCCGGACGATGTCGTGTCCGTCGACCTCACCGGCGACATCAAGACCGTCACGGACACCGCCGGTACGGTCCACCGCGCCAAGGCGGTCATCGTCTCGACGGGTTCCCAGCACCGCAAGCTCGGCCTGCCCAAGGAGGACGCGCTCTCCGGACGCGGTGTCTCCTGGTGCGCCACCTGCGACGGGTTCTTCTTCAAGGACCAGGACATCGCCGTGGTCGGCGGTGGCGACACCGCGATGGAGGAGGCGACCTTCCTCTCCCGCTTCGCGAAGTCCGTCACCATCGTCCACCGCCGGGACACCCTGCGCGCCTCCAAGGCCATGCAGGACCGCGCCTTCGCCGACTCGAAGATCAAGTTCGCCTGGAACAGCGCGGTTGCCGAGCTCCAGGGCGACCAGAAGCTCGCGGGTGTGACGCTGCGGGACACCAAGACCAGTGAGACCACGCCGCTGCCCGTCACCGGATTGTTCATCGCCGTGGGCCACGACCCGCGCACCGAGCTGTTCAAGGGTCAGCTGGAGCTGGACGGCGAGGGTTACGTGAAGGTCGACGCGCCGTCGACGCGCACGAACCTCACCGGTGTCTTCGCCGCCGGTGACGTCGTCGACCACACCTACCGGCAGGCCATCACGGCTGCGGGCACCGGCTGCTCGGCCGCGCTCGACGCCGAGCGCTTCCTGGCCTCTCTCGCCGACACCGAGAAGGTGGCCGAGCCCGAGAAGACCGCCACCGTCTGATCTTCCCTCCCCACCCCACACCCCACCCGAAGTTAAGGAGGCTGCCGTGGCCGGCACCTTGAAGAACGTGACTGACGCATCCTTCGAACAGGATGTCCTCAAGAGCGACAAGCCCGTACTGGTCGACTTCTGGGCCGCGTGGTGCGGTCCGTGCCGTCAGATCGCCCCGTCGCTCGAGGCCATCGCGGCCGAGCACGGCGACCAGATCGAGGTCGTCAAGCTCAACATCGACGAGAACCCGGACACCGCCGCCAAGTACGGCGTGATGTCCATCCCGACGCTGAACGTCTATCAGAACGGCGAGGTCGTCAAGACCATCGTCGGCGCCAAGCCGAAGGCCGCGATCGTCCGCGACCTCGGTGACTTCATCGGCGACGAGGTCACCACGGCCTGACCGCCTCTCCTGTTTCACGTGAAACGTGTGTGGGCTCATCCCTGACAGGGATGAGCCCACACACGTTTTCCCACTCTCACAGCGGACGCAGCACCGGTTCCTTCTGGACCGCCCCCAGCAGCCTGTCGAGAGCAAGCTCGACGTCTTCCTTCCAGGACAGCGTCGTCCGCAGCTCCAGCCGCAACCGGGGATGCAACGGATGCGGACGTACGGTCTTGAAGCCGACCGACAGCAGGTGCTCGGCGGGCAACAGACACGCGGGCTCCGTCCAGCGGGCGTTGCCGAACGCCTCGATGGCCTTGAATCCCCGTCGCAGCAAGTCCTTGGCAACGGTCTGCACCATCACCCGCCCCAGCCCCTGCCCCTGATAGCTGGGCATGATCCAGGCCGTCATCAGCTGCACAGCGTCCGGGGACACCGGACTGGTGGGGAACGCCGTCGACCGCGGTACATACGCCGGCGGCGCGTACAGAACGAAGCCCACCGGGACCTCGTCGACGTAGACCACTCGCCCGCAGGACCCCCACTCCAGCAGAACAGCTGAGATCCAGGCTTCCTTCTCCAGCTCGGGGGTGCCCGCCTTCAAGGCTGCTTCTCCACTGACCGGATCAAGCTCCCAGAAGACACAGGACCGGCAGCGCTTGGGAAGGTCCGGAAGATTGTCCAGCGTGAGCGGTACGAGCCGACGCCCCATGAAGGATGTTCCTCGCTTCCTTCGCCTGCCGCATCGCGGGCGGCTGCCAGAACGCCCCGTTCCCGGAGCAGACTGCCGACGAACCCGCCGACTGCCCCGACACTCAGCCCTGCTGTCACCAGTCGGCTGCGGCTCACCGATCGCATGACCCCCAACCTCCCTCTCAAGTGAACCAAGGTGGATGTGCCATACCAGAACGCATCGTATCCACCATGCGATCGGACGGACACCGTGGGAAAGCAAAGGGCGGGTCGTGTTCCGGTTTGCTCCGGAACACGACCCGCCCTGCAACGGCTCGACCGAGAGCTCAGCTCTCGTCCTCCTCCGCGTTCTCTTCGGTGAGTCCCTTCTGCAGGACCCGCCCCTCACCGGGGGCAAGCGTCCCGAGAATCCGCTCCAGATCGTCCATCGAGGCGAACTCGACGACGATCTTCCCCTTCTTCTGCCCCAGGTCGACCTTCACTCGGGTCTCGAACCGGTCCGAAAGCCGGGAAGCGAGACCAGTCAGAGCAGGCGACACCCTGGTGCCCGCCCGCGGGCTCTTCGCCTTGGGAGAGCTCTGTGGATGTGAGTCCATCAGAGTGACGATCTCCTCGACCGAACGCACCGACAGTCCCTCGGCCACGATGCGGTGCGCCAGACGGTCCTGTTCCTCCGAGTCCTCCACGCCGAGCAGGGTCCGCGCATGACCGGCGGACAGCACACCCGCCGCGACCTTGCTCTGCACCGAAGGCGACAACTTCAGCAGACGCAGCGTGTTGGAGACCTGCGGGCGCGAGCGCCCGATCCGGTCGGCCAGCTGGTCATGCGTGCAATTGAAGTCCTTGAGCAGCTGGTCGTACGCCGCTGCCTCTTCCAGCGGATTGAGCTGAGCCCTGTGCAAGTTCTCCAGCAGTGCGTCGAGGAGCAGTTTCTCGTCCTCCGTGGCCCGGACGATCGCGGGGATCCTCTCCAGCCCTGCTTTCTTGCAGGCCCGCCAGCGGCGCTCACCCATGATGAGCTCATAGCGCTCATGTCCCAACTGCCGTACGACGACGGGCTGGAGGAGGCCCACCTCCTTGATGGAGGTGACCAGTTCCGCGAGGGCTTCCTCGTCGAACTCCTTACGGGGCTGCTTCGAGTTCGGCTTGATGGAGTCCAGCGGCAGCTCAGCGAAGTGAACTCCGGCGACTTCATCGAGCTCTACCGGCTCCCGCTTCCGCACGGGAGCTTCTGTTTCACGTGAAACAGAAGCCGCAGGAAGCGAAGTCACCTTGGCGGCGGCCACTCCGCGCTCCGCGGTCAGCACCGGCACCGCCCCGGGGGACGTCGAAGCCAGCCCTACGGAAACGCCCGGCTTCTCCGGTGAAGCGGGCGGGATCAGCGCAGCGAGCCCGCGCCCCAATCCTCTACGTCGGTCACTCACTGGATCCCCTCCGGCATGCTCTGCTGACTGTTCTGGCTGCCCGAGTGGGCATGCTGCGGGTCGTAATGCACCCCGACGCCCCGCAGCGCGATCTCACGCGCCGCTTCGAGGTACGACAGCGACCCACTGGACCCCGGGTCATAGGTGAGCACGGTCTGCCCGTAACTCGGTGCTTCGGAAATACGCACGGACCGCGGGATGCTCGTCCTGAGCACTTCCTTGCTGAAGTGCGTACGCACTTCGTCAGCCACCTGAGAGGCGAGCCGCGTCCTTCCGTCATACATGGTCAGCAGAATCGTTGACACATGCAGGTCCGGGTTGAGATGCCCCCGCACCAGATCGACGTTCCGAAGGAGCTGCCCCAGGCCTTCGAGCGCGTAGTACTCGCACTGGATGGGAATCAGCACCTCCGCACCGGCGACCATGGCATTGACCGTCAGCAGGCCCAGCGAAGGCGGGCAGTCGATGAGGATGTAATCCAGCGGCTGCTCGTACGCCTGGATGGCTCGCTGCAAGCGACTCTCCCTCGCCACCAGCGACACCAGCTCGATCTCTGCACCGGCGAGATCGATAGTGGCCGGGGCGCAGAAGAGGCCTTCGACGTCCGGGACCGGCTGAACCACTTCGGAGAGCGGCCTGCTGTCCACCAGGACGTCATAGATCGAGGGGACTTCGGCGTGATGGTCGATCCCCAGCGCCGTGGAGGCGTTGCCCTGCGGGTCGAGATCGATCACCAGGACGCGTGCACCGTGCAGCGCGAGCGAAGCGGCAAGGTTGACCGTCGACGTGGTCTTCCCGACGCCGCCCTTTTGGTTGGCCACCACCATGATGCGGGTCTGCTCAGGCCGGGGCATCCCCTCACCGGCGCGACCAAAAGCCTCTACCGCCAGTTGAGCAGCACGACCAATGGGGGTGTCGTCCATCGGGGGCGGTGTTTCACGTGAAACATCCTCCCCCTCCGATTCGGTTCGGGGACCGGGGACCGGGTCGGTCATCGGTCCCGCGATGTTGGCGTCGGACCGCAAGGATTCACTCTCCTCGACTTCAGGCTCGCAATGCACAGAGCCTGCCATGCTTTCGGGGTCATGAACCAGCGAGGCCCGTTCTTCTGTGGAGGAATCCACCTCTGTGAACAACTCCGTAACCCTCACGGGCCTGCGGTCGCGCGGCGCGGCAGCCTCACGAGTGCGGCTGATGATTCCATGCAGCAGAGAGCGGTGTTTCACGTGAAACACGATGCACCGGCTCCGCAGCTACACCGTCACGACACTCCGAAATACGTACATATGGCAGATCATGCGCAACATCATTGACAGGCAGCGCAGATCACCGGCGCCGACGCGTACGCCCCGTCCGCGCCGCCTTGGCCCGCTTGGCCGCGAATCGCACCCCGCCGGGGCTCTCCCCGACCTTCACGCGCACCACCGTGGACAACGGGTCCACCACGCCCTCACCGACATGCAGCACCTCCGTCTCCACCACACCGAGCTTGCTCAGCGCGGAACGGGTGCTCTTGAGCTCCTCCTCGGCGGTGTCACCCTTGAGCGCCAGCATCTCCCCGTACGGACGCAGCAGGGGAACGCCCCAGCCGGCCAGCCGGTCCAGCGGTGCCACGGCCCGCGCCGTCACCACATGAACCGGCGGCAGCTTCCCGAGGACTTCCTCCGCGCGGCCACGCACCACCGTCACGTGCTCCAGGCCCAACAGCTCGACCACTTCCTGAAGGAAGTTCGTACGCCGCAGAAGAGGCTCCAACAGGGTGATCTTCAGGTCCGGACGCACCAGCGCCAGCGGGATGCCCGGAAGCCCGGCGCCCGACCCCACATCACAGACCGTGACCCCTTCGGGAACGACCTCGGAGAGCACCGCACAGTTCAGCAAGTGCCGCTCCCACAACCGCGGCACCTCACGCGGACCGATCAGACCTCGCTCGACTCCGGCATCCGCGAGCAGTTCCGCGTACCGGACGGCCTCTGGAAAGCACTCACCGAATACCGCCCGTGCCTCTTCAGGCGCCTGGGGAAGCGCTGCTTCCTCCGTCACGGGGACCGTCCTTCCGTACCGCGCTACCGCACTGGTGGCTGACTATCAGGCTGACAAAGATCGGCCCCGCCTGCGAACAGACGGGGCCGACAGGCGATGGACCGGTCAGGCCGGGAGCACAACGACGAAGCGCTGCGGCTCCTCGCCCTCGGACTCACTGCGCAGACCCGCCGCTGCGATCGCGTCGTGCACGACCTTGCGCTCGAAGGGCGTCATCGGGTCCAGCTTCACCGGCTCGCCCGTGCTCTTCACATCATTCGCGGCCTTGGCGCCGAGCTCTGCGAGCTCTTCGCGCTTCTTGGCCCGGAAGCCCGCGATGTCCAGCATCAACCGGCTGCGGTCCCCGGTCTCACGGTGCACGGCAAGACGCGTCAGCTCCTGAAGCGCCTCCAGCACCTCACCGTCGCGACCCACGAGCTTCTGAAGATCACGGCTACCGGCGTCACTGATGATCGAGACCGAAGCCCGATCGGCCTCGACATCCATGTCGATGTCACCGTCGAGGTCGGTGATGTCGAGCAGACCCTCAAGGTAGTCGGCCGCGATCTCCCCTTCCTGCTCGAGGCGGGTCAGGGTGTCGACACCCTCAGCGGCCACGGAGGTGGTGCCTTCCGTCACGGGATGGACTCCTTATTAATTACTTCTTGGACGGGTGCTTGGGCCGCTGCTGGCCCTTGCGCTGCCCGGACTTGGCTTGGCGTGCGGAACCGGAAGCAGGCTTGCCGGCCGTCTTGGGCTTGTCGGCCTGCTCCGGTCCTTCCTTCTGCAGCGAGGTCTTCGTCGCCACAGGCTCGGTACCGGACTGACGCTGCGCCTTGGTCAGACGCTTGGGCTGCTGCCGCTTCGGGCCGGAGTCGACCGTAGCGCCGCCCTCGGTCTCGACCTCGGGTTCGCCCTTCGCCACGGTGCCGTCAGGCTGCACGGTCAGGCGCGCCATGCCGAGACCCTTGACGAACTTGCGCTCGGCCTCATTGCGCTCACGGCCCTTGGCTGCGATCTGCTTGATCACGTTGCGCTCGCGCCGGCTGCGCACCTTGCCGTGCTTGACGATCGACTTCTGCATCCGCTCCAGCAGCTGGGCCTGCGCCTTGCTGCCCGGAGTCGGGTTGCCGTGGATCACGTACATCTGCTGGCCCATGGTCCACACGTTGGTGGTCAGCCAGTAGACGAGGACACCGACGGGGAAGTTGATGCCCATGACGGCGAACATGACCGGGAAGATGTACATCAGCATCTTCTGCTGCTGCATGAACGGCGTCTTCACCGTCAGGTCGACGTTCTTCGTCATCAGCTGGCGCTGCGTGTAGAACTGCGACGCCGACATCAGGACGATCATGATCGCGGTGATGACGCGGACATCGAGCAGAGAGGCGTCGAACTTCACCATGTCCGCCGCGCTGTCCGTGAACTTCGCGGCCAGCGGAGCGCCGAAGATGTGCGCCTCACGCGCGCTCGCCAGCAGCGAGTCATTGATGACGCCGACGGTCTTGCCCGAGGCGATGCTGGAGAGCACGTGGTACAGGGCGAAGAAGAACGGCGACTGCGCCAGGATGGGAAGGCACGAGGACAACGGGTTGGTACCCGTCTCCTTGTACAGCTTCATCATCTCTTCGGACTGACGCTGCTTGTCGTTCTTGTAGCGCTCCTGGATCTTCTTCATCTCAGGCTGGAGCGCCTGCATGCCACGCGTCGACTTGATCTGCTTGACGAACAGCGGGATCAGACAGATCCGGATCAGCACCACCAGGGACACGATGGACAGACCCCAGGCCCAGCCCGTGTCCGGTCCGAAGAGGGCCCCGTACATCGTGTGGAACTGGACGATGACCCAGGAAACTGGGGTGGTGATAAAGCTGAAGAGACTGGCAATCGTGTCCACTAATCAGGCTCCTTGAGCATTGGGCGAGGTCTCTGCGGCCGGGTTGATCTCAGCGGCGGAGTGCTGCCCGCCCTTGCTGCCGCGGTTGCCGCTCCACGCATTGCGCAGCGCTTCGTGCCAACGCGGACGTCTGCGCGGCGGGACATGGTCCACACCGCCCGGCGACCACGGGTTGCACCGCAGGATGCGCCAGGCAGTCAGGGCCGTGCCCTTGACCGCGCCGTGCCGGTCGATGGCCGTGAACCCGTAGTGGGAGCACGACGGGTAGTACCGGCAGACAGGCCCGAGCAACGGACTGATCGTCCACTGGTACAGCTTGATCAGAGCCAGCAGCGGGTACTTCATCGCGCGCCCCCTCCCAGCAGCCGCTGAAGCGCGGCATCCAGGTCTCGGGCCAGCTGTGCATGGTCGGCATCGCCTGCTCCGGGCAATGCCCGTACGACAACCAGGCTACCGGGGGGCAGCTCCGACAGACGGTCCCGGACAAGGTGGCGAAGCCTCCGCTTCACCACGTTGCGCACCACAGCATTGCCCACGGCTTTGCTGACGACGAAACCCGCACGCGGCTGGGGAACGCTCTCCCCAGGCGCGTGCGGGTCCGTTGCACCGCTACTGCGTAGGTGGACGACGAGGAGCGGGCGTCCGGCCCGGCGTCCTCGGCGTACCGCGGTCGCGAAGTCCTCGCGCCGCCTCAGCCGATTCTCGGTAGGCAGCACGTCATGACCTGTAGGTGATCAGGCGGAAAGGCGCGTGCGGCCCTTGGCACGGCGAGTCGCCAGGATGGCGCGACCGGCACGCGTCCGCATGCGAAGACGGAAACCGTGGGTCTTGGCGCGACGACGGTTGTTCGGCTGGAAGGTGCGCTTGCTCACTCGGGGGCTCCAGAAGTGGTGTGGTGGCGGGGCATCGCCTGGCTGTCACCGTGCGCCCACGAGGAAGCTCGCAACGCCCGTGTGCACCGCTTCACGATCACGGACCGTGATCTTTGCCCATCGGAGGCAGGCGGCAGCAGCCATCGACAACTCGACCTGGTCACGGTACGCGCGGCTACGCCATCCGGTCAAACCGACACCTTGTTGCCGGGCGACTGTGCACAGCCTGTGGACAACAACTTGAACCGCGTGAGGCGCCGCGACTACCGTGACTGAACTTGGATTCCTTTCCTGCCTGTCCTTCCATCCCGTCCCTAGAACCACACATTCGTGGGACCTGTGAGAGAGCGTGCCCTGTGGCTGACGTACCTGCCGATCTTGCCGCAGTGTGGCCGCGAGTGCTGGAGCACCTTCTCCAAGAGGGCCAGCAGGGCATCGAACCCAAGGACAAGCAGTGGATCGAACGCTGCCAGCCGCTCGCGCTGGTCGCCGACACCGCACTGCTCGCCGTCCCCAATGAATGGGGCAAGCGCGTCCTCGAAGGCCGGCTCGCCCCCCTCATCAGCGAGACCCTGAGCCGCGAGTGCGGCCGTCCGATCCGGATCGCGATCACCGTCGACGACTCCGCGGGGGAGCCCGCCCCCCAGCAGCAGCCCCCGCACGAGTCGTACGACAGCTACGGTCACCGGCCCCAGGCCGACGACCTGCCGACCGCCAGGCCCGCCTATCCCGACTACCGGCAGCCCCGCCACGAGCAGGGCTCCTGGCCCCGCCCGCAGGAGGACCACGGCTGGCAGCAGCCCCGGCTCGGCGGATTCCAGGAACGCGACCCGTACGCCTCGCGCCCCCCCCAGCACGACTACCGGCAGCAGCCGCCCGAGCACCAGCAGTACGAGCAGCCGCACTACGACCAGTCCCCGCGTCACGAGCGTCACGAGCGTGCAGAGCGCCCCGAACGCCGCGACCACCAGGACCAGACCGCCCCGCACCGCGGCGGCCCCGGCTCCTCGATGATGTCCGCCGGCAGCGGCGCCCCCGGGCCCCTGGCCGCGCAGCCCTCGACGCCGGGCCCCGGCGAACCGCACGCCCGCCTCAACCCGAAGTACCTCTTCGACACCTTCGTCATCGGCTCGTCCAACCGCTTCGCGCACGCGGCCGCCGTGGCCGTCGCCGAGGCGCCGGCGAAGGCGTACAACCCGCTCTTCATCTACGGAGAGTCAGGACTCGGCAAGACGCACCTGCTGCACGCGATCGGGCACTACGCGCGGAGCCTCTACCCCGGCACGCGCGTGCGCTACGTGAGCTCCGAGGAGTTCACCAACGAGTTCATCAACTCCATCCGCGACGGCAAGGGCGACGCCTTCCGCAAGCGCTACCGCGACGTGGACATCCTGCTCGTCGACGACATCCAGTTCCTCGCGAGCAAGGAGTCGACACAGGAGGAGTTCTTCCACACCTTCAACACGCTCCACAACGCCAACAAGCAGATCGTGCTGTCCTCGGACCGGCCGCCCAAGCAGCTGGTGACCCTGGAGGACCGGTTGCGCAACCGCTTCGAATGGGGCCTGACCACCGACGTACAGCCGCCCGAGCTGGAGACGCGCATCGCGATCCTCCGCAAGAAGGCGGTGCAGGAGCAGCTCAACGCGCCGCCCGAGGTCCTGGAGTTCATCGCGTCCCGCATCTCGCGCAACATCCGCGAGCTGGAGGGCGCGCTGATCCGTGTGACGGCCTTCGCATCGCTCAACCGGCAGCCCGTGGACCTCGGCCTCACCGAGATCGTGCTCAAGGACCTGATCCCCGGCGGCGAGGACGCGTCTCCCGAGATCACGGCGGGCGCCATCATGGCGTCCACCGCGGACTACTTCGGGCTGACCGTGGAGGACCTCTGCGGGTCGTCCCGCAGCCGCGTGCTGGTGACGGCCCGGCAGATCGCGATGTACCTGTGCCGTGAGCTGACGGACCTCTCACTGCCCAAGATCGGCGCACAGTTCGGCGGCCGCGACCATACGACCGTGATGCACGCCGACCGCAAGATCCGCGCGCTGATGGCGGAACGACGCTCCATCTACAACCAGGTCACCGAGCTCACGAACCGCATCAAGAACGGCTGACCCGGCACCGGGAACACCGCCCGAAGGGCGCCCAGGGACGTACTCCCGGGGCGCCCTTCGGGGTTCCGCGACTCCGCGGTGTTCGAACGCGTAGCCACCCGGCTCGGTTCTCCACAGAAGAGAGCGGGATGCCCTGTCCACACCCTGGGGACTCCCGAGTTGTCCAGATCGGGTCCACAGGCGCGGCCGCTGGAGGTTCATCACCCCAGGTCAGGTGGTTGTGGATTTGTGGCCAACCTTCATCCACAGGCTGTGGACAGAGAAACTGTCCACAGGGGCCACTCTTGGTTGTCCACCGGCAACCCACAGGCAGGACCATGTTGTGCACAGCTAATCCACATCGCTGTCCACTGTTCGGCAACGAAACGCACGCTCTCACCGTGTCGAGTGAAAGCGGTCACACCAAGGAGCCGGGTTGGGCTGTGGGGAACGTGGGTAAAGCTGGGGACAGCACTGGGGAGAAGTGACCCCCGCCTGTGCATGGGGTGTGCAGAACTTTCGCGTGTCCACAGAACCCCTTGGTTTTCCACCGGGTCCGCCCACAGGGCCGGTGGACAAAAAAGCGGGCCTGACCTGTGGAAACAGGGTTATCCACCGTTTCCACAGGCCCTACTACTACTCCCACTTAGAGTTAGCTCGGAAATCGCTTGGAAGAAGGGCCTGTGCACAACTCGGGTCCGGAGCCTGCAACGCCTCTCGCCACGACTTGACCCCGAGCCGCACCGACTGTCGGTGCCGTGCGTCAGACTGGTTCCCGGCAACACAGCCAGACGACCCCAGACGACGACGGCCAGCAGGGCGAGCCAGCAACAAGCAGGAGGCGGTTCCGGTGAAGATCCGGGTTGAGCGCGATGTACTCGCGGAGGCGGTGGCCTGGACGGCTCGCAGCCTCCCGGCCCGTCCGCCGGTGCCCGTTCTCGCGGGCCTTCTTCTGAAGGCGGAGGAAGGCGCGCTGAGCCTCTCCGGCTTCGACTACGAGGTCTCGGCGCGGGTCTCGGTCGAGGCGGACGTGGAGGAGGACGGCACCGTTCTCGTCTCCGGCCGGCTCCTCGCCGACATCTGCCGCGCCCTGCCGAACCGGCCGGTGGAGATTTCCACAGACGGTGTACGGGCGACCGTGGTCTGCGGCTCCTCACGGTTCACACTCCACACACTGCCTGTGGAGGAGTACCCGGCACTGCCGCAGATGCCGACCGCGACCGGCACCGTTCCCGGTGAGGTCTTCGCCTCCGCCGCAGCCCAGGTGGCCATCGCCGCCGGCCGCGACGACACGCTGCCCGTCCTCACCGGCGTGCGCATCGAGATCGAGGGCGACACGGTCACGCTGGCCTCCACCGACCGCTACCGCTTCGCGGTCCGCGAGTTCCTGTGGAAGCCGGAGGACCCCGAGGCGTCCGCCGTCGCCCTGGTGCCCGCCAAGACCCTGCTGGACACCGCCAAGTCGCTGACCAGTGGTGACACGGTGACCATCGCGCTCTCCAGCTCGGGTGCCGGTGAGGGCCTGATCGGTTTCGAGGGTGCGGGCCGCCGGACGACGACGCGGCTGCTCGAAGGCGACCTGCCGAAGTACCGGACGCTCTTCCCGACCGAGTTCAACTCGATCGCCGTCATCGAGACCGCCCCGTTCGTCGAGGCCGTCAAGCGTGTGGCGCTGGTCGCCGAGCGGAACACCCCGGTGCGGCTCAGCTTCGAGCAGGGCGTGCTGATCCTCGAAGCGGGATCGAGCGACGACGCACAGGCTGTGGAGAGGGTCGACGCGAACCTCGACGGCGACGACATCTCGATCGCCTTCAACCCGACCTTCCTGCTGGACGGCCTGAGCGCGATCGATTCGCCGGTCGCCCAGCTCTCCTTCACGACGTCCACCAAGCCGGCGCTGCTCAGTGGCCGGCCCGCGGTGGATGCCGAGGCGAACGAGGCGTACAAGTACCTGATCATGCCGGTGCGGCTCTCGGGCTGAGGTCTTCGCGGGCCGGGCGTAGGCTCGTTCCCGGGTAAGAATCGCCACGACGCTTAAGGAATCTCTGATGGAGCTCGGTCTCGTCGGCCTCGGCAAAATGGGCGGCAACATGCGGGAGCGCATCCGCCGCGCAGGCCACACCGTCATCGGTTACGACCGCAATCCGGACGTCGCCGATGTGCACAGCCTCGAGGAGCTTGTGGCCAAGCTCAAGGGTCCGCGGGTCGTGTGGGTGATGGTTCCGGCCGGCGCCGCGACCCAGTCCACCGTGGACGAGCTGGCCGAGCTGCTGGAGCCCGGCGACGTGGTCGTGGACGGCGGGAACTCGCGCTGGACGGACGACGAGAAGCATGCGGCGGAGCTGGGTCTCAAGGGCATCGGGTTCGTCGACTGCGGCGTCTCCGGTGGTGTCTGGGGCCTGGAGAACGGTTACGCGCTGATGTACGGCGGCGACGCCGAGAACGTGGCGAAGGTGCAGCCGATCTTCGACGCGCTGAAGCCCGAGGGCGACTTCGGTTCGGTGCACGCGGGCAAGGTCGGCGCCGGCCACTTCGCGAAGATGGTTCACAACGGCATCGAGTACGCCATGATGCAGGCGTACGCCGAGGGCTGGGAGCTGCTGGAGAAGGTCGACTCCGTCACGGACGTGCGCGAGGTCTTCCGGTCCTGGCAGGAGGGCACGGTCATCCGTTCCTGGCTGCTGGACCTGGCGGTCAACGCCCTGGACGACGACGAGCACCTGGAGAAGCTCCGCGGGTTCGCGGCGGACTCGGGTGAGGGCCGCTGGACCGTCGAGGCCGCGATCGACAACGCCGTGCCGCTGCCGGCGATCACCGCTTCGCTGTTCGCGCGGTTCGCGTCGCGTCAGGACGACTCCCCGCAGATGAAGATGATCGCTGCCCTGCGCAACCAGTTCGGTGGTCACGCGGTCGAGTCGAAGAAGTAGTTCAGAGCTGGAAGAAGGTCGGCGTACACCATGCATGTCACGCATCTGTCGCTGGCCGACTTCCGCTCGTACGCCCGGGTCGAAGTTCCTCTCGATCCGGGCGTCACTGCTTTTGTGGGGTCGAACGGGCAGGGCAAGACGAACCTGGTCGAGGCGGTCGGTTATCTCGCGACGCTCGGCAGTCACCGGGTGTCTTCGGATGCGCCGCTGGTGCGGATGGGTGCGGAGCGGGCTGTCATCCGGGCCGCCGTGACGCAGGGCGAGCGGCAGCAGCTGGTGGAGCTCGAGCTGAATCCGGGCCGGGCGAATCGTGCGCGTATCAACAGGTCTTCGCAGGTCAGGCCGCGTGATGTGCTGGGGATCGTACGGACGGTGCTGTTCGCGCCGGAGGATCTGGCCCTGGTGAAGGGTGATCCGGGTGAGCGGCGGCGGTTCCTCGACGAGCTGATCACGGCGCGCTCGCCGCGGATGGCGGGAGTGCGGTCGGACTACGAGCGGGTGCTGAAGCAGCGGAACACGCTCTTGAAGTCGGCGGCGATGGCGCGCAGGCACGGCGGGCGTTCGATGGACATGTCGACGCTGGACGTGTGGGACCAGCATCTGGGTCAGGTCGGCGCGGAGCTGCTGGCGCAGCGGCTGGATCTGATCGCGACGCTGCAGCCGCTGGCGGACAAGGCGTACGAGCAGCTGGCGCCGGGCGGGGGGCCGGTGTTGTTGGAGTACCGGAGTTCGGTCGGTGAGGGTGCCGGGGCGGCGCGGTCGCGTGAGGAGCTGTACGGGCAGCTGATCGAGGCGCTGGCGGGTGCGCGGAAGCAGGAGATCGAGCGGGGTGTGACGCTGGTGGGTCCGCACCGGGACGATCTGGTGCTGAAGCTGGGCCAGCTGCCGGCGAAGGGCTATGCGAGTCATGGTGAGTCCTGGTCGTACGCGCTGTCGTTGCGGCTCGCTTCGTACGACTTGTTGCGGTCCGAGGGCAATGAGCCGGTGCTGGTGCTCGACGATGTTTTCGCGGAGCTGGACGCGCGGCGCCGGGAGCGGCTGGCGGAGCTGGTGGCGCCGGGTGAGCAGGTGCTGGTGACGGCTGCGGTGGACGACGATGTGCCGGGGGTGCTGGCGGGCGCGCGGTGTGTGGTGGCCGGTGGCGAGGTGGTGCGGGTATGACGGGTGCGAGCGGGGAGTTTCCGCGGCAGCCGAAGGTGCCCGAGCCGTCCGGGGTGGATCTGGCGCGGGTGGCGTTGCGGGCGGCGAAGGAGCAGGCGCGGGCCCGGGGTGCGGCGGCGCAGCAGAGGACGCAGGCCAGGCGTGGGGGTGGGTTGCGGTCGGGGGCGGGGGCGGACGGTCGTGATCCGTTGGCGTTGGGTGCGGCGCTGGACCGGTTGAAGACGGAGCGCGGCTGGGAGATGCCGATGGCGGTCGGCGGGGTGATGGGCCGGTGGCCGGAGATCATGGGCGGGGATCTGGCGAATCACTGTGTGCCGCAGCGTTATGACGAGGACGAGCGGGTTCTCACGGTGCAGTGCGATTCGACGGCGTGGGCGACGCAGTTGCGGCTCATGCAGCGGGAGTTGCTGACACGGCTGAACAAGGATCTGGGCCGGGACACGGTGCGGATGATCAAGATCTGGGGGCCGGGTGGTCCGCCGCGTCGTTTCGGTGCTCTGCGGGCTCCGGGGAGTACGGGTCCCGGGGACACCTACGGCTGAGAAGCGGGCGTACGCGTGAGGTGTCGCTCACGGTGGGAGGTGCTTGACAGCTGGAAGCGCTCAATGCCCGCGTGAGCCTCTTGGAGCCCCTTCCCGGATATGGGGAGTCGGACGGCGCCGGTTCAGGTCGGCACATGGGGACTCAGGTACCGGCAAACCCCCATGAGTGTCTGCGCTACCGGTAGACTGGTAAAGAATCCCGCCCGCGTGCGGGACACGTCGACTTATACAGAACGACGCAGCCGGTCCCGTTTGTCGCGGTTTCGGCTCGTGCTGTGCCAGAAAGGGCGCTTCGTGGCCGATTCCGGCGACCCCAACGAGAACATTCCGTCCACTGCTGTCGCGGGCGGCGAGGGTGCCGTCTCGGCGGCCTACGACGCCAGCGCGATTACCGTGCTCGAGGGCCTGGACGCGGTCCGCAAGCGCCCCGGTATGTACATCGGCTCGACCGGTGAGCGTGGTCTTCATCACCTTGTGCAAGAGGTCGTCGACAACTCGGTCGACGAGGCTCTGGCCGGGCATGCGGACATGATCGATGTCACGATCCTGCCGGACGGCGGGGTGCGTGTGATCGACAACGGCCGTGGTATCCCGGTGGACATCGTGCCGTCCGAGAACAAGCCGGCCGTCGAGGTCGTGCTGACCGTCCTGCACGCGGGCGGCAAGTTCGGCGGTGGCGGCTACGCCGTCTCCGGCGGTCTGCACGGTGTCGGCGTCTCTGTCGTGAACGCGCTGTCGACGAGGGTGTCCGTCGAGGTCAGGCGTGACGGCTACCGCTGGACGCAGGACTACAAGCTCGGTGTGCCGACAGCGCCGCTGGCCCGGAACGAGGCCACGGAGGAGACCGGTACTACGGTCACTTTCTGGGCCGATCCGGACATTTTTGAGACGACTGACTACTCCTTCGAGACGCTGTCGCGGCGTTTCCAGGAGATGGCGTTCCTCAACAAGGGCCTGACGCTGAAGCTCACCGACGAGCGGGAGTCCGCGAAGGCGGTGTCCGGGGCGGACACGGCCGACGGTACGGACGACGACCAGGCGCTTTCGGTCATGTACCACTACGAGGACGGCATCGTCGACTTCGTGAAGTACCTGAATTCGCGCAAGGGTGAGCTGATTCACCCGACCGTCATCGACGTCGAGGCCGAGGACAAGGAGCGCATGCTCTCGGTCGAGATCGCGATGCAGTGGAACTCGCAGTACACCGAGGGTGTGTACTCCTTCGCGAACACGATCCACACGCATGAGGGCGGTACGCACGAGGAGGGCTTCCGTGCGGCGATGACGGGTCTGGTGAACCGTTACGCGCGCGAGAAGAAGTTCCTGCGCGAGAAGGACGACAACCTCGCCGGTGAGGACATCCGCGAGGGTCTGACGGCGATCATCTCGGTGAAGCTGGGCGAACCGCAGTTCGAGGGCCAGACGAAGACCAAGCTGGGCAACACGGAGGCGAAGACCTTCGTGCAGAAGGTCGTGCACGAGCACCTCAACGACTGGTTCGACCGCAATCCGAACGAGGCCGCGGACATCATCCGCAAGGCGATCCAGGCGGCCACGGCGCGGGTCGCGGCCCGCAAGGCGCGCGATCTGACGCGTCGCAAGGGTCTGCTGGAGTCGGCGTCGCTGCCGGGCAAGCTCAGTGACTGCCAGTCGAACGACCCGGCGAACTGCGAGATCTTCATCGTCGAGGGTGACTCGGCCGGTGGTTCGGCGAAGTCGGGCCGTAACCCGATGTACCAGGCCATCCTGCCGATCCGCGGCAAGATCCTGAACGTCGAGAAGGCGCGGATCGACAAGATTCTTCAGAACACCGAGGTGCAGGCGCTGATCTCGGCGTTCGGCACGGGTGTGCACGAGGACTTCGACATCGAGAAGCTCCGCTATCACAAGATCATTCTGATGGCGGACGCCGACGTCGACGGTCAGCACATCAACACGCTGCTGCTGACGTTCCTGTTCCGCTTCATGCGGCCGCTGGTCGAGGCGGGACACGTGTACCTGTCGCGTCCGCCGCTGTTCAAGATCAAGTGGGGCCGGGACGACTTCGAGTACGCGTACTCGGACCGTGAGCGCGACGCGCTCGTCGAACTCGGCAAGCAGAACGGCAAGCGGGTGCGGGACGACTCGATCCAGCGCTTCAAGGGTCTCGGCGAGATGAACGCCGAGGAGCTGCGCATCACCACGATGGACGTGGACCACCGGGTTCTCGGCCAGGTGACCCTGGATGACGCGGCGCAGGCCGACGACCTGTTCTCGGTGCTGATGGGTGAGGACGTCGAGGCGCGGCGCTCGTTCATCCAGCGCAACGCCAAGGACGTCCGCTTCCTCGACATCTGAGTCGGCCGTGCAAGCCCACCAGCCGCAGCTCGAAAGGACTTTGACCAGCAATGGCCGATGAGAACACCCCTGTCCCCGTGACGCCCGAAGAGGTGCCGCCCGTCGAGGGCGTGGGCATGCGTGTCGAGCCCGTGGGGCTCGAGACGGAGATGCAGCGTTCGTACCTCGACTACGCGATGTCCGTCATCGTGTCGCGTGCGCTGCCCGACGTGCGGGACGGTCTCAAGCCCGTGCACCGTCGTGTGCTGTACGCGATGTACGACGGCGGTTACCGGCCCGAGAAGGGCTTCTACAAGTGCGCCCGTGTCGTCGGTGACGTCATGGGTACGTACCACCCGCACGGCGACTCCTCGATCTACGACGCCCTGGTGCGCCTGGCGCAGCACTGGTCGATGCGCATGCCGCTGGTGGACTCCAACGGCAACTTCGGCTCTCCGGGCAACGACCCGGCCGCGGCGATGCGGTACACCGAGTGCAAGATGATGCCGCTGGCCATGGAGATGGTCCGCGACATCGACGAGGAGACCGTCGACTTCCAGGACAACTACGACGGCCGCAACCAGGAGCCGACGGTCCTGCCGGCGCGCTTCCCGAACCTGCTGATCAACGGTTCGGCGGGTATCGCGGTCGGTATGGCCACCAACATCCCGCCGCACAACCTGCGGGAGGTGGCGGCCGGTGCGCAGTGGTTCCTGGAGAACCCGGACGCGGGCCACGAGGAGCTCCTGGACGCGCTGATGGAGCGCATCAAGGGCCCCGACTTCCCGACCGGTGCGCTGGTGGTGGGCCGCAAGGGCATCGAGGAGGCGTACCGGACGGGCCGCGGCTCGATCACGATGCGCGCGGTGGTGGCGGTCGAGGAGATCCAGAACCGCCAGTGCCTGGTGGTCACGGAGCTTCCGTACCAGACCAACCCGGACAACCTGGCGCAGAAGATCGCCGACCTGGTGAAGGACGGCAAGGTCGGCGGCATCGCGGACGTCCGTGACGAGACCTCGTCGCGTACGGGTCAGCGCCTGGTCATCGTGCTGAAGCGGGACGCGGTCGCGAAGGTCGTCCTGAACAACCTGTACAAGCACACCGACCTCCAGACGAACTTCGGCGCCAACATGCTGGCGCTCGTCGACGGCGTGCCGCGCACGCTGTCGCTGGACGCGTTCATCCGCCACTGGGTGACGCACCAGATCGAGGTCATCGTCCGGCGTACGCGCTTCCGTCTGCGCAAGGCGGAGGAGCGGGCGCACATCCTGCGCGGTCTGCTCAAGGCGCTGGACGCGATCGACGAGGTCATCGCGCTGATCCGGCGCAGCCAGACCGTGGATGTGGCGCGCGAGGGCCTGATGGGCCTGCTGTCGATCGACGAGATCCAGGCGAACGCGATCCTGGAGATGCAGCTGCGCCGGCTGGCGGCGCTGGAGCGTCAGAAGATCGTCGCGGAGCACGACGAGCTCCAGGCGAAGATCAACGGGTACAACGCGATCCTCTCCTCGCCGGAGCGCCAGCGGCAGATCATCAGTGAGGAACTGGCGGCGATCGTCGACAAGTTCGGTGACGACCGGCGTTCCAAGCTGGTGCCCTTCGACGGTGACATGTCCATCGAGGACCTGATCGCCGAGGAGGACATCGTCGTCACGATCACGCGTGGCGGCTATGTGAAGCGTACGAAGACGGACGACTACCGGTCGCAGAAGCGCGGCGGCAAGGGCGTGCGCGGTGCGAAGCTGAAGGAAGACGACATCGTCGACCACTTCTTCGTTTCGACGACGCACCACTGGCTGCTGTTCTTCACGAACAAGGGCCGGGTGTACCGGGCGAAGGCGTACGAGCTGCCCGACGCCGGCCGGGACGCGCGCGGCCAGCATGTCGCGAACCTGCTCGCTTTCCAGCCGGACGAGCAGATCGCGCAGATCCTGGCGATCCGTGACTACGACGCGGCGCCGTATCTGATCCTGGCCACCAAGGGCGGCCTGGTGAAGAAGACGCCGCTGAAGGACTACGACTCGCCGCGTTCGGGCGGTGTCATCGCGATCAATCTGCGGGAGACCGCGGACGGCGGTGACGACGAGCTGATCGGCGCGGAGCTGGTGTCGGCCGAGGACGATCTGCTGCTGGTCAGCAAGAAGGCGCAGTCGATCCGGTTCACGGCGACCGACGAGGCGCTGCGGCCGATGGGGCGTGCGACTTCCGGTGTGAAGGGGATGAGTTTCCGCGAAGGGGACGAACTGCTCTCGATGAATGTCGTGCGGGCCGGTACGTTCGTCTTCACTGCCACCGATGGCGGGTACGCGAAGCGGACCCCCGTCGACGAGTACCGCGTTCAGGGTCGTGGCGGCCTGGGTATCAAGGCCGCCAAGATCGTGGAGGACCGCGGCTCACTGGTCGGCGCGCTGGTGGTCGAGGAGACGGACGAGATCCTCGCCATCACGCTCGGCGGTGGTGTGATTCGTACGCGAGTCAACGAAGTCAGGGAGACGGGCCGTGACACCATGGGCGTCCAACTGATCAACCTGGGCAAGCGCGATGCCGTCGTCGGTATCGCGCGCAACGCCGAGGCCGGTCGTGAGGCTGAAGAGGTCGAGGGTCCCGAAGGGGACGATGTCGACGCGGCCGATGTCGACGGGGCCGAAGGCGTCGCGGTCGAGGTTGCCGAATCCGTCGAGGGCGCTGTGCCCTCATCCGCCGAGGGCGCTGCGCCTTCGGCCGGGCAGCACGAGGAGTAAAGCGTGAGTGGAGCCACGGGCGCCGGAGCGGCCGCTTCCGAATCTGGGGCACCCGGTGACCGTGGCTCTGCCACGGACTCCAAGGGGGGGACTGTGACCGATACGCGGGGGCCTCAGCCTCAGGGGTACGACGGGCGCGCGAGCGGGCCGTTGCCCGGTGAGCGTGAGCCGCAGGGGCAGGGCCAGGCAGCGCAGCCGTATCACCCGCCGCAGGCGTATCCGTCGCCCGAGGGCGGCGCCGCGCAGGGCGGGCAGCAGCCGGGTGTCGCCGCGGTGCGTCTGCCGCGGACCGGGGCGCGTACGACGCCGCGTACGCGCAAGGCGAGGCTGCGGGTGGCCAAGGCCGACCCGTGGTCGGTGATGAAGGTGAGCTTCCTGCTCTCCATCGCGCTGGGCATCTGCACGGTGGTGGCCGCCGCGGTGCTGTGGATGGTCATGGACGCGATGGGCGTCTTCTCCACGGTGGGCGGGACGATCAGCGAGGCGACGGGCTCCAATGAGAGCAACGGCTTCGACCTGCAGTCCTTCCTTTCGCTGCCGCGCGTGCTGATCTTCACGTCGGTCATCGCGATGATCGACGTGGTGCTCGCTACGGCGCTCGCGACGCTGGGTGCGTTCATCTACAACCTGTCGGCGGGCTTCGTCGGCGGCGTCGAGCTGACGCTCGCCGAGGACGAGTAGGCGGCCGGCGGAACCGATTTTGGTACTGCCCCCGAGGTGCGCTAATCTTCAGGGGCAGCGCGGGGCTATAGCTCAGTTGGTTAGAGCGCATCCCTGATAAGGATGAGGCCACAGGTTCAAATCCTGTTAGCCCCACCGCGGACCTGAAAAGGTCGAAGGCCCGGCAGATCGAAAGATCTGCCGGGCCTTCTGCATTTCACCCGCCCATTCCGTAATGACGTGTACGCGTCGGGGTGGTGCGGGGGTGGATCGACTGCTGTGTGCCACGCCTCAGTTGGGTGGGAACTAGGTCACCGATCGATATCGGTCGGTGTGTATAGTCGGGCGCCAGAAGTCCCCTACGTCAAGGAAAGACGAGGTCGCGCGGTGAAGAAGCTTCTCCTGGTCGCACTGGCCGCCATCGGCGGGCTCCTCGTGTACCGCCAGATCCAGGCGGATCGCGCCGAGCAGGATCTGTGGACGGAGGCGACTGACTCCGTGCCCGCAGGTTCGGGTGTGTGAGACCCAGTAGTCCCAACACGGGCCCCGGTCGCTGAGCGGCCGGGGTTCTGTGCTGTCCGGGGGACGGCTGAACGGGTTGCGGCGAGTCGTCGCGGAGCTGTCACGCGTTTGCCCCTGGCCCCCGGGCTCCTCCCGGGACCCCTGGATTCGCCTAAGTGAATCCGTTGATCGCGGAAGCAGAAACACCGGGGCGGGGCGTACGCGGTGCGACCGGTGGCTCACGCAGACAGCACCGGGGCCGGCGGGGCAGGATGGTCGGGCACTGCGGACGACGAGGGGTGGCGCGTGATGAGGCGGCGCAGCATGGGCAGGGTGGCGCTCGGCGCGGTGGCGGCGCTGTGTGGGGTGGTGGCGCTGCCGGCGCAGGCCCGGGCGGCGGGTGAGCCCGGCCCGTACGCCTACGGACCGAGGGCGAAGCCGGTCGAGGGAGCGGTGGTCAGTACCGACGCCGAGCGGCTGGAGCCGGGCGGGACGTACCGGGACTCGATCGAGCCGGGTGGCAGGCTCTTCTACCGGCTGGAACTCGACGCGAAGTCCAACGCGTATGTGTCGGCGACGGCCGTGCCGGTGCCGGGCACGAAGGTCGCGTACGCCGACGAGCTCAAGGTGACGCTGCAGGACCGCGACGGCAACTCGTGCAACTACAACACCGCGCGGTTCGGCTCCGCGGAGTTCGCGCGGCCGATCGGGACGTACGCCCACCGGACCGTCGAGGAGGACGCCTCCTGCCAGGCGGCCGACACGTACTTCGTCCTCGTCGAGCGGACCGGCGCGGACACCTCGTCGAGCGAGCCGTGGGAGCTGGAGATCCGTCACCTGACGGAGCCCCGGGTGAAGGCGGGCGGGGCGACGGCGGCGCCCGAGAACTGGCCCAGCAGCTCACCCGCGCCGCCCGGTGGCGAGCCCCGGGAGCGCAGGGGCGGGACGAGTTTCTTCAACGCGCCCGGGCTCGGACAGGGCGAGTGGCGGGACAGGATCAAGCCCGGCGAGACGCTGTTCTACAAGGTGCCGGTCGACTGGGGGCAGCAGCTGTCCGCCAGTGCGGACCTCGGCAGCGCGGCCGGCGAGGGGTATGTGTCCAACGCGCTCACCATGGCGCTGTACAACCCGGCGCGGGGGCTCGTCGACAGTGCGACCGACGTGTCGTACGACGGCAGGCAGAAGTCGTCCGTACTGGATCCGCTGCCGCCCGTGGCGTACGAGAACCGCTTCGAATCGTCGGATTCCGTCAACGGGATGCGGTTCGCGGGCTGGTACTACCTGAGAGTCAGTCTGAGCCCGCGGGTCGGGAAGGAGTTCGGGCCGCAGGCCCTCGGGCTCTCCCTGCGGCTGAACATCGAGGACGGCAAGGGGAAGGGCGCCCCCGGTTACGCGGGGCCTGCCGGTGAATTCCAGGTCACCGACGAGGACCTGAGCGCGGCGGAGAGCGGACAGAGCACCTCCGCGGCGGCGAGGAGCGCCACGATGCGGCTCATCGGGGCGTCCGGGATCGGTGCGGGCACCGTGCTGGTGCTCGGGCTCGGGGTGTGGACCCTCGTCGCCAGGCGGCGCGCGGCGGCAGGGCCGCGGCCTGCGGGGCCCGGTGGGGGCCTCGGTGCGGGGCCGGGTGCCGGTCCGGGTGACGGCCCGGTCCACGACAGCGAGGCGCCTGCGCGGTACGGGCCGCCTGCCGCCCGGTAGGCGGCCCCGGCCCTGAGCCGGTCAGCTCTGCGTCAGAGCCCAGATGCCCACCGCGAAGCAGACCAGCGCCAGCAGCAGCACCGGGACCGTCACCTTCGGGGGCGGTCCCGGCCGCCTGTGCGGGGCCTGGTCGGGGGTGTGGGCGCCTTGCGGGGCCGGCGAGGCACGGGGAGCCGGAGTGGGAACCTCCGGGCCGTGAGCGGTGCAGGGACGAGTAAGGACTTGTTCGTACTGCGCCGCGCCCATGGGGGCCTGGGAGGGGCCCTGCGCCGCGCCGGGGAGGGGGGAGGCCGCATGCGCGGACGCGAGGACGGGCGGGGACGCCGGTGCGGGTGCCGGCAGGGGTCCCGGCGCGGGGGGAACCGACGGCTGCGCCGCCGGGGACGGCAGTGGGGGCTGCCGCTGCGGCGGAGGCGCGAGGTGGAAGCTGCCCGTCTCCGACATGGAGGACGGCTGCCGCTGTACGGGCTGCGCCTGCTGGCGGCCCTGCCGGTGGTCCTGGTGGCGGCCGTCCTGTACGGAATCCTGGGGGCCGGGAGCGGGCGCCGAAGGCCCTTGTGGGCCGAAGCCGGGCGGGAGCGGGCCGATCTGGTCGAAGACTTCCACCGGCTCCTGATCGGGGGCCGGTCCGGGGAGCATCTCGACGGCGGCGGTCAGCGCCTTGCGCGCACCCGTCGCCGTACGGAACCTGGCCTGCGGGTCGGGCTGCAGCATCCCGGCGACGACCTGCCACAGCGGCTCCGGGACGCCCTGCGGGGCGCCCGGTGTGCCGTGCGTGGCGAAGTGCTCCACCAGGGCCCGGGAGTCGGGTTTCCGGCCCTGCACCAGGTAGAGGGCGACCAGGCCGACCGCGAACAGGTCGGCCGGGAAGTCCGGCTCAGCGCCCATCATCTGCTCGGGCGCGAAGTAGCCGGGCGTTCCCACCACATAGTTGGTCTCGGTGAGGCGGGGCTCACCCTTGCGCATCGAGATGCCGAAGTCGGACAGCCGCAGGTGCGGCCGCCCGGTGCCGGTGGTCTCCAGCAGGATGTTGGCCGGCTTGATGTCGCGGTGCACGACGCCTTCCGCGTGCACGGCGCCGAGACCGGAGAGGAGCTGATCGAGAAGGGCGCAGACGAAGTGGGGCGGCAGCGGGCCGTAGTCCCCGATCACATGGGCCAGCGAGCCGCCGCTCACCAGATCCATGGTGAACAGCACCTTGTCGTCGTCCGCCGCCCAGCTGGCCGGGGCGAGGACATGGGGGTGGTCGATCCGCAGTGCCTGCTCGCGCACGAAGCGCAGCAGGGCGTGCGCGTCGCTCTGCTGAAGTACCTTGGCCGCCACGTACCGGCGGCGCCTGTGGTCCCACGACCGCCAGACGGCTCCTGCCCCACCGCGTCCGATCGGGTCGATCAGCTCGTACCGACCGGCGAAGACCTCACCCATTGTGTCGCGCCCGCTCCCCGGTCCGCTCGGATCAGCTCTGGTGCGCCTCGTAGTGGGCGACCGCGTCAGCGGTGCGTCCGGCGCCGTACACCCGGAGGAACTCTGCCAGTTCCGGGTGGGTCGGAGCGAGGGTGTCCGCCGCATCTATGATGTCGCCGGCCGCTGCCACCGAGCGCAGCAGCGACTGGATCTCGCGTACCACGCGGCGCACGGTCGGCGCTCCGGAACTCGCGTTGGTCTGGCTGGTGTTGTTGAGCACGGAGCCGCCCTGGGACTTCTTGATCTCTTCCATCCGGCCGGTGGCCTCGGCGGCGCTGACGCTGCCGTCGGCGACCTGGCCGGCCAGGTCCTGCAGCGCCTGGACACGCTGCACCACGGCCGGATTTCCGATCTTGGCGCGCTGGCCGCTCATCAGCTGGGACAGCATGGGCGCGGACAGCCCGAGCACCGCGGCGAGCCTGGCCTGGTTCAGGCCCAGGTCGTCGATCAGCCGACGGAAGAGCGCCCCCAACGGCTCCCCGTACCAACTGCGTTGAAGCTCTCTGGCTCTGGCCGTCGCCTCTTGCTGCGCTGTATCCATTGCGTCTCCCCTTCGCTGCTGCGAACCTCGCCGAGCATCTTACGGAGCGTGGTCGCGGACGGGGAGTCCCATATTTTTTTGCAGGATCCGGGGGGAGACCCGGTACTCTGTTCTGCGGCGGTGGCCACGGTGCGGTCCGACCGGTCACGTCCACCCGTCCCGGGGCCTTAGCTCAGTTGGTAGAGCGCTGCCTTTGCAAGGCAGATGTCAGGAGTTCGAATCTCCTAGGCTCCACACCGCAGATGCCCCTCTCGCCTGTTTCCGCAGGCCAGAGGGGCATTTTTGATACGTGGACCATCTTCGGCCGCAGCCGGACGCAGCGCACGGGTGCCGGGCGGCCCGAAGACCGCCCGGCACCCGTGCACTGCGTGTGTACGTCCGGCCCGTGGAGCCGGGACGTCAGTTGTCCTTCTTGTCGCGCTCCGCCGTCCCGGCTTCGGCCTCGGCCTGCTTGGCCTCGACCTCCGGGTCCAGCGCCGCCTCGCCGCTGCCGTCGACCGACGTCAGCGGCGCGCGGTCCGCGACCTCGGTGGCGGCAGGGGGCTCGACCAGCCAGTCCGGGTTGGCCTGCTTGTCCCACCACTTCCAGGCCGCGAAAGCGCCGCCCGCCACCATGCCGAGGACCGCGAGGCCCTTGACCACCCGGCCGGCCCGGGCCCGCCGCTCATGCTTCTTGACGAGCTTGCGGAGTTCCTTCTGCGTGATCTGTCCGCGCAGTGCGGCCACGGCGGCCGCACTGCGCGCGGCTGCCTGCTCGCGGACGGGCTGGGCGGCCGCCATCGCGTGTTCCACGCGTGGCACGGTGTAGTCGGCGGCCTGCCGGGCCGCCTGCCGGGTGCGTACGGCGGCCCGGTGCGCGGCCACGTCCACCTTCGGCGGGACGTGGGCACGGGCCTGCTCCACGCGCGGCGCCACATGCACGCCGTACTGGGTACGGGCCTGGCGGGCTGCCTGGGAGACCTTGGGCGCCAGCCGTACGCGGGCGTCGTGTGCGTATTGCGCGGCCTGTTCCTTGGCCGTACCGGCGTAGGGCGCCACCACTTCCGCGGCGTGCAGCACGCTTTCCTTCGCCGATTCGGATGCGGCGCGCACGCTGTCGATGCGGGTCACTGGATCCTCCTCCTTGGTGGCGTTTCGCTATATCGCCTATCCACACATGCCGAAATCATGCCTCTGGGGGGTCATCACGGCACGTGCGGGCGGGCATCCGGGTCATGGGCGACGACTCGGGGCGATCTCAGGGCAATGCTGTGCAAGGGGAACCTTCGCACGACAATGCCACGCTTCGCCGTCTCGCGTGCCGGTTCGGCGGTTACTCGTCGCAAACCGGTCCGTGGGAGGATCGGGAGCCGTCAGTGAAGACTTATGGAAGGCAGAACGTGGCCGAGCAGCTCTACGCCACCCTGAAGACCAACCGGGGCGACATTCAGATCCGGCTTCTGCCGAACCACGCGCCGAAGACGGTCGAGAACTTCGTCGGACTCGCCCGGGGCGAGCGGGAGTGGACGAACCCGGAGACCGGCCGCAAGACCACGGACCGGCTGTACGACGGCACCGTCTTCCACCGGGTGATCAGTGACTTCATGATCCAGGGCGGCGACCCGCTGGGCAACGGCACGGGCGGCCCGGGCTACGAGTTCCCGGACGAGTTCCACCCCGATCTCGCCTTCGACCGGCCCTACCTGCTGGCGATGGCCAACGCGGGGCCGGGCACCAACGGCTCGCAGTTCTTCATCACCGTGTCGCCGACGATGTGGCTGACGCGCAAGCACACCATCTTCGGCGAGGTCACCGACCCCGCGAGCCGGAAGGTCGTGGACGACATCGCGACCACGGAGACCAACGCGCGCACCCACCGTCCGGTCAGGGACGTCGTCATCGAGTCGGTCGTCGTCGAGACCCGCTGAGGCCGTCAGGAGCCGCAGAGGCCACAGGGACCCGGTGGCCGGGAACCAAACCGCCCCGCCCGTCCGTACTGGATAGGCGGGGTGGCGCGCTGAGCGGAGCCGCACTGCCAAGAGTCACACCTAGGGAGCTGGGGACGGACCGATGGATCACTGCTACCGGCACCCGGACCGTGAGACGGGCATCCGCTGCACGCGCTGCGAGCGACCGGTCTGCCCGGAGTGCATGATCAGCGCGTCGGTCGGTTTCCAGTGCCCCGACTGTGTCCGCGAAGGATCGGGTACGGGCCACGCCCCGGACGCGAGCCGGCCGCGCACGCTGGCGGGGGGCGCCGTCGCCGCCGATCCGCGGCTGGTCACCAAGGTCCTGCTGGCCATCAACGTGGTGCTGTTCATCGCCGTGAGATCGCGCGAGGGGCTCGCCGCCGACCTCGCGCTGCTCGGTGCGTGGCCGCCCGAGACGTACCTGCCCCTCGAAGGCGTCGCGAGCGGCGAGTACTACCGGCTCCTCACGTCGATGTTCGCGCACCAGGAGGTCTGGCACATCGCGTTCAACATGTTGGGCCTGTGGTGGCTCGGCGGCCCGCTGGAGGCGGCGCTCGGCCGCGTCCGCTACCTGGCGCTCTACCTGATCTCCGGTCTGGCGGGCAGCGCGCTCACGTACCTGATCGCCGCCCCCTGGGAGGGCTCGCTCGGTGCTTCCGGCGCCATCTTCGGACTGCTCGGCGCGACCGCCGTCCTCATGCGCCGCATGAACTACGACATGAAGCCGGTTCTCGTGCTCCTCGCGCTGAACCTGTTCTTCACCTTCACCTGGCCGGACATCGCCTGGCAGGCGCACCTCGGCGGCCTCGCCGCCGGCACCCTCGTCGCGATCGCCCTGGTGCACGCTCCGCGCGAGCGCCGGGCACTGGTGCAGTACGGCGCCTGCGGGCTGGTCCTGCTCGTGACCGTCGTCCTGGTCCTGGCGAGAACAGCGATGCTCACCTGAGCGTCAGTAGCGTCGGTTGTCCACAGTGGGTGGTGAGGCTTGTGCACTCGTGCGGAAGAGCTCGGGAACAGCTGTGCCCCTCGTCGCTGAACTGGGTTTTCCCAGGCAGGGCAAGGGGCGACAGGAGGCGGGCTGTATGCCGTCGGGAAGCTCGGGCGGTCACGCCGTCATCAGCGACTCCGTGAGTTATCCACAGATCGTCTGACCTTTCCCCACCGTGTGGACAACGCTGTGGATAACCTCTGGTCAAGGCTTGCGCGGTCCTACTTCCACTGGGTCGAGACCCCGAAGCCGGCGGCGATGAAGCCGAACCCGACCACGATGTTCCAGTTCTTGAGGCTCTCGACCGGCAGGCCGCCCTCGGTCACGTAGAAGACCACGATCCAGGCGAGTCCGATGAGGAAGAGCGCCAACATCACCGGAGCCACCCAGCTGCGGTTCGTCAGCTTGATGCTCGTCGCCTGCTTCGCGGCGGGCGGGGGCGGCGTGAAGTCGGACTTCTTGCGGATACGTGACTTCGGCACGAGGGACTCTCCTGTCGATGCGCTGCGTTACCGCGCAGGGAACTGTGGCTGGCGCTTGGGGCGGGAGCGACGGGCAACGCTGCCTCCCCCGGGCGTCCGTTAGCGTAGTGCTTCCGAGGCGTCGAAGGAGATAGGGGTACGTTGAGCAATTCTGCCGACTCCTCCACCGAGCCCGCCAGGCGCCCCGCCCTGCGGCCGGTCAGGCTGCTGACGGCCGGCGTCTTCGCGCTCGCCGGGCTCATTTTCGTCACCAGCTTCAATACTGCCAAGGGCACTAATATCCGTACAGATGCCTCGCTGTTGAAGCTCTCCGACCTCATTGACCAGCGCAGTCACAAGAACAAGGAACTGGACGAGTCGACAGCGTCCGTACGCGACCAGGTCGACGCTCTCGCGCAGCGCGGCGACAGCAGTACGCGGGCCGAGGACGCGAAGCTCGACGCGCTGGAGCGGTCCGCGGGCACCAAGAAGCTCACCGGCGCCGGCCTCACCGTCACCCTCGACGACGCCCCGCCGAACGCCACGGCCAACCCCGGCTACCCCGAGCCCCAGCCCAACGACCTGGTCATCCACCAGCAGGACCTCCAGGCGGTCGTCAACGCGCTCTGGCAGGGCGGCGCCCAGGGCATCAGGGTCATGGACCAGCGGCTGATCTCCACCAGCGCGGTGCGCTGCGTCGGCAACACCCTGATCCTCCAGGGGCGCGTCTACTCGCCGCCGTACAAGGTCACGGCGATCGGCGACCGGGACAAGCTCCAGCGCGCGCTCACGGCCTCCACGGCGCTCCAGAACTACCAGCTGTACGTGAAGGCGTACGGCCTCGGCTGGAAGGTCGACGAGCACGAGGCCGCGACTCTCCCCGGCTACTCGGGCACGGTGGATCTCCACTACGCCAAGCCGGTCGGGTAGCCGCCGAGTGGCCGCGCGCATTGCGCAGCTGACCCACACGTCCCCGCCGTCGCCCTTTACTCTGGGTTTCGACCGAACGGAAGGGACAGCATGTACGGCTGGATCTGGCGGCATCTGCCGGGCAACGCATGGGTACGGGCGATGACCTCGCTCGTACTGATCCTGGCGGTCGTCTACGCACTGTTCCAGTACGTCTTCCCGTGGGCGGAGCCACTGCTCCCGTTCAACGATGTGACGGTCGACGGAGGGACGGGCCGGTGAGCGCGCGGATTCTGGTCGTCGACAACTACGACAGCTTCGTCTTCAACCTGGTCCAGTACCTGTACCAGCTCGGGGCCGAGTGCGAGGTGCTGCGCAACGACGAGGTCGGGCTGAGTCACGCCCAGGACGGCTTCGACGGCGTGCTGCTCTCGCCGGGCCCGGGAGCCCCCGAACAGGCGGGCGTGTGCGTCGACATGGTGCGTCACTGCGCCGCGACGGGCGTGCCGGTCTTCGGTGTCTGCCTGGGCATGCAGTCGATGGCGGTGGCGTACGGCGGTGTGGTGGGCCGGGCCCCCGAGCTGCTGCACGGCAAGACGTCCTTGGTGACGCACGAGGGGTCCGGCGTCTTCGCCGGCCTGCCCTCGCCCTTCACGGCCACGCGCTACCACTCGCTGTCCGCCGAGCCGGCGGCGCTGCCCGCCGAGCTGGAGGTCACCGCGCGGACGGCCGACGGGATCATCATGGGGCTGCGCCACCGGGACCTGCCGGTCGAGGGCGTGCAGTTCCACCCCGAGTCGGTGCTGACCGAGCACGGGCACCTGATGCTGGCCAACTGGCTCGCTCGGTGCGGCGATCCGGGGGCGGTGGAGCGCTCGGCCGGGCTCGCGCCGGTGGTGGGCAAGGCCGCCGCGTGACAGAGCTCCGCCCCGAACACGACGCCGACCAGGGAGCCTCGTACGAGCAAGGTGCGTACGAGGCGGCAGGCGCGTTCGAGGCGGCGGTGGAGCAGCTCGCGGATCCGCTGAACGATCCGCTGCCGGGGCAGCCGAAGCCGCAGGCCCAGGCCCAGGCCCAGGCCCAGGACCCGGCCCAGGGCTCGGGTCCGGCCCCGGGACCGACCTCACCGTGGTTCCGGTCGGCGACGGCGGAGCAGCCCCAGCAGCCCCAGCAGCTTCAGGCGCAGGCTCCGCATCCGCAGTACGAGCAGTCGCAGTACCCCCAGCAGCAGTACGAGCCGTACCAGCAGCCCGTACCACAGCCTCAGCAGGCCCTCCAGCAGCCTCAGGAGTGGTACGCCCCGCCGGGCCACCCGCAGGACTGGTACGACGGTCAGCGGCCCGCGCCGGCCCCCGCGCCGGCCCCCACCGCCGTCGCCGCGCCCGTGTACGACGACGAGACCGTGGCCCTGCGGACGGACGACGCCCGGCGAATAGCCGGGGACAGGACCGGGGCCGGGGCCGGGGTCGAACCGGACCCCGGCACACGGCCCGCCCCGTCGGCCGCGGCCGGTGGCCGCGCGGAGCGCCGCAGAGCGGCCAAGGGGCAGGGAAGCCGCGGCCGGGCCCCGGCCGGGGGTGCCTCGGCGAAGGACACTCCGGCGGGGAACGGCGAGGCGCCGCGCTCCCGCGTCGAGGCCAGGCGCGCCGCCCGCGCCGCCAAGGACAGCCCCGGTGTCGTCGCCAGCCGTTTCTTCGGCGAGGTCTTCATCTCGCTCGGCGTGCTGATGCTGCTGTTCGTCACGTACCAGCTGTGGTGGACGAATGTCCGGGCCGATCTGTTCGCCGGCAACGAGACGGACAAGATCCAGGACGGCTGGGCGAAGGGCCGGAAGCCCGCCGGGGCGTTCGAGCCGGGCCAGGGCTTCGCCATCATGCACATCCCCAAGCTGGACGTCGTCGTACCGATCGCCGAGGGCATCAACAAGGAGAAGGTCCTCGACAACGGCATGGTCGGCCACTACGCGGAGGGCAAGCTCAAGACGGCGATGCCGTCGGACGAGCAGGGAAACTTCGCGGTCGCGGGGCACCGCAACACCCACGGCGAGCCGTTCCGGTACATCAACCGCCTGAAGCCGGGCGATCCGATCGTCGTCGAGACGCAGGACACGTACTACACGTATGAGATGGCGAGCATCCTGCCGCAGACCCCGCCCTCGAACGTGGGCGTGATCGGGCCGGTGCCGCCGGGGTCGGGCTTCACCGGGCCCGGCCGGTACATCACCCTGACGACCTGCACACCGGAATTCACGAGTACGTACCGAATGATCGTGTGGGGCAAGATGGTCGACGAACGGCCGCGCAGTGAAGGGCAGCCCGACGCACTCGTCGGCTGAGACGGGGCCGGCCGGACGTAAGAGTGCTGAGGGACGGGGACGAGTGCGGTGGCAGCCAGGACCGAGCAGGACGAGCAGACCGGCACGCCCGCGCCCGCGCAGGCACCCGCGCCGGCGCGGCGCAGGCGCGGACGTGTCGCGGGAGCGGTCAGTGTCTTCGGCGAGCTGCTGATCACGGCGGGCCTGATCCTCGGCCTCTTCGTCGTCTACTCGCTGTGGTGGACGAACGTGCTCGCCGACCGGGATGCCGACCAGCAGGGCAGTGAGGTGCGCGACCGCTGGGCAAGTGGTCCCGGCGCCCTCGACACCAAGGACGGCATCGGCTTCCTGCACGTACCCGCGATGAAGAACGGCGAGGTGCTGGTCAAGAAGGGCACCGACTCCAAGAGCCTCAACCGCGGCGTCGCCGGCTACTACACGGACCCGATCGAGTCGGCGCTGCCGTCGGACCGGCAGGGCAACTTCTCGCTGGCGGCGCACCGTGACGGACACGGCGCGAAGTTCCACAACATCGACAAGCTCAAGGACGGCGACACGATCGTCTTCGAGACGAAGGACACCTGGTACGTCTACAAGGTGTACGCGAAGCTGCCCGAGACCTCGAAGTACAACGTGGACGTACTGAAGCCGGTCCCGAAGGAGTCGGGCAAGAAGAAGCCGGGCCGCTACATCACGCTGACGACGTGCACGCCGGTCTACACGTCCGAGCACCGGTACATCGTGTGGGGCGAGCTGGAGCGTACGGAGAAGGTCGACGCGAAGCGGACGCCGCCGGCCGAACTGCGCTGACCGGCTTTTCGGCGAGAGCGGCACTTCGTCACTCCCGGAGCGTCAGCGCAGCACTTGCAGCACTTGCAGCACTTGCAGCACCGTGCCGGCGCTCCGTGCCTCCAGCAGTCCGCGGTGCACGGCTGTGACGGCGTACTCCACCGCGATGGCGTGGGCTTCACGCGAAAACGGGCGGGTGGCTGCGGAGAGGGCGACCTCGGCCCGGTGCTGGACCTTGGCGGCTCCGAGGAACTTCTGCATCTCACCGCTCCACACGGAGCGGTACGGCGCGAAGTTCTCGCACCGCACGACGACACTGCGCCCGTCGGAGGTGTACGCGGTGATGTCGGCGCCCCGGTCGCCGTGGACGACGGCATCGGTGCGTCCGTCCCGGCGCAGCAGCCCCGCCACGTACTGCTCGAATCCGCGCCAGTCCATGGCGTCCATGGCGGCCATGACCCCGGTCGGCGGCTGCCGTTCCTGCGCCCGTTCCAGGCGCAGGAGCCGTACGTCGTGCTGGACGAGTTTCCGTTCGGCCCGCTGCACGTCCTCCCGGAGGGAGACGAGCTTCTTCCGCTGCTCGCCCGGAGCCTCGACGAGGGTGTTGAACATCGGGACGACCGAGGTGCCGAGGACGTGGGTGATACGTCGGCCGATGCGGTCGTCGAGGGACTCAGGGGCCCTGGGGACGAAGTCGTCCCCAGGGTGGGTACGGGCGATGTACTCGGCGCCGAGAAGGTACGTACGGACCTGACGTGCGACTTCGCTGTCGCGGAGCAGCATGGTGATGTGGGGGACGGTGCGCCGGGGGTGGAGGGCGAGGGCTCGTGAGCGTGACTGCATCCCACTGTCCTCCTTGAAGGAGGCCGGTTCTATACCTGACAAAACTCGGTAGTCGTCGGCTTCCGGTTCCTCCCCGTTGTCCCTACCAGGGGTTCGACGGCCTTGATGCCGGCCTGGAAGCAACTGGCCACCGTGGCTGTGGTGACGTGCATGCCGTCCGGCGGCTTTCGCAGCCATGCGCGTCGCTGTCCCCTCCGGGCAAGCCAGAAGGGCCGTGGACTCCTCTCGAAGTCCACGGCCCTCCTGGGGTGCTGTACTCGGCGCTAGTCCCGGTCCCCCCCGTTGCGGCCGAAGCCGCCGCCGAAGAGGCCGCCGACGTCATTGCCGCCGTTGTTGCCGTTGCCGCCGTTGTCTTCGCCGCCGTCGTTGCCGCCGTCACCGCCGCCGGGGGCAGCGGCAGTGGTGAAGTTGACCGACGTGCCCTTGGGGACCTGCTGGCCGGCCGCGGGCTGGGTGAGGACGACGACGGCCTCGTCGTCCTGCGGGTCGGTGATCGTGCCGACGGTCAGGCCGGCGTCCTCGATCGCCTTGCGGGCGTCCTTGAGCTTCTGGCCGGTCACGGACGGTACCGCGACCTGTTCCTGGGCGGGGGCCTTGGCGACGGTCAGGGTGATGGTGCCGCCCTTGTCGGTCCGGCTGCCACCCACCGGGGTCTGCTTGAGAACCGAGTTCGGGGGCTGGGCCGACTCCTCCTCCTCGCGGGCGACGACGAAGCCGAGGTCCGAGAGCTGCTTCTTGGCCGCTTCGAAGTCCTGGCCGACCACGTCCGGGACGTCGGCCTTGGAGGTCTTGGCGATCGAGATGGTGATCGTCTCGCCCTTCTCCGCCTTCGTGCCGCCCTCGGGGTCCTGGTCGATGACCGTGCCGACCGTCTTCTCGGACTCGACCGACTTGGTCTCGACGTCGAAGCCCTTGGACTCGAGGTTCTCCGTCGCCCTGTCCTTCGTCTGGTCCATGACGTCGGGGACCTCGATCTTCGGAGCGCCCGTGGAGACGACGACCGTGATGGCCGAGCCCGGCTCGGCCTCCTCGCCGCCGGCCGGGGTCTGTTCGCAGATTTTGCCCTCGGGCTGGTCCTCGCACTCCTTGCGCTCGCCGACCTTGAGCGTCAGGTCGACGTTCGTGGCAAGGCCTCTGGCATCGGCCACCGTCTCGCCGATCAGGGGCGGCACGGGGACGCTGTCGGTGCTGTTGTCGCTGGGGAAGAGCGATCTGCCGATCAGGATCGCGCCGACGAGGACGAGGGCGCCCGCGAGGACGAGCAGGATCGTCGAGAGGTTGCTCTTCTTCTGCTGCTGCCTGCGACGGTCCGGGCGGTCGTCGTAGCCGTAGCCGCCGTCGTCCGGATTGACCGGCGGCAGTATCGACGTCTGGCCGCCGCTCGCGTCGGCCGAGTGCAGCGCCGTCGTGGGCTGGTCGTCCGGGTAGCCGCCGTAGCCGACCGCGCCGAGTGCCGAGGTGGCCGCGACGGGCCGGCCGTCGAGGCAGGCCTCGATGTCGGCGCGCATCTCGTCGGCGGACTGGTAGCGGTAGTTGGGGTCCTTGACCAGGGCCTTCAGGACAATGGCGTCCATTTCGGGCGTGATCTCGGGGTCGAAGTTGCTGGGCGGCTGCGGCTCTTCCCGTACGTGCTGGTACGCGACCGCGACGGGGGAGTCGCCGATGAACGGCGGCCGTACCGTCAGCAGCTCGTAGAGCAGGCAGCCGGTGGAGTAGAGGTCGGAGCGCGCGTCGACCTGTTCGCCCTTGGCCTGCTCGGGCGAGAGGTACTGGGCGGTGCCGATGACCGCGGCGGTCTGCGTCATGGTCATGCCGGAGTCGCCCATGGCGCGGGCGATGCCGAAGTCCATGACCTTGACCTGGCCGGTGCGCGTCAGCATGACGTTCGCCGGCTTGATGTCGCGGTGGACGATCTGGGCGCGGTGCGAGTACTCGAGCGCCTGGAGGATGCCCACGGTCATTTCCAGGGTGCGCTCGGGCAGCAGCTTGCGGCCGGAGTGCAGGAGCTCGCGCAGGGTCGATCCGTCGACGTACTCCATCACGATGTACGGGATGGAGACGTTGTCGACGTAGTCCTCGCCGGTGTCGTAGACCGCGACGATCGCCGGGTGGTTGAGCGAGGCGGCCGACTGGGCCTCGCGGCGGAACCGGGCCTGGAAGGACGGATCGCGGGCGAGGTCCACCCGCAGCGTCTTCACGGCGACGGTGCGGCCGAGCCGGGTGTCGTGCGCGATGTAGACCTCGGCCATGCCACCACGGCCGAGCACCGAGCCCAACTCGTACCGGCCGCCGAGGCGACGCGGCTCTTCCATAGCGCTAGACCTCTCCCTCAACCGTCCACGTGTGGTTGCTTGGGACACGGTACCGGTCGCGGCGGGGCGAACTTGGCCGTGCCCAGTAGTCGATATCCGACCGGTATGCGGATGTGGAGCGTGTGAAGGCTGCCGGTGGGACGCGGGATAAGTGTCGTGCCTCGGGGAGGGCGCAGGGCTGTCAACCGGTTCGATGCGCCGGGTGAACTAGACCCTCGATGCCGCTTCAAGCAGTGTTTCATTGCTTTTTCGCAGCATTTCCAGCCGCTCGAAACTCTTGTTGACCGAGCCGAGCCGGTATGCCTTCTCCACGGCGTACCGGATGCCTACGGCGTTGGTTTCCTGCTTGCAGGAGACATCCGCGGTCGCGGTGGACTTCTCGGCATTCCCCGCAGGTCCCCCGGAAGGGAAGGTCTCCGCCGGGTCCATGGGGATTTGGTAGTCGAAACCCTTCTTCTTCATGCAGGCGGACCGGCTTCGGAACGCCTTCGATATCACCGACAATTTTCTCTTCGCACTCATGCGGCTCTCCTCGTCAATGGCCCGGGGCAGTGGGCTCAATGCCCTCCGCGCGGCCGACCGGGATGAAGTGCCCATTTCAGATAAAGAGCTTCGGGATCATAGCGAGCCCGCGAAGCGGAATGATTTTCACTTGATGGAGAATGTGGCGTAAGTCACCGCTCGCTTGTGTGTGCAGGCTGCGACAAGGCCAAAGAGGGCCGGGTTACCTTTCACCGTTCAGGACCGCATTCATGACATCTTTGGCGATCGGTGCGGCAAGTCCGCCACCCGTAATGTCGCCGCCGACTGCCTGGCTGTCTTCGACCACCACGGCGACGGCGACGGGCGAGCCCTTCTCGATCTTCGCGTAGGAAATGAACCAGGCGTAGGGCTTCCCCATGTTGCCCACGCCGTTCTCCGCCGTGCCCGTCTTGCCGCCGACCTTGACGCCGTCGATCTTGGCGTTGCCGCCGGTGCCCTTCTCGACGACGTTCTCCATCATCTGCTGGACCAGCTGTGCGTTCTCCTGGGACAGGGGCCGGCTCATCTCCTCCGGCGCGGTCTTCTCGATCAGATCCAGGCTGGAGGAAGTGAGCCGGTCGATCATGTACGGCTTCATCAGCTTGCCGTCGTTGGCGATCGCCGCCGTGACCATGGCCATCTGGAGCGGGGTGGCGGCGGTGTTGAACTGGCCGATGGACGACATCGCGTTGCTGGAGCGGTCCATCTTGGTGTCGTAGACGCTCTCGGCGGCCCGGACCGGGGTGTCGATCTCGGAGTTGTTGAAGCCGAACTTCTCGGCCGTCTTCACCATTTCGTCCCGGCTGACCTCGTCACCGAGCTTGGCGAAGACCGAGTTGCAGGAGACCTCCATCGCCTTGTTCAGGCTGGCGTTCTCGCAACCTTGCGCATGGTTGACCATCGGCGTGCGGGTGTTGGGCAGGATGTACGGCTCAGGGGTGTCCGTCGCCGCGTTGATGTCCTTGACCTTGCCGTGCTCGAGAGCGGCGGCGGCGGTGACCACCTTGAAGGTCGACCCCGGCGGGTACGTCTCGCGCAGTGCCCGGTTCTTCATCGGCGCGTCCTTGTGGTTAAGGAGCTTCTGCCGGTTGTCGGAGTCCTTGTGGGAGTTGCCGGAGAACACGGACGGGTCGTACGACGGGGTGCTGGCGAGAGCCAGGATCGCGCCGGTCTGCGGGTCGATGGCCGCGACGGCGCCCTTCTTGTCGCCGAGGCCCTTGTACGCGGCCTTCTGGGCGGCGGACTTCAGGGTGGTGACGACGTTGCCGCCTTGTTTCTTCTCACCGGTGAACACGCTGACCGTACGGTCGAAGAAGAGGCGGTCGTCGTTGCCGGTGAGGATGCCGTCTTCGAGGGCTTCTATCTGGCTGGAGCCGAAGGCCTGTGAGGAGAAGCCGGTGACCGGGGCCCACATCGGGCCGTTCTTGTACGTCCGCTGGTACTTGAAGTCGTTGCTCTTGGACTCCTTGGACCCCGTGATCGCCTTGCCGTCGACGATGATGTTGCCGCGCTTGTGGGCGTAGCGGTCGATCTGGACGCGGCGGTTCTTGGGGTCATTGGCGAGTTCGTCGGCCTTGACGTACTGCACCCAGTTGACACGTACGAGCAGGGCGAGGACGAGCAGGCCGCAGAAGATGGCGACCCGGCGCAGGGGCTTGTTCACGGTCGGACCACCTGGGTCATTTCGGCGTCGGAGGTGGGGGCGGGGGCGGGCGCGGGCCTGCGCGCGGTGTCGCTGATGCGCAGCAGGATGGCGATGAGTGCCCAGTTGGCGATGACGGAGGAGCCGCCCTGCGCGAGGAACGGCATGGTCATGCCGGTCAGCGGGATGACGCCGGTGACACCGCCCGCGACGACGAAGACCTGGAGGGCGAAGGCGCCGGAGAGGCCGATCGCGAGGAGCTTGCCGAAGGGGTCACGGGCGGCGAGGGCGGTGCGTACGCCGCGCTCGATGAGGAGGCCGTACAGCAGGATGATCGCCATGAGCCCGGTCAGGCCCATTTCCTCGCCGACGGTGGCGAGGATGTAGTCGCTCTTGGGGGCGATGCCGCCGATGAGGCGGGAGTAGCCCTGGCCGAGTCCGGAGCCGAAGAGGCCGCCGGAGCCGAAGGCGTACATGGCCTGGGCGGTCTCGGTGACGCCGCCGTCCTGGAGAGCGAGGGGGTTGAGCCAGTTGTTGACGCGGGACTGTACGTGCCCGGCGAAGGAGGCGACGCCGACGGCGCCGGCGGCGCTGAGGGTGAGGCCGAAGACGACCCAGCTGGTGCGCTCGGTGGCGACGTACAACATGATCACGAAGAGGCCGAAGAAGAGCAGCGAGGTGCCCAGGTCGGTCTCGAAGATCAGGATCATCAGGCTGATCGCCCAGATGGCGAGGATCGGCCCGAGGTCGCGTCCGCGGGGCAGGTACATGCCCATGAAGCGGCGGCTGGCGAGGGCGAGCGCGTCACGCTTCACCATCAGGTAGCCGGCGAAGAAGATCGCGATGATGATCTTCGCGAACTCGGCGGGCTGGAGCGATCCGACACCGGGGATGGTGATCCAGATCCGCGCGCCGAACTTGGCCGGGAAGAACATCGGCAGGATCAGCAGCACGAGGGCCACGACCATGGAGATGTACGTGTAGCGCTGGAGTACGCGGTGGTCCTTGAGGAACAGCAGGACGCCCAGGAAGAGGGCGACGCCGAGCGCCGACCAGATCATCTGCTTGGGTGCCATCGCGCCGCCGAGGGCGTCGGTGGTGATCGACGGTTCCAGGTCGAGCCGCCAGATCAGTACCAGGCCGAGCCCGTTGAGCAGGGTGGCCAGGGGCAGCATCAGCGGATCGGCGTACGGCGCGAACTTGCGCACCATCAGGTGCGCGACGCCCGCGAGCAGGCTGAGCCCGATGCCGTAACCGAGCATGCCGGCGGGCAGGCTGCCGTCCTTGGCGAGGCCGACGTTGGCGTACGCGAAGACCGGGATGATGACGGCGAACGCGAGCATCGCGAGTTCGGTGTTGCGGCGGCTCGGCGCTTCGATCGCGCCGATGGTGGTCGTGTTGGTGACAACGCTCATGGTGGTAAGGCCCCCTACGGCTTTACGGCTTACCGCACTGCGAGACCAGCTTCTGTTCTTCCTCGGAGAGGCTGGGGCCAGGAGTGGGCGGAGCTGTAGCCGTCGGAATCTTCTTGGACGTGGTGGTCTGGGTCGTGGCGCCGGAACCGGGCGTGCCGCCCGCCTCACCCGTACGCGCGTCGTTCTCGCGTTCCGCCTTCTCACGCGCTGCCTGCTCGCGTTCCGCTTTCTCGCGCTCTGCCCGGCGGCGCTCCTCGTCCTTCTTGCACGCGGAGGCCTGGGTTCCGAGTTCGGTGACCTTCTCGCGCGCGTCGGCGAGGCTGCCCTCGGCGATGGTCGTCTCCACCTGCTTGCGCTGGTAGGGCGGGAGGTACTTGAGTTCGATCTCGGGGTGGTCCCGCTCGACCTTCGAGAGGGAGACCCAGGCGAGGTCCTGGCTGATGCCCCGGTAGAGCGCGACGTGCTCGTCGTTGGCGCCGACGTAGTACTGGGTCTGGGTCCAGCGGTAGCCGCCGTACAGACCGCCGCCGACGACGGCGAGCGCGAGCACGATGTAGAGCGATCTCTTGAGCCACTTGCGGCCGGCGCGGGGCTTGTCGAAGTCCTCGTCGCTGTACGCGCCGAAGACGCCGTCGGGTGCCGCTCCGTAACCGTCGTTGTCACCGCTGCCGGGCGGGCCGAAGGCGCCCCCCGGTGCGGACTGCGGGGGGACGGGCCTGCCGAGGCCCGCCGCGCGGCCCGCGGGGGTCTGCATGGCGCCGCCGTCGTTCAGCTGGAGCTGGTTCTCGGCGACCGCGCCCACGACGACCGGGGTGTCGTTGAGCTGCCCGGCCAGGGTGTCGTTGCCGTCGACGTCGAGGACGTCCGCGACGATGCAGGTGATGTTGTCGGGGCCGCCGCCGCGCAGCGCGAGCTGGATCAGCTCCTGCACGGTCTCCTGCGGGCCGTGGTAGCCGGCGAGCGTCTCCTCCATCGTCTGGTGGGAGACGACGCCGGACAGGCCGTCGGAGCAGATCAGATAGCGGTCGCCGGCCCGGACCTCACGGATCGAGAGGTCGGGGTCGACGTGGTCGCCGCTGCCCAGCGCGCGCATCAGCAGGGAGCGCTGCGGGTGGGTGGTGGCCTCTTCCTCGGTGATGCGGCCCTCGTCGACGAGGCGCTGCACCCAGGTGTGGTCCTGCGTGATCTGCGTCAGCACGCCGTCGCGCAGGAGGTACGCCCGTGAGTCGCCGACGTGCACGAGGCCCAGGCGCCGGCCGGTCCACAGCAGGGCGGTGAGCGTGGTGCCCATGCCCTCCAGCTGGGGGTCCTCCTCGACCATCACGCGCAGCTGGTCGTTGGCACGCTGCACGGCGGTGCCGAGCGAGGTGAGGATGTCCGAGCCGGGTACGTCGTCGTCCAGGGTGACCAGGGTGGAGATGACTTCGGAACTCGCCACCTCGCCCGCGGCCTGGCCGCCCATGCCGTCGGCGATGGCGAGAAGGCGCGGACCGGCGTAACCGGAGTCCTCGTTGCCCTCCCGGATCATGCCTTTGTGCGATCCGGCGGCGAAGCGCAGTGACAGACTCATGCGCACCTCGCCCGTCGGCTCCGGGTACATCCGCACGGTGCCCACCCTCCGGTCGGGAGCCTTCGGGGATCCGTTGTCACGGCCGCCGCGGCTCGCTCGCTCCGCTCGCTCATTGTCGTACTACTTCCGCAGCTCGATGACGGTCTTGCCGATGCGGATCGGCGCGCCCAGCGGAATGGGGGTCGGGGTGGTGAGCCGGGTCCGGTCGAGATACGTGCCGTTGGTGGACCCGAGATCCTCGACGATCCACTGGCCGTCACGGTCCGGGTAGATCCTGGCATGACGGCTGGACGCGTAGTCGTCGTCCAGCACGATCGTCGAGTCGTGCGCCCGCCCCAGCGTGACGGTCTGCCCCTGGAGGGCCACCGTCGTGCCGGTGAGCGTGCCTTCGGACACCACCAGCTTGGTGGGGGCGCCGCGGCGCTGGCGCTGCTGCGGCGGGGCCGCAGCCTGTTGCTGGCGTCCGGTCTGCTGCGGTCTGGCGTCGGCGGGCGCAGTACGGCGTGAGCCGCGCTGCGTGACCCGCGTACCGAACAGATCGCTGCGGATGACCTGGACGGCCACAATCACGAACAGCCACAGAACAGCCAGGAAACCTAGCCGCATGACCGTCAGGGTCAGCTCTGACATTGCCCCCGCTTCACCCTTCGGCTTGCCGATAAACGATGGTCGTACTGCCCACGACGATCCGCGAGCCGTCGCGGAGCGTAGCGCGGGTGGTGTGCTGTCCGTCTACCACGATGCCGTTGGTAGACCCGAGATCCTGGATCGTCGGGGGCGTTCCGGTCCGGATCTCACAGTGCCGGCGCGATACGCCGGGGTCGTCGATCCGCACGTCTGCTTCGGTGCTGCGGCCCAGCACCAGCGTCGGGCGGGACATCTGATGGCGTGTGCCATTGATCTCGATCCAGCGCCGCGTCTGGGCGCCCGGCATGGGGCCGGGGGCTGCGCCCTGTCCGGCGGGTCTGCGGTCGGCGGCCGCCGGGCCGCCGGGCCTCGCGCCGTGCGAAGGCGGCGGGGCCGCGGGCATGGGGGGCACTCCGGGGGCGGCCGACGGCGGGTAGCCGTAGCCGCCGCCGCGGGGGGCGGCCGGTGCGGAGGGGGAGTGGCCGGGGGCCGGGGACTGGGGGGCGACTGCCTGCGACGTACTCGAAGCGAGGGTGCGGCTGCGCACGCGGTAGAGACCGGTGTCGAGGTCTTCGGCCTTCTCCAGGTGGACCTTGATGGGGCCCATGAAGGTGTAGCGCTGCTGCTTGGCGTAGTCGCGGACGAGTCCGGAGAGTTCGTCGCCGAGCTGGCCGGAGTACGGGCTGAGGCGTTCGTAGTCCGGGGTGGAGAGCTCGACGATGAAGTCGTTGGGGACGACGGTCCGCTCGCGGTTCCAGATCGTGGCGTTGTTGTCGCACTCGCGCTGGAGGGCGCCGGCGATCTCGACGGGCTGGACTTCGGACTTGAAGACCTTGGCGAAGGTGCCGTTGACCAGACCTTCGAGACGCTGCTCGAAACGCTTCAGGACTCCCATGGGGCACCTCCTCCGTCGTTGTCGTCCTGGTACTGCTTACTGATCGTATCCACGCGTCGGGAAATCGGCTGGTTCCCCTTGTCTGCACAGTGGATGAGTGTCACCTCTCACAGGGATCGTAGAGGTGGCCTCCTGACAGTGTCCCGCACCCGGGCGGCACTCTGGAGGAGTGGGTGAGAGGCGGCGTCGTTCCCTCTCCTTGTTCTCTGTCCCTTCCCCCTCCGGTTCGCTGCCTCGTTCCGCCCTTCGTCCGCCTTCGTCCCGCCCTTCGTCCGCCTTCCGTTCCGCCTTCGCCCCGCCCTTCGGTCCGCCTTCCGCTCGGCTCTCCGCTTCTCCCCAGGTCCCCCGCAACAACGGGTGTGAATCCCTCCTCGCCACCGTGCTAATCTTCTGCATGTCGTCAGGCGCTCGCACAAACCAGTGAGAGATTCGAACGGCACCACTCATGCGCGAGTGGCGGAACGGCAGACGCGCTGGCTTCAGGTGCCAGTGTCCTTAGGGACGTGGGGGTTCAAATCCCCCCTCGCGCACTTTGCAAGACCCATGATCCGGACCTCACCGTTGACCACGGTGAGGTCCGTTTCTTTTTACGGGCTGCCCTGCGGTGTCCGGCGGTCCGTCGGCGGCAGGGGGATTCCGTGGTGACCCGTAGGAAGGCCGCCTTCGTCGTGGCCGTGGTGTTCACGGCTCTGGCGGGTGTGCAGCAGGTGCTGCTGGTGGCCGGGTTCGGGAGGTGGCTGCCGGGGTGGCAGCCGTGGCCGTACCTGCTTGTCGCGGCGCCGGCCTGGCTGGTTTCCCGGCCTCTGTGGGCGGAGCGGGTGTCCGCCGGCCCGCGGTCGGCGGTGGGCGCGCTGCGGCGGGTGCCTTCCTGGGCGTACGTCCTGGGGGTGCTGGTGCTCGCCGCCGGGGTGTGGGCGGTGCTTCAGGACTTCGAGCCGTACCTCGGTCACGAGGAAGCGGTGTACGCGAACAAGGCGCGCTCCTGGGCGGACGGGACGCCCGACGCGGGCTGGGGCGTCTACCGGCCCGTGGGGCTTCCCGCGCTCGGCGCGCTCGCCCTGTGGCTGCACGGAGGTGCCGGAGGGGAGGGCGCTCTGCGCGCGGTGGCGCTCGTGCTGGTGCTGGGGACGCTGACGGTGACGTATCTCGTCGCGGCCGTCTGGACCTCGCGGCGGCGGGCGGTGGTGGTTCTGCTGGTGCTGCTGAGCGGGCTGGGGTTTCTGCGCAGGGTGCCGGAGTACCTCAACGACATCGGGGCGACGGGGTGGTTGCTGATCGTCGTCTTCCTGCTGGTGCGGGCGCAGGAGAAGGAGGGGTCGCGGGCGCTGTGGGGGGTGCCGGCCGCCGCACTGGCCGCTTTCTACCTGCGGTACGGCGTGGTGGGGAACCTGCTGGCCGTGGGGCTCGCCGCGCTCTTCGCGTACGGCCCGCGCGCGTGGGCCGTACAGGGGCGGCGGCTGGTGGGGGCGGCCGCGCTGCTGGCGATCGGGCTCGTACCGCACTTCGTGCATGCCGTACGGGAGACGGGGTCGCCGCTCGGAATGGTCCTGTCGGCGACCTCGCAGGCCAATCGCGCGTACGTGGGGGACGGGCTCGTCTATTACCTGGCGGTCTTTCCCTACCGGCTGGCGGGAGACCTCGGCGCGGTGGTGATGGTCGCGGGGCTGTGGGCGGCGGGGGCGGCGCTGCGGCGGGTGTGGCGGGTGTGGCGGGTACGGGGAGCGCGGGACGTCCGGGGCGGGGTGGCACCGGAGGTGCGTCCGGAGGACCTGCGGCGGGTGTTCCTGGGAACGGCCGCCGTGCTGGTCTTCGTGATCCTCGGCCTGGCGACGGACGGAGAACCGCGGTTCGTCTGTCTCGCTGTCGTCCTGCTGACCGTGCTCGGGGTGCAGGCGGTGGCCGAACTGGTGGGGTCAGTGGGCAGTGCCCCCGTGCTGGCCGGCGCGGGCGTGCTGGCCGGGCTCACGGTGCTCGGCACGACGCAGGTCGTGGCGCACGGCGCGATGCCGGCGCCGACGCGGCTGAGCTGGTCGACGGTGCCGGTCGCGCGGGAGATCGGGGCGGCGGCGCAGGGACGGCCGTGCCTGGTGGTGACGGGGTACGAGCCGGAGTTCGGCTGGTACTCCGGGTGCGACGCGGTGACGTACGCCCAGTACCGGGGGCGGAAGGGGCGGGTGCCCGAGGGGACGCGGGTGAGCCTGGTCGTCTTCGAGCGCGGGCGGCTGCAGCCGGATGCGGCGGGGCTGGAGCGGTTGGTCGCGGGGCGCGGGACCGACGTACGCACCATCGGGACGGACGGGGCCGTGGGGGCGGCGACGGTCGTCACGCTGCGGTAGCCGGGCCTGCTTGGCCTGCTTGGCCTGATTGGCTTGCCGGGTCTGGTTGGCCTGCCTGGTTGTAGCGCAGGAGGTAGGCGGCGAAGCGGGTGAGGTCTTCCTCGCTCCAGTCGGCGAGGCGTTCCTGGAAGGCCGTGTGGCGGCTGGCGTGGGTCGCGCTGAGGAGCTCGGCGCCGGCCCGGGTCGGATGCAGGACCTGGACGCGGTGGTCGTCGGGATCGGGGCGGCGCTCGACCAGGCCCAGCGTTTCGAGGGACCCGACCTGCCTGCTGACCGTCGACTTGTCGAGCAGGTAGTGGGCCGCGAGGTCGGTGGCGCGGCACCCCCGCTGGTCGTTGATGTGCGCCAGCAGCGTGTACGAGACCAGGGGCAGACCGGGGTGCAGACGGGCAGCGGCCGCGCGGGCGCGGCGGGCGAATGCTGTGAGTTCGCGCTCGATGGTGTCGATGGCGTTGTTGGCGTTGTTGGCGTTGTTCATGTGTTTTGTCCTCCCGGGTATTGGTTGTAGAGTACATCCATTGATTCGGTTGTAAAAACCAACCATCGGAGGTTTTCCTGATGTCCGTTCCGGCACACGCGGTCCCTGGCCGTACGGGAGACGGGGCCGCTCTGCGCCATGTGCTCGGCCATCTCCTCACGCCGCTGCTGATGTGCGTCGGTATGGGGATCGCGTATCTGGGGGCCTTCCACGCCCCGGCCCCGCACGATCTGCGGGTGGACGTGGTGGGGTCCGGGCCGAGCGCCCAGGTGCTCGCGCAGACGCTGCAGGACAAGGGCGCGGGAGCGCTGAACGTGCGTACCGTGCCCGACCGGGAGGCCGCCGTCGGGCAGCTGATGGACCAGGCGGTCTACGGGGCGTACGTACCGGGGAAGGGCAAGGAGACGCCGGAGCTGCTGGTCGCCACCGCCTCCTCGGAGACCAGCGCCACCGCCGTCCAGAAGGTCTTCACCGAGGTCGCGGCCAAGCACGGCGAACCGTTGAAGGTGACGGACGTGACACCGGCGGCGAGCGGCGACCCGACGGGGCAGGGGCTCTTCTTCCTGCTGGTCGCGCTGAGCATCGGTTCGTACGCCTCGGTCGCGGTGATCGGTGGTGCGGGCGGTGTGCTGCCGCTGCGGATCAGGGCGCTGCTGGCGGCGGGGATGTCGCTGGTCGTGAGCGGGATCGGGGCGGCCTTCGCGGGGCCGATGTTCCACCTGGTGGACCGGGGGCTCGGTGGGCTGTGGGCGATGTCCTGGGTGTACTCGGCGGGCATCCTGCTGATCGGCGTCGGACTGCACACCTTCCTCGGGCGGTGGACGACGCTGGGCGTGATGGTGCTGTTCGTGATGCTCAACTTCACCAGCTCGGGAGGCATCTTCCGGCCGGAGCTGCAGTCGGGCTTCTTCGGCGCGCTGCACGCGTTCTGGAACGGCGCGGGCTTCATCGAGGGTGCGCGCAGCCATGTGTACTTCGACGGGAACGGGCTCGGGCGGCATGTGCTGGTGCTGGGCCTGTGGCTGGTGGCCGGACTCGCGGCGATGGGGGCGGCGGGACTGGCCGAGGCGCGGCGGCGACGGGCGGCTGTGGCCGGCTCTCGGGGGGTGACTGCCGGGGCAGCTGCCGGGGTGACTGCTGGAGAGGTTGCTGGAGCGGCTTCGGAGTCCGGGGCGGCTACGGCCGAGGAGGAGATGGAAGAGGCCGTCGGGGTGTGAACTCCTGAGCGTTGGGTGGCTGGTGGCTGGTGGCTGGTGGCTGGTGGTTGTCGGCTGTCGGCTGTCGGTTGTCCACAGGGAGAGACGGGTGTCGGTGGGCGGCGGTACGGTCGTGAGCAGTTGATGTTGGCCGTTGCGGCCGGCAGTCGTGCTGTGCGAGGGCTGGGGAGGCGGCGCATCATGGCCGAGAACGAGACAGTGGTGTCGGGGCAGCGCGGAGGGCTCGACGGGGGGTCCGGCGAGGGTTTCGATGGGGGACCGGGCGGGGGCGCCGGGGAACGGATTCCGGAGGTTCGCGGCTTCGCCCGGTGTACGGCGGAGGGCGCGCCCGGGGACTCGCCGAAGAGCGAGGGCAAGGCGCTGCGGTCCCGGGTGCCCAGGGCTTCGCACGATTCGCTGGTGCTCTCGGTGGGGCGGCCCGATGCGGTGCGGGCGGTCGAGGAGTCGAGCCGCGGCCGGGTGCCCGAGCTGACCCCGATAAGGGTCGGTCGTATGGCCGAGTCGCCCTTCGCCTTCCTTCGGGGCGCGGCCGGGCTGATGGCACACGACTTGGTGGGTACGCCCGTCACCGGTGTGGGGGCGCAGATCTGTGGTGACGCGCATGCGGCGAACTTCGGCCTCTACGGCGATGTGCGCGGCCGTCTGGTCATGGACCTGAACGACTTCGACGAGACCGTCGTCGGCCCGTGGGAGTGGGACGTCAAACGGCTCGCGACCTCGCTGGTGCTGGCGGGACGCCAGGCGGGGGCCGGTGAGGACGTCTGCCGACAGGCGGCGTTCGACTCGGTCGGGGCGTACCGGCGGACCATGCGGCTGCTGGCCAGGATGCCGGTGCTGGACGCGTGGAACGCGATCGCGGACGAGGAGCTCGTCTCGCACGCGGACGCGCGGGATCTGGCCGGCACCCTGGAGCGGGTCGCGCAGAAGGCCCGTAACAACACCAGTGCGCGCTTCGCCGCCAGGGCGACGGCCGAGGGGCCCGGCGGGATGCGGCGCTTCGTGGACGCGCCGCCGGTGCTGCGGCGGGTGGCGGACGCGGAGGCCGCCGCGGTGGCCTCGGCGCTCGGCGGGTACCTGGAGACGCTTCCGGAGGACCGGTTGCCGCTGCTCGCGCGGTACGCGATTCACGATGTGGCGTTCCGGGTGGTCGGTACCGGCAGCGTCGGTACGCGGTCGTATGTGGTGCTGCTCCTCGACCACCGGAGCCAGCCGCTGGTGCTCCAGGTGAAGGAGGCGCGTGCTTCGGCGCTGGCGCCCTTTCTGCCGGCGGCCGGATTCCGGGCGCCGGAGGCCGGGCACGAAGGGCGCCGGGTGGTGCTCGGGCAGAAGCGGATGCAGGTGGTCAGCGACACTCTGCTGGGCTGGGCCGAAGTGGACGGCCGGCCCTTCCAGGTGCGGCAGTTCAGGAACCGCAAGGGCAGCGTCGACCCGACGGCGCTCGAACCTGGTCAGCTGGACGACTACGGGCGGATGACCGGGGCACTGCTGGCGCGGGCCCATGCGCACAGCGTCGACCCGCGGCTGCTCGCCGGGTACTGCGGGAAGAACGAGGAGTTCGACGAGGCGGTGGCGTGTTTCGCGGTGGTGTACGCGGATCGTACGGAAGCGGACCACGGTGACCTGGTGGTGGCGGTCAAGAGCGGGCGAATAGCCGCCGAGCCGGGGGTGTGACGGCGGGGTGTGACCGCGCGCCCCGGCCGCCCGTACGCTGGGCAGGTGACTCAGGAAGCTCCCGGGGAGCCGACGACCCGGAACGACGACGTGCAGGACCCGCAGGCAGCCGGGCACGAGGCAGCCGGTCAGCAGCCCGACGGCCTGAAGCCCGACAGTCAGCAGGCCGAGGGACAGCAGGCCGAGGGGCGGGTGACTGCCGCCGGGCCGGCGAGCGGTGAGGAGACCGCTGGCCAGGTCGGCGGCGGGGGCGCTGAGCAGAACACGGGGCCGGCCCCGGACCAGGCCTCGGAGCGACCGGAGGCGCGGCTGGAGAGGGCCGTGCGCGCTGCCGAGCAGGCGCTGATCGAGTTCGAGATCGCGGTGGAGACCTTCCGGGTCGAGGTGGAGAACTTCTCCCGGCTCCACCACCAGAAACTCGGTCCGATGTACGCGCGCCTCGACGAGCTGGATGCCCGGATCGCGGAGGCCACGGCCGCCCGCACCGGTGATCCGGAAGACCGCCGCAGGGCGGAAGAGGCGCGAGCCATGGTCATGCCGATGCCCGGTGTCGACGAGCTGTTCCACGACTGGATGGACTCGGACGGCCTCTCGCCGGAGGCGTCGGCGATGCTCACCGAGCAGGCCGTGCAGCCTCCCAAGCGGGTCAGGCCGAGCGAGGAGGCGCGCAGGCTCTACCGCGAGCTGGCCCGCAAGGCGCACCCGGACCTGGCGCAGGACGAGGCGGAGCGGAGCCGCAGGGACGAGTTCATCACGCGGGTCAACGCTGCGTACGGGCGTGGGGACGTGGATCAGTTGCGGGTGCTCGCCGAGGAGTGGGCCGCGGGTCCGGTGCCCGTGGAGCAGCAGCCGGAGCGCGATGAGCTCTATGCCCGGCTGGAGTGGCTCTCGCGGCGCAAGGAGCTGCTGTCCGTGGTCGCCAAGGAGCTGGAGGACAGCGCCATCGGTTCGATGCTGCGGATGGCGCCCGATGATCCGGACCGGCTGCTGGAGGAGATCGCGGAACAGCTGCTCGCGCGGGTCGCCGAGCGCGAGGCGGATCTTGCGAAACTGGTGCAGTAGGTTGCACTGCCGGGCGAGCCCCGCTCCCCGTTGAGTGTTGAGTGACGAGCACGACGAGCACACTGTGTACGTACGAGAGAAGGCATGACCCATGAACTTCGCCCCGCTCCCTTCCATCGACGTGGCGTCGGTGCCGGCCGACGGTCTCGTGCTGGACGTACGGGAGAACGACGAGTGGGCAGCCGGTCACGTCGAGGGCGCGCTGCACATTCCGATGAGTGATTTCGTGAGCCGCTTCGGTGAGCTCACCGAAGCGGCGCAGGACGGCCGACGGGTGCATGTGATGTGCCGGGTCGGCGGCCGTTCCGCACAGGTCACGCAGTACCTGGTGCAGCAGGGTGTGGACGCGGTGAACATCGACGGCGGGATGCTCGCCTGGGACGGCGCCGGGCGCCCGATGGTCACCGACAATGGAAGCCCGGCCTTCGTCCTCTGACGTCACCTGAGCCGTCGCAGCCGTCGCAGCCGTCGCAGCCGGCTCCGTCGTATCAGTCGTCTCAGCGGTCGAAGTCCAGCTCCACCTCCGGTGATGCCGGGTGCGACTGGCAGGCCAGCACATAGCCCGCTTCGGTCTCCTCCGGCTCCAGCGCGTAGTTGCGGTCCATCCGCACCTCACCGGAGACCAGGAAGGCCCGGCACGTTCCGCAGACCCCGCCCTTGCAGGCGTACGGCGCGTCCGCACGGCTGCGCAACACCGTCTCCAGCAGTGATTCGCCGTCCCGCACCGGCCAGTTGCCCGACCGGCCGTCAAGAGTGGCGGTGAGGGTGGCGGTGAGAGTGCTGTTCGTGGGCGCCGCTGGTGACGTACCGCTCGTGACCGGTACCGTCCCGCCCCCGGCGTCGACGTGGAAGATCTCTTCGTGGATGCGGTTCCTGGCCACCCCCAGACCGCGCAGTGCGCGCTCGGCGCTCTGGACGAGACCGAAGGGCCCGCACAGGAACCAGCCGTCCACATCCGCCACCGGTAGCAGCGCGGGCAGCAGCCCTGTCAGCCGGTCCTCGTCGAGACGGCCCGACCCCAGCCCTGCCTGCTGCTCCTCCCGGGAGAGCGCGGTGACCAGCTGGAAACGGTCCGGGTAGCGGTCCTTGAGGTCGGCCACCTCGTCCAGGAACATCGTCGAAGCCGCGGTGCGGTCGCTGCGGATCAGACAGAAGTGGGCGTCGGGCTCCCGCGCCAGCAGCGTCGCCGCGATCGACAGCACCGGTGTGATGCCGCTGCCGCCCACGATCGCCGCGAAGCGGCCCGGGCGCGGCTTGAGGACGAACCGGCCCGTGGGGGCCATCGCCTCGACCATGTCGCCGACGGCCAGCTCCTTGAGGGCGTACGTCGAGAAGCCGCCGCCGTCGACCAGCCGGATGCCCACTCGAAGGACCGGATCCACTGGCTCTTCGGTAGCCGGGGCGCAGATCGAGTACGTACGCCGGATCTCCTCCCCGGCCACCACGCGGCGCAGCGCGATGTGCTGGCCCGGTGTGTGCCGGAAGGTCTCGCGGAGCTCGGGCGGCACGTCGAGGGTGACGGCCACGGAGTCGTCGGTGAGCCGCTCGACCTCGCGGACCCGGAGCGGATGGAACATCTACAACTCCTTGAAGTGGTCGAACGGTTCGCGGCAGGACACGCAGCGGCGCAGCGCCTTGCACGCGGTGGAGGAGAACCGGCTGAGCAGCTCGGTGTCCGTGGAGCCGCAGTGCGGGCAGCGCACCGACAGTGCGAGCGGCACGGGTCCGCCGCCGGCGGGCTGCGGGCGCGGCGGGGCTATGCCGAACTCCGCGAGCTTGCGCCGGCCCTCCGCGCTGATGTCGTCCGTCGACCAGGCGGGGGACAGGACCGTGCGGACCGAGACCTCCGGTATGCCGTGCTCGTGCAGCACGCGCTCGATGTCCGAGGACATCGCCTCGATCGCCGGGCAGCCGGTGTACGTCGGGGTCAGCTCGACCTCGACCCGGCCGGGCCCGAAGACGTGGACGGCGCGCAGGACGCCCAGTTCCCCCAGGGTGAGCACCGGCAGCTCCGGGTCGGGGACCGAGCCCGCGAGCCGGCGCAGCTCGGCCTCCAGGAGCGTCTCGGTCACCATGTCGCCCCCGGGTGGCTGCGGTGCAGGTGCTGCATCTCGGCGAGCATCCGCCCGAACGGCTCGGTGTGCAGTCCCTGCCGTCCCGCTCCCGCCGTCCAGGCACCGCTGCGCGGCCCGTCGGGCACGGTCAGCGTCGCCCGCTCCAGCACGGCGCCGACCGTCTCCCGCCAGTCGGCCTCCACCTTCTGCCAGTCGGCGTCGACGCCCTCGACGGGCTGGAACATCTCGCCGGTGAACCGCCACAGCGCGTCGCAGCCCCGCTGCATCCGTCCGTGGCTCTCTTCGGTGCCGTCGCCCAGGCGCAGAGTCCAGTGCTCGGCGTGGTCCCGGTGGTAGGCGACCTCCTTGACGGCCTTCGCCGCAAGCGGCGCGAACTCGCCGTCACCGGACGCCAGTTGCCCGTACAGCAGTCCCTGGTAGGTGGAGAAGTAGAGCTGGCGGGCGATGGTCTGCGCGAAGTCGCCGTTGGGCTGCTCGACGAGCTGGAGGTTGCGGAAGGCCCGTTCCTCGCGGAGGTATGCCAGCTCGTCCTCGTCACCGACGAGGGAGAGCAGGATCCGGGCCTGCCCCAGGAGGTCCAGCGCGATGTTCGCGAGGGCCACTTCCTCTTCCAGTACGGGGGCGTGTCCCGCCCACTCCCCCAGCCGGTGCGAGAGCACCAGCGCGTCGTCGCCCAGGGCGAGGGCCGCGGGCGCGAGGGCCGCGGTGGCAGGTGCGCGGTTCACAGGTGCTTCACCCCTTCCGGGATCTCGTAGAACGTCGGGTGCCGGTAGGGCTTGTCCGCGGCCGGTTCGAAGAACGGGTCCTTCTCGTCGGGTGAGGACGCGGTGATCGCCGACGACGGCACGACCCACAGCGAGACGCCTTCCGACCTGCGGGTGTAGAGGTCGCGGGCATTGCGCAGCGCCATCTCCGCGTCCGGGGCGTGCAGGCTGCCGGCGTGGGTGTGGGACAGTCCGCGACGCGAGCGCACGAACACCTCCCACAGCGGCCAGTCGGAACTCGTCATGCTGCTGCCTTCCCGTGCTTCGCGGCATACGCGCTCGCCGCGTCCCTGACCCAGGCGCCCTCTTCGTGTGCCCGGCGCCGCTGCGTGATCCGCTGCTCGTTGCACGGACCGTTGCCCTTCAGTACGTCCCAGAACTCGTCCCAGTCGATCGCGCCGAAGTCGTACTGCCCGCGTTCCTCGTTCCACCGCAGGTCCGGGTCGGGGAGGGTGAGGCCGAGCGCCTCGGCCTGCGGGACGGCGATGTCGACGAAGCGCTGGCGCAGTTCGTCGTTCGAGTGCCGCTTGATCTTCCAGGCCATGGACTGGTCCGAGTGTGCCGACTCGTCGTCCGGCGGGCCGAACATCATCAGCGACGGCCACCACCAGCGGTCCACCGCGTCCTGCGCCATCGCGTGCTGCTCCGGCGTCCCCCGGCTGAGGGTGAGCAGCAGCTCGTACCCCTGTCGCTGGTGGAAGGACTCCTCCTTGCAGATCCGGATCATCGCGCGGGCGTACGGGCCGTACGAGCAGCGGCACAGCGGCACCTGGTTGGTGATCGCGGCGCCGTCCACCAGCCAGCCGATCGCACCGACGTCGGCCCAGGTCAGGGTGGGGTAATTGAAGATCGACGAGTATTTCTGGCGGCCGGAGTGGAGTTTGTCGAGCAGCTCTTCGCGGCTGGTGCCCAGGGTCTCGGCGGCGCTGTAGAGGTAGAGGCCGTGCCCTGCCTCGTCCTGCACCTTGGCCATCAGGATGGCTTTGCGGCGGAGTGAGGGGGCGCGGGTGATCCAGTTGGCCTCCGGCTGCATGCCGATGATTTCCGAGTGGGCGTGCTGGGCCATCTGGCGGACCAGTGAGGCCCGGTAGGCGTCGGGCATCCAGTCCCGCGGCTCGATGCGCTCGTCCGCGGCCACCGCGGTGTCGAACGCCGCTTCGTACGCCGCTTCGTGCGCCGCTGACCGCTCTGCCTGTCCGGCTTGCGTCCCAGCCGTCGTACGGTGCGCAGCTGCTGTTGCCATCCGAGCCCCCTGCCGTTCCTGCCGGGTTCCCGGCCGGTCCTCCGAAGGAACGACCAGCCGACCGACCGATCGTTCGGTTCGATGACTTCAATGGTGAGTCGACGGCCCGTAGGGTGTCAACCCTGTGGATAACTGCTGTGGGCCGACGGGGATCGGGGCGGGATGGATTCGTACGACGACAGGGGTGTGACCGCCGGGCAGGACGCGGCCTCCGCCCCGGGCGCCCCGGACGCTCCAGGGGCCGCGACGGCCTCGGAGGCCGTCGCGCCGCCGGATCTCGCGGGAGTCGCGGAAGACCCTCGTCACCCCGGCGCGTCGGGCGGTATCGCGGCGCTCTCTCTCCCGTACCAGCTCGTGGCCGCTCTCGCGCTCGCCGTGGTCGGGGTGGTCGCCTGCGTGCACCTCGGGATGGTCTTCCTGCACGTCGCGCCGTCCAACACCCTCACCAAGCAGAACGGTGAGGCGGTCGACGACTGGGTCTACCCCGAGTTCGAGCAGAACTGGAAGCTGTTCGCACCCAATCCGCTCCAGCAGAACATCTCCGTACAGGTGCGGGCGCAGGTCCGTACGGCGGACGGGCGGTGGAAGACCAGTGACTGGATCGACCTCACCGCCCGGGACGGTGAAGCGATCCGCGGCAATCTGCTGCCGAGCCACACGGTCCAGAACGCGCTGCGGCGCAGCTGGGACTTCTACACCGCCACGCACGACAACGCGAACAAGCCGAACGGCCTGCGCGGCGCCCTCTCCGAGCGCTACGTCCGCCGCACCGTCATGCTGCGCCTCGACGGGCGGGACCTGGGCGGCAAGGTCGAACGGATACAGGTCAGGTCGGAGACGGTGTGGGTGAAGGCGCCGCCGTGGAGCGAGGAGAAGACGAACACGCGGCCGGCCCACCGGATCCTGCCGTGGTGGCCGGTGACCGGGGCGGATCTGCCCGAGGGCGCGCGGCACGCATCGGGGGCGGCCCGGTGAGCTCGTCCGTTCCCCCTTCTGCCGACGTTTCCGACGGCAGCCCTGTCCGCACTTCTGCCGACGCTCCTGCCCGCACGCCTGTTCACACCCCAAGGCGCGTCCCGGGCCGTGTCTTCGGCCGCGCTCCCGTCCGTAAGCTCGCCCGCGCCGTCCAGCGCGTCACCTCCACCGCCCTCGGGCCGTACCAGAGTGCCGTCGTCCGGATCGGGTTCTCGCTGACCTGGCTGTTCTTCCTGCTCTGCGAATATCCGCACCGCCATGAGCTGTACGGGCCCGGCGGGCCGTGGGGCTGGGACATGGCCCGACAGCTGATAGCGGACAACCACGCGTTCACCGCGCTGATGTGGTCGCAGAGCCCGGTCTGGTTCGAGATCGTCTACGGGCTCGCGGTCGTGTCCGCGGCGCTGCTGATGCTGGGCTGGCGGACCCGGACGATGTCCGTCCTTTTCATGATCGGTGTGCTGTCGCTGCAGAACCGCAGCATCTTCATGGGTGACGGCGGTGACAACGTCATTCACCTGATGGCGATCTATCTGGTGCTGACGCGGTGCGGGCAGGTGTGGTCGCTGGACGCGCGGCGCGACCCCTCGCGTGCCGACCAGGTGGGGCCCGCTCTGTGGGGCGCGCTCGGTGCCTGCCTTGCCGCGCTGACGTTCATGGGCCAGCTCAGCGGCGGCTGGCTGCTGATCTTCTGGGGCCTGTGGGCGGTGCACGCGCTGTGGTGGGCCGCCGGCCGTTACGCGCCCGGGCAGCCGCGCGTGCTGCTGGACGTCATCGCCAACCTCACGCACAACGCGGGCCTCCTCGTGATCATGGCGGAGGTCTGTCTCGTCTATTCCACCGCCGGCTGGTACAAGATCCAGGGCTCGCGCTGGCAGGACGGCACCGCGCTCTACTACCCGCTGCACCTGGACTACTTCTCGCCCTGGCCCGCGCTTTCGGGGCTGCTCGCCTCCCATGGCGTGATCGTGATGCTGCTGACGTACGGGACGGTGGCCGTGCAGGTCGCCTTCCCCTTCACGCTCTTGAACCGGCGGGTCAAGAACGTCCTGCTCGCCGTCATGATCGCTGAGCATGCGGCGATCGCCGTGGTGCTCGGCCTGCCCTTCTTCTCGCTCGCGATGATCGCCGCCGACGCGGTCTTCCTGCCGGCCGGCTTCCTGCGGCGCACCGGCCACCGGGCGGCGCGCGGACGTGCCCGGGTGTGTGCCCGGATGCGTGCCGGGGGGTTGCGACGCCCGGAAGCGCGGGTGACGCCGCAGGAGCGGCCGCGGCACGAGGAGCAGGTCCGTACGCTCGTCGAGTGAGTGACGGTCCCGGCCGCAGGCCCCCGTAGGCTGAGGCCATGACCGAGGACGTGGCCGAGGCCGTGATGCGGCAGTGGCGTGAGGCTGCCCCGAGCGCCGTTCTGCTCGACGGGTTCCATGCCCTGAAGCACGCGCTCCGCTTCGGTGCGGAGGTGCGGCTGACGGTCGCGAGCGACCGGAAGGCCGTGCTGGCGCTCGCGCGGGAGCTCGCCGACGACCTGTCGGACGTGCTCGCCGAGTCCGTCGTCGAAATCCCGGCGCAGGCCCTGCGCGAGCTGGTTCCCAGGGTGCACACGACGGCGGTGGTCGCGCTGGCGGTGCGGGGCGACGCGCGCGCGAACGCGGACAGGCTGACCCGGCTGCCCCGGCCGGCCCCGGTCGTCGTGCTGGACAATCCCCGTAATCTCGGCAACGTCGGAGCGGTGGTCCGGCTGGCTGCCGGATTCGGCGCCACGGGCGTCGTCACGACCGGTGACATGGACCCCTGGCACCCCAACGTCGTGCGGGCCGGTGCGGGGCTCCACTACGCCACGGCTGTCGAGCGCAGGAGCCTTGACGCCTTGCCTCCGGGGCCGCTGTACGTACTGGACCCGGAGGGCGAGGACATCAGGTCGGTCAAGATCCCCGACGACGCCCTCGTCGCGTTCGGCTCGGAGCGCCACGGGATCTCACCGGAGCTGCGTGGCCGGGCGACCAGGCTGGTGGCCCTTCCCATGAGACCGCAGGTCTCCAGCTACAACCTGGCGACCAGTGTGGCCATGGCGCTGTTCCACTGGGGCGGACCGCCCGCCATCACCCCCTGAGCAAGCGGGGCGATGACGAGGCGGTGACCGGGTGGTGACGTGATGAGGCGATGACGGGGCGGGGGCCCGCGAGAGGCCGGGGCCGCTACGCCTGGCGGCGGACCTCCACCATCCGGAAGCGGTTGGCCACGAACGCCGCGTCGCACAGGGCCGCGTTGGCCGCGGGATTGCCGCCCGAGCCGTGGAAGTCGGAGAAGGCCGCGGTCTGGTTGACGTAGACGCCGCCCGTCAGGTTCAGGGACAGCTGGGCGGACTCCTCCAGGCAGACCTCCTCGACGGCGCTTTCGGTGTCCGGCGACGTCGTGTACGCGCCCACAGTCATCGCGCCCTTCTCGCGGATCGTACGGCGCAGCAGTTCCAGGGCGTCCGCGGTGGAGCCGACCGCGACCGCGAAGGAGACCGGGCCGAAGCACTCGGACATGTACGCCGCTTCCGCGTCCGGCTTCGCACCGTCGAGCTTGACCATGAGCGGCGTGCGGACGGTCGCGTCCGGGAAGTCCGGGTGGGTGATCCCCTTCGAGGGGAGGGCCACTTCGCCCAGTTCGGCGGCCGCTTCGAGGCGGGCCTTCACGTCCGGGTTGACCAGCGCGCCCAGCAGCGCGTTCGCGCGGGCGTCGTCGCCGAGGAGACCGGCGACCGAGGCCGCGAGGTCGGTGACCACCTCGTCGTACGACTTCGGTCCGGTGTCCGTCGTGATGCCGTCCCTGGGGATGAGCAGGTTCTGCGGGGTCGTGCACATCTGGCCGCTGTAGAGCGACAGGGAGAACGCCAGGTTGGACAGCATTCCCTTGTAGTCGTCGGTGGAGTCGATGACGACCGTGTTGACGCCGGCCTTCTCCGTGTAGACCTGTGCCTGGCGGGCGTTCGCCTCCAGCCAGTCGCCGAAGGCGGTGGACCCCGTGTAGTCGATGATGCGGATCTCGGGGCGGGTCGCGAGGGTCTTGGCGATGCCCTCGCCGAGTGGGGCCTCCCCTGCTCGGGCGGAGCCGAGGGCTTGGGGACGCTCGGCCGCCAGCGCCACCAGGTTCGGGTCGAAACCGGCCTCGCCGAGGACCTCGCGGGCGATCCGCACCGTGAGGGCCAGGGGGAGGACCGCGCGGGGGTGCGGCTTGACCAGGACCGGGTTTCCGGTGGCGAGGGAGGCGAAGAGGCCCGGGTAGCTGTTCCACGTCGGGAAGGTGTTGCAGCCGATCAGCAGCGCGACGCCGCGCGGGACCGCGGTGAAGGTCTTGTTCAGGCTGAGCGGGTCGCGCTTGCCCTGCGGCTTGGACCAGTCGGCCGCGGCGGGGGTGCGGGTCTGCTCGGCGTACGCGTACGCCACGGCCTCCAGGCCGCGGTCCTGCGCGTGCGGGCCGCCCGCCTGGAACGCCATCATGAAGGCCTGGCCGCTGGTGTGCATCACCGCGTGGGCGAACTCGTGCGTGCGGGCGCTGATGCGCGACAGGATTTCGAGGCAGACCAGGGCGCGGGTCTCCGGGCCCGCGTCCCGCCACGCGCCCATGCCGGCCCGCATCGCCGGCAGCAGGACGTCGATGTCCGCGTGCGGGTACTCGATGCCCAGTTCCGGGCCGTACGGCGACACTTCGGCGCCCGTCCAGCCGTCGGTGCCCGGCTGGTCGAGTTCGAAGCGGCTGCCCTGCAGGGCCTGGAAGGCCGCGAGGCCCTCGGCGGCGCTCAGGCTGCCGTTCTCGCCGTACGCCTTGGGGTGCTCGGGGTGCGGGGACCAGTACGCCCGCGTGCGGATCACGTCGAGCGCCTGGTCGAGCGTGGTCCGGTGGGTCTCGGACAGCTGGGAAGTGGTGAGTTCGGCGGCCACGGCGGACCAACTCCTCGTCGAGCTGGGCAGGGACAGGCGGACACGAGATACAGTAACCGAACGATCGGTCGGGACAAGAGGGCCCGGTAAAACCTGTGGACAACTCGTACGGGAGGATCGGGGTCATGACAGCTATCGATCGAGCCCGCACCGTCGCCGTCGTGGGCACCGGCACCATGGGTCAGGGCATCGCCCAGGTCGCCCTCCTCGCCGGCCACCCGGTGCGTCTCTACGACGCCGCGGCCGGACGTGCCCAGGAGGCCGCCGAGACCGTCGGCGCGCGCCTGGACCGGCTCGTCGAGAAGGGCCGGCTGGAGCGGGGCGCGGCGGACGGGGCCCGCGCCCGGCTGCACGCCGCGGACGAGCTCGCCGGGCTCGCCGACGCCGCGCTGGTCGTCGAAGCGGTCGTCGAGCACCTGCCGGTCAAGCAGCAGCTCTTCACCGCGCTCGAATCGATCGTCGCCGACGACTGTCTCCTCGCCACCAACACCTCCTCCCTCTCCGTCACGGCCATCGCGGGCCCCTTGAAGAACCCCGGCCGTTTCGTCGGGCTGCACTTCTTCAACCCGGCGCCCCTGATGCCCCTCGTCGAGGTCGTCAGCGGCTTCGCGACCGACGAAACGAGCGCCACGCGCGCGTGGGCGACCGCGGCCGCCTGGGGCAAGACCCCGGTCCGCTGCGCGGACACCCCCGGTTTCATCGTCAACCGCATCGCCCGCCCCTTCTACGCCGAGGCGTTCGCGGTGTACGAGGAGCAGGGCGCGGACCCGGCCACCATCGACGCCGTGCTGCGCGAGTCGGGCGGCTTCAGGATGGGCCCCTTCGAGCTGACCGACCTGATCGGACAGGACGTCAACGAAGCCGTCAGCCGGTCGGTGTGGGAGTCGTTCTTCCAGAGCCCCAAGTTCGTCCCCTCGCTCGCTCAGCGTCGCCTTGTCGAGTCGGGGCGGCTCGGCCGCAAGTCCGGCCGCGGCTGGTTCCCGTACGGAGAGGGGGCGGCGAGGCCGGTCCCGCTCACCGTGGGACCGGAGGAGGCTCCCGAAGCCGTCACCGTGGTCGGGGACCTCGGCCACGCCGGCGATCTCGTCGCGATGATGGAGGAGGCGGGCATCGCCGTGGAGCGGGTCGGGACGGGCGGCCCGTACATCGAGCTGCCGGGCGAAGGGCAGCTCGTACCGGCCGACGGGCGCACCTCCGTCGAGTACGCGGACGTCGTCTACTTCGACCTCGCCCTCGACTACCGCGGCGCCGCCCGTATCGCGCTCTCCGCCTCCGAGGACACGTCCGCGCGGGCGGTCGCGGAGGCCACCGGGCTCTTCCAGAGGCTCGGCAAGGACGTCAGCGTCATCGGTGACGTCCCCGGCATGATCGTCGCCCGTACGGTCGCCATGCTCATCGACCTGGCCGCCGACGCCGTCGCGCGCGGTGTCGCCTCGCCCGAGGACATCGACACGGCGATGCGCCTCGGTGTGAACTACCCGCTGGGGCCGCTCGAATGGAGCGGCGCGCTCGGCCAGGACTGGGCGTACGACCTGCTGAAGAACCTGCACGGATGCTGTCCGACCGGGCGCTACGCCCCGTCCCTGGCGCTTCACCGGCAGGCGTTCGCCACCAAGGAGGAGAGCGCCTGATGGCCACCGCCAAGCGGGACACGTACACCCCCGAAAGCCTCCTGACGGTGGCCGTCCGGGTCTTCAACGAGCGAGGCTACGACGGCACGTCCATGGAGCACCTCTCCCGGGCCGCCGGCATCTCGAAGTCCTCGATCTACCACCATGTGGCGGGCAAGGAGGAGCTGCTCCGGCGCGCCGTCAGCCGCGCGCTCGACGGGCTCTTCGGGATCCTCGACGAGCCGGGCGCGGTGCGCGGGCGGGCGATCGAGCAGGTGGAGTACGTCACCCGCCGCACCGTGGAGGTGCTGATGGCCGAGCTGCCGTACGTCACGCTGCTCCTTCGCGTACGCGGCAACACGGAGGCCGAGCGCTGGGCCCTGGAGCGGCGCCGCGAGTTCGACCAGCGGGTGGCCGATCTGATGAAGGCGGCGGCGGCCGACGGGGACCTGCGCACCGACGTGGACATACGCCTGGCGACGCGGCTGCTCTTCGGAATGGTGAACTCGCTGGTGGAGTGGTACCGGCCGCAGACGGCCCAGGGGGGCGGCGGGACGGACGGGGAGCAGCTCGCCGAGACCGTGGTGCGGCTGGCCTTCGACGGGCTGCGGACCAGCCGCTGAGCCTTTTCACAGTTCCTGGGGCGACTGCGGCGATTGCGGCGACTGAGGCGGCTGGGGCGCCTGCGGCGGGGCGGCCGAGTCGAGGTCTGTCTCCTCGAAGACCAGCAGGGTGCGCGTGCTGAGCACCTCCGGGATCGACTGGATCTTCGTCAGTACGAGCTCGCGCAGCGCTCTGTTGTCCGCCGTGTGCACCAGCAGCAGTACGTCGAAGTCCCCGCTGACCAGTGCGATGTGCGCGGCGCCGGGCAGTTCCTGGAGCCGCTCGCGCACCGTCCGCCAGGAGTTCTGCACGATCTTGAGCGTGATGTACGCCGATGCCCCCTGCCCCGCGCGTTCGTGGTCCACGCGCGCGCTGAAGCCGCGGATCACGCCGTCGTCGATGAGGCGGTTGATGCGCGCGTACGCGTTGGCGCGCGACACGTGCACGCGCTCGGCCACGGACCGTATCGACGCGCGGCCGTCCGTTTGGAGCATGCGCAGGATGTCGCGGTCGATGGCGTCGAGCGGGCGCACCGGAGGCCCTGTTCCCGCGTCGGCCATTTGTTCAGCTGCCATGTCCCCCCGCCTTCCTCTCATGGACGACCTGCGTCCATCCCAGGCTGTGGAGAACCGTTTGTCCACAGGCTGGAGCCGCCTGTAGCCAAATTGCGTCCACGACCGAACAATCGGTAGGTGAGGCACACCACACTCCTGTGCCGTTCTCACCGCTCCCACGAGGAGGTGCACGCGATGAAGAAGAGCACCATGACGGTCCAGGAAATGCCGGGTGCCGCCCCATACAGGCCCACTCCTCCCCCGGCCTGGAAGCCCCGCACGGACCCCGCACCGCTGCTCCCGGACAGCGAGCCGTACCGCGTGCTCGGCACCGGCGCCGCAGACCGGCTCGACGCCGCTCTGATGCGGCGGCTGTACGCGGAACTGGTCCGCGGCCGCAGGTACAACGTGCAGGCCACCGCCCTCACCAAGCAGGGCCGCCTCGCCGTCTACCCGTCCAGCACCGGCCAGGAGGCCTGCGAGGTCGCCGCCGCGCTCGTCCTCCAGGAGCGGGACTGGCTCTTTCCCAGCTACCGGGACACCCTGGCCGCCGTGGCGCGCGGGCTCGACCCCGTACAGGCGCTGACGCTGCTGCGGGGCGACTGGCACACCGGGTACGACCCGCGCGAGCACCGCATCGCGCCGCTGTGCACCCCCCTCGCGACCCAGCTGCCGCACGCGGTCGGCCTGGCACACGCCGCGCGCCTCAAGGGCGACGACGTGGTCGCGCTCGCCATGGTCGGTGACGGCGGCACCAGCGAGGGCGACTTCCACGAAGCGCTCAACTTCGCCGCGGTCTGGCAGGCACCGGTCGTCTTCCTCGTGCAGAACAACGGCTTCGCGATCTCCGTGCCGCTCGCCAAGCAGACCGCCGCGCCCTCCCTGGCCCACAAGGCCGTCGGGTACGGCATGCCGGGCCGGCTCGTCGACGGCAACGACGCCGCCGCCGTGCACGAGGTGCTCGCCGAGGCGGTGGAGCGCGCCCGGCGGGGCGGCGGCCCGACGCTGGTCGAGGCGGTCACGTACCGCATCGAGGCCCACACGAACGCCGACGACGCGACCCGTTACCGGGGCGAGGCCGAGGTGGAGGCGTGGCGTACGCACGACCCGGTCCAGCTGCTGGAGCGGGAACTCACCCAGCGGGCGATCCTGGACGCGGACGCCGTACGGCAGGCACGTGAGGACGCCGAGACGATGGCGGCGGACCTGCGCGAACGCATGAACGCGGACGCGGTGCTCGACCCCATGGACCTCTTCGCGCACGTCTACGCCGAGAAGACCGCGCAGTTGAGGGAGCAGGAAGCCCTGCTGCGGGCCGAACTCGACGCGGAGGGCGAGCGATGACGACGGCGGCGAAGACGGCCGCGGCGGCCGCCGCGAAAGCCGCGAAGCCCGCGACGATGGCGCAGGCCCTCGGACGGGCGCTGCGCGACGCGATGGCCGAGGACCCGACCGTCCATGTGATGGGCGAGGACGTCGGCGCGCTCGGAGGTGTCTTCCGGGTCACCGACGGGCTCGTGAAGGAGTTCGGCGAGGACCGGGTCACGGACACACCGCTCGCGGAGGCGGGGATCCTGGGAACGGCCGTCGGCATGGCGATGTACGGGTTGCGGCCGGTCGTCGAGATGCAGTTCGACGCGTTCGCCTATCCCGCGTTCGAGCAGCTCGTGAGCCATGTCGCACGGATGCGCAACCGCACGCGCGGCGCGATGCCGATGCCGATGGTGATCCGGGTGCCGTACGGCGGCGGGATCGGCGGCGTCGAGCACCACAGCGACTCGTCCGAGGCCTACTACATGGCGACTCCGGGGCTCCATGTCGTCACGCCGGCCACGGTCGAGGACGCGTACGGGCTGATGAGGGCCGCGATCGCCTCCGACGACCCGGTGGTCTTCCTGGAGCCGAAACGGCTGTACTGGTCGAAGACGGCGTGGTCGCCGGACGCGCCGGCCGCTGTCGAGCCGATCGGCCGGGCGGTGGTGCGGCGCTCCGGGCGCAGCGCGACGCTCATCACGTACGGGCCGTCCCTGCCGGTGTGCATGGAGGCGGCGGAGGCGGCCGGGGCGGAGGGCTGGGACCTCGAAGTCGTGGACCTGCGCTCGCTCGTGCCCTTCGACGACGAGACGGTGGCCGCTTCGGTACGGCGGACCGGGCGCGCGGTCGTCGTCCACGAGTCCACCGGCTTCGGCGGACCCGGCGGGGAGATCGCGGCCCGGGTGACGGAGCGCTGCTTCCACCACCTGGAGGCGCCGGTGCTGCGGGTCGCCGGATTCGACATCCCGTATCCGCCGCCGATGCTGGAGCGGCACCATCTGCCGGGAGTGGACCGGGTCCTCGACGCGGTCGCGCGGCTTCAGTGGGAGGCGGGCAGCTGATGCCACACGCTTTTGACATGGCGAGTCTGGAATTCAAGCTCCCCGACCTCGGTGAGGGCCTCACCGAGGCGGAGATCGTGCGCTGGCTGGTGGAGGTGGGCGATGTCGTCGCCGTCGACCAGCCGGTGGTCGAGGTCGAGACGGCCAAGGCGATGGTGGAGGTGCCGTGCCCGTACGGAGGCGTGGTGACCGCCCGCTTCGGCGAGGAGGGGACCGAGCTGCCGGTGGGCTCTCCCCTGCTGACGGTCGCGGTGGGGGCGGCCCCTGACACCGCGGCGGCCCCCGGTGCCGTGCCGGTTGCCGTCTCTCCCGCGGAGGCGGATTCCTCCGCGGAGGCGGATTCTTCCGCGGAGGCGGAGTCCTCGGGGAACGTGCTGGTGGGGTACGGCACGGGGGCGGCGGTGGCCCGGCGGCGGCGCATCCGGCCGGCCGCGGCCGGGCCGGTGGTGGTGCCGGTGGCTGGGGTCGCGGCGGCCAGGACGGCCGGGCCGGTGCCGGTGATCTCGCCGCTGGTGCGGCGGCTGGCGCGCGAGAACGGCCTGGACCTGCGGGAACTGAAGGGCACGGGGCCCGACGGTCTGATCCTGCGGTCCGACGTGGAGAGTGCGGTCCGCAGCAAGGAGCAGGAGCGGGTGACGGCACCGGCACCGGCGTCTGTGCCTGCGTCCGTTCCGGTGTCTGCGGGGGCTCCCGTCGCCGCCGGAGAGCGTGTCCCGCTGCGGGGGATGCGCGGGGCCGTCGCCGACAAGCTCTCGCGCAGCCGTCGCGAGATTCCGGACGCCACCTGCTGGGTGGACGCGGACGCGACGGAGTTCATGGCGGCCCGTACGGCGATGAACCGGTCGGCCGGGCCGCCGGTCTCGGTACTCGCGCTCCTCGCCCGGATCTGTACGGCTGCCCTGGCCCGCTTCCCGGAGCTCAACTCCACCGTGGACACGGCCTCCCGCGAGATCGTGCGCCTTCCCGGTGTGCACCTCGGGTTCGCCGCGCAGACGGAGCGGGGGCTGGTCGTCCCGGTCGTACGGGACGCCCATGCCCGCACCGCGGAGCAACTGGGCACGGAGATCGCCCGGCTGACGGAGTCGGCCAGGAAGGGGACGCTGACCCCGGCGGACCTGACCGGCGGCACGTTCACGCTGAACAACTACGGGGTGTTCGGTGTCGACGGCTCCACGCCGATCATCAACCATCCGGAGGCGGCGATGCTCGGGGTCGGCCGGATCGTCCCCAAGCCGTGGGTGCACGAGGGCGAACTGGCGGTCCGCAAGGTCGTTCAGCTGTCCCTGACCTTCGACCACCGGGTGTGCGACGGCGGTACGGCGGGCGGCTTCCTGCGGTACGTGGCGGACTGCGTGGAGCAGCCGGCGCTGTTGCTGCGCACGCTTTAGGCCGCTGCGCGGGCGCTGCCCCGACCCGCCTCTTCCCGGAGGGCCGCATACTCGGGGAATGACCACGACCGCGTATGACGCCATCGTGCTGGCCGGAGGCGCCGCGAAGCGGCTGGGCGGAGTGGACAAGCCCGGGGTGCGCGTGGGTGGGCGAACCCTGCTCGACCGGGTGCTGGGGGCCTGCCGCGGAGCCGGTACGACCGTCGTCGTCGGCGGGCGGCGGGCGACCGTGCGCCCCGTCGAGTGGGCGCGGGAGAAACCGGTCGGGGGCGGGCCGCTGGCCGCACTGGACGCCGGGGTGCGGCGTACCACCGCGGACAGCGTGCTCGTACTCTCCGCCGATCTGCCGTTCATCGGGAGCGGCACGGTTCAGCGGCTCCTCGGGGCTCTGGAGGAGAGCGGGCGGGAAGCCGCCCTGCTGGTGGACGCGGGAGGACGGGACCAGCCCCTCGTCGCCGCCTACCGCGCCGAACCGCTCCGCCGCGAGCTGGCGCTCCTCGCCACCGAGCACGGCAGTCTCTTCGGCCTGCCGCTCCGGCTGCTCACGGGTGAACTCGCGCTGACACGCGTCGCCGCCGGCCCCCTGGACTCCTTCGACTGCGACACCTGGGAAAACATTGCCGCAGCCCGGTCGCGGATCAGGGAGCATGGACATGTGCTGGATGAATGGATGACCGCAGTCAAGGACGAGCTCGGCGTCGAACTCGATGTCGACACCGGCCTCCTGCTCGACCTCGCCCGCGACGCCGCGCACGGTGTCGCCCGGCCCGCCGCGCCGCTCACCACCTTCCTGGTCGGTTATGCGGCGGCCAAGGCGGGCGGGGGCGGGCCGCAGGCCGTTGCCGAAGCGGCTGGCAAGGCCGTGGCTCTCGCCGCCCGTTGGGCGCAGGAGGCCGAGGAAGAGGCCAGGGGGGAGGCCTCGGGGGCCGCCACGGGAGACCGCAGGGAAGACGGCGCGGGGTGAACCAGGAGGATCGCGAGATCGACGAGGCACTCGCTCTCGTCAGCCGGACACCGGCACCGACAGCGGCATCGGCATCTGCATCAGCACCGGAGCCGGCACCGGAGCCGGGCCGGGCGCCGGAGCAGCCGCAGGCGCCGGAGCAGCCGGAAACGTCCGGACAGGCCGTCCGGACCGGCCGGCCCGCCGCCGTACCCGCGCCCCAGGCCCGTACCGGCGCCACTGCCTGGGCCGAGGCGCGCGCCGTCGCCGCCCGGGCCGGTGGGGCCGTCGCGCCCCGCACGGTGCGGGTGGCGTTGGGGCAGGCCCTGGGACAGGTCCTCGCCGAACCTCTCGCCGCGCTCACCGATCTGCCGTCCTTCGACACGTCCGCCATGGACGGGTGGGCGGTCGCGGGCCCAGGGCCGTGGCACATCGGGGAAGGCGGCCAGGTCCTCGCCGGGCACGCCGCCCCCGGAGCGCTCACCGACGGTACGGCCGTACGCATCGCCACCGGGGCCCGTGTCCCGCCCGACACCACCGCCGTGATCCGCACCGAGCACGCCCGGCCGGCGGAGGCCGAGGGGCGGCTGTACGCGCGCCGCGAGGTCGTCCAGGGCCAGGACATCCGGCCGCGGGGCCAGGAGTGCCGTACCGGTGACCGGCTGCTGCCCGCCGGCACCCTCGTGACCCCCGCCGTCCTCGGCCTCGCCGCGGCCGCCGGTTACGACGCGCTGTCCGTGGTGTCCCGGCCCCGCGTCGAAGTGCTCGTACTGGGTGACGAGTTGCTGAGCGAGGGACTGCCGCACGACGGGATGGTCCGCGACGCCCTCGGCCCGCTCCTCGACCCCTGGCTGCGCGCCCTCGGCGCCGAAGTGCTGGGCACCCGCCGCCTGGGCGACGACGCCGAAGCGCTCCACCGGGCCGTCACCGCGTCCACGGCCGACCTGGTCGTGACCACAGGCGGTACGGCGGCCGGTCCCGTCGACCACGTCCACCCGATCCTGCGCAAGGCGGGCGCCGAGCTGCTGGTCGACGGTGTCGCGGTGCGGCCCGGCCACCCGATGCTGCTGGCGCGCCTCGGAGCGGGGGAAGGGGAAGGAGGAGCCGGCGGAGCACAGGGGCGTCCGTATCTGGTGGGCCTGCCCGGCAATCCGCTGGCCGCCGTGTCGGGCCTGCTGACCCTCGCCGAGCCGCTGCTGCGCGCCCGTGCCCAACAGGCACCCCGCGCTCCGTACTTCTCGTCCGTACGGGACGATGTGAGCGGCCACCCGTACGACACCCGTCTCGTCCCTGTCGTCCGCCGCCGAGGAGGGAGGGACGGGAACGGACCGGAACAGGCCGTGCCGCTGCACTACAACGGTCCGGCCATGCTGCGCGGCATCGCCGCCGCCGACGGCCTGGCCGTCGTCCCGCCCGGCGGCGCACGGGCCGGCCAGGTACTGGAGATCCTCGACCTGCCCTGGACAGAAGGACGTTTCACGTGAAACTTCCCGGCCAAGACGCGATGGCCAGGCATGCCGACGAGCACCTCGTCACCGCCCGGATCAGGTTGCCGCGCCGTATCGTCGACCGCCCGCTGCGGCAGGTCGGCAAGCGTCTGCTGATGGCGATGATGGTGCTGGCCGTGACGGTGCTCATCGTCTACATCGACCGCGCCGGCTACCACGACAACGCCGACGAGAGCGTCGACTTCCTCGACGCCGTCTACTACTCGACCGTGACCCTCTCCACGACGGGTTACGGCGACATCGTGCCGCACAGTGACAGCGCCAGGCTCACCAACGTGCTGCTGGTGACGCCGCTGCGCGTGCTTTTCCTGATCATCCTGGTCGGCACCACTCTCGAGGTCCTCACCGAACGGACCCGGGAGGAGTGGCGGCTGAACCGCTGGAGGGCCCAGTTGCGCGATCACACCGTCATCGTCGGATTCGGCACCAAGGGACGTTCCGCGATCCAGACCCTGGGCGCCACGGGGCTCAGAAAAGAGCAGATCGTGGTCGTCGACCCGAGTGCGAAGGTCATCGAGGCGGCCAACGCCGACGGGTTCACGGGCGTCCTGGGCGATGCCACCCGCAGCGACGTACTGCTCCGCGCCGAGCTCCAGAAGGCCCGCCAGATCATCATCGCGACCCAGCGCGACGACACGGCGGTCCTGGTCACGCTCACCGCGCGTCAGCTCAACCGCGGTGCGAAGATCGTCGCCGCGGTCCGTGAGGAGGAGAACGCGCCGCTGCTGCGCCAGTCCGGTGCCGACGCGGTCATCACCAGCGCCAGCGCGGCCGGGCGGCTCCTCGGCCTGTCCGTGCTCAGCCCCAGCGCGGGCACGGTGATGGAGGACCTGATCCAGCAGGGCAGCGGACTCGATCTCGTCGAGCGGCCGGTGATAAAGGCCGAGGTGGGACGGAGCGTGCGGGAGACCGAGGACCTGGTGGTCAGTGTCCTGCGCGGGCACCGGCTGCTCGGTTACGACGACCCGGCGGCCAGTCCGCTGCAGTTGACGGACCGGCTGATCACCATCGTGCGGGTCTCGCCCGGTGCCACGAGCGCGGGGGACATGCGGGTGACGGTGCCGGACTAGGACCACGGCCAGGACTACGGCTGGGACGGGAACGGGCCGGTGCGGAGTAGCCTCGCGGCCATGTATGCGATCACGATTCCTGAACCCGGTGGCCCCGAGGCGCTCGTATGGGCGGAGGTCCCCGATCCCGTACCCGGCGAGGGCGAGGTCCTCGTCGAGGTCGCGGCGAGCGCCGTCAACCGCGCCGACCTGCTGCAGCGCCAGGGCTTCTACGACCCGCCGCCCGGCTCGTCCCCGTACCCCGGCCTCGAATGCTCCGGCCGGATCGCGGCACTGGGGCCCGGCGTCTCGGGCTGGTCCGTCGGCGACGAGGTGTGCGCCCTGCTGAGCGGCGGCGGATACGCCGAGAAGGTCGCCGTACCGGCCGGGCAGCTGATGCCCGTGCCCGACGGCATGGACCTGGTCACCGCGGCGTCGCTGCCCGAGGTGAGCGCGACGGTCTGGTCGAACGTCTTCATGATCGCCCACCTGCGGCCCGGTGAGACGCTGCTGCTGCACGGCGGCGCGAGCGGCATCGGCACGATGGCGATCCAGCTCGCCAAGGCGGTCGGTGCGCGCGTCGCGGTCACCGCCGGCGGTCCCGAGAAGCTGGCGCGCTGCGCGCAGCTGGGCGCGGACATCCTGATCGACTACCGGGAGCAGGACTTCGTACAGGAGGTGCGCAAGGCCACCGACGGGGCCGGCGCGGACGTCATCCTCGACATCATCGGTGCGAAGTACCTGGACCGGAACGTGAAGGCACTCGCCGTCAACGGCCGCCTCGCGATCATCGGCATGCAGGGCGGCGTGAAGGGCGAGCTCAACCTGAGCGCGCTGATGAAGAAGCGCGCCGCGATCACGGCGACGTCGCTGCGGATGCGCCCGCTGGGCGAGAAGGCGGCGATCGTCTCGGCGGTACGGGAGCATGTCTGGCCGCTGATCACCACCGGCCGCGTCCGCCCGGTGGTGGACCGCGTCCTGCCGATGGCCGAGGCGGCGGAGGCCCACCGGGCGCTGGACGCGGGTGGCCATGTCGGCAAGATCCTGCTGACCACGGCCTGAGCGGCCCCGATCCGGGCGAACGGCGAGAGGCCCGCACCGCCGTCACGGCGGTGCGGGCCTCTCGCCGCCGGTAAGCGGGTGCGGCGGGCTAGAGGTACGGGCCCGAACGCACCGGGCCGTGGCCTTCCTCATGGCCCTCGTCCTCGTGTCCCGCGCCCGGCGGAAGCGCGCGCCGCATCTGCTCCAACTGCGCCCGCGCCGCCATCTGCTGGGCGAAGAGCGCCGTCTGGATGCCGTGGAAGAGGCCTTCGAGCCACCCGACCAGCTGGGCCTGCGCGATGCGCAGTTCCGCCTCGGAGGGGATCGCCTCGTCCGTGAACGGCAGGGAGAGCCGCTCCAGTTCCTCGACGAGCTCAGGCGCGAGACCGTCTTCGAGCTCCTTCACCGAGCTGGCGTGAATGTCCTTCAACCGCACCCGGCTCGCCTCGTCGAGAGGAGCCGCCCGGACCTCCTCCAGGAGTTGCTTGATCATGCTGCCGATGCGCATGACCTTCGCGGGCTGTTCGACCATCTCCGTCACTGGCACCTCGCGCGACTCGTCGTCAGCGCCGCCGAAAGCCATTCCGTCCTGTCCCATGACAAGAACTTTCGGGCTCTCCTGCGACCGTTCACTCCTCGGCATCTCCATGCCGCCATTCTCTCGTACACCTGCGTCACAAACACGGTGTGCCCCCGCACAGAGGTGATCCACCCTGCGCGGGGGCACGGGAACAGCGGAGGGCGCGGGAACAGGCGCCTCGGCTCAGCCCGCCGCGCGCCGCGCCACCGCGGTACGGGACCTGGTGACCAGTGCGGCGAGGAGCGCCGCGCCCACGGGTACGGCGACGAGCAGCGCCGCGAGGGTCTCCCACGGGACGACGATCGGGACGTACGGCGGGTCGATCATGCCGCCCATGCCGGCGTCCAGGTCCCTCTCGTACCACTTCAGCTGCTGGTGTTCCTCGGTCAGCCGCAGTCCGATCGCGGGCAGCACACCCGCCGCCGAGCCGAGGACCACGCCCATCGCGGCGACCACCCCGCACTGGAAACCGCTCAGCGTCCTGCGCACCCGCGGGGGCGCGCCGACCGCGGCGAGGGTCTTCAGGTCGGGTTCGGCGTCGGTCTGGGCGAGGCCCGTCGCGATGCCGGCCGCGCCGATGGTGACGAGTCCGGCGAAGACGGTCAGGGCCAGCAGGACGATGCTGTTGTCGCTGACGTACCCCTCCTCCACGTACAGGCCGCCTTCGGTGCCCAGCGTGTCGAGCGCCGCGTCGAGCTTCTGCCGCTGTGTGCTGTTCGGCAGGTTGTCGGTCGAGAAGTACGCGCCGAAGGGGACGGTGGTGAGTCCGGCGGCCTTCGCGGTCTGCACCGGCAGGACGACGTTCAGTCCGTACGACTGGACGGACTCGGGGGCCTGGTGGACGGGGAAGGACGTGATCGCGCCGGGTGCGTCCTTGCCCTCCTGCTGCATCAGGTCGGCCTTCTCGGTGTCGGTGATCAGCTTGACGCCGATCTGCCCCTTCTCGACGTTGCGCCGGTCGAAGGAGACGGCCTTGCCGCTCTTGAGGGCGTCGACGACGGCCGGGTCGTCGATCGCGAGGACCGACAGCAGCTTCTCGTCGGCGACGAGGACCTCCTGATCGGCGTGCCGACCGTCCTCCTGGCAGCGCCAGTCCCCGGACAGCCTGCGGCGCTCGGCCGACGACAGCTCCTTCGCACCCGGGACGTCCTGCGACCACAGGGCGCAGCGGTTCTCCTGGGGTACGACGATCTCGTACCGCCCGCAGCCCTTCGCGTCGCTGTACGGCTCGCAGTTGGCGTTGCCCACGACGATGCGGCCGACATCGGCGCGCGCGTCGACGGGGAAGTGCTTCTGGACGGCCGCGCGCAGGGCCGGCACACCGCGGCCGCCGCCCTCCGTGTCGGACACGGTCACCGCACCGTGCGGCAGCTGTGCCTGGTAGGCGGCGCGCTGCTGTACGTCGACGCTGGTGGCGTACGTCGCCACGGCGACCGTGCCCGCTACGGCGGCCAGCACGGCGGCGACGGCGGGAGCCGTGCGGCCCCGGTTGCGTACGGCGTCGCGCAGTGCCAGGCGCGGCGACAGCGGCAGCCACCCACCGAGCTTGCCGAAGAGGCCGACCAGGGCGGGGGTGAGCGCGACGATGCCCAGCTCCGCGAGGGCGCTGCCACCCGCGACGACGACGATGCTGTCGGTGGCGGTGGCGCCGAACAGCGTGATGATGATGCCCAGGCCGGTCGCGATCAGGCCGACGACGGGCAGGACACGGCTGGAACGGCGTACACCGCGGCGGCCGGTGAGCGAGGCCAGCACGGTCTGCCGGGACGCGGTGACGGCCGGGACGATCGCGGCGAGCAGGCCGGTGAGAACGGCGAGCAGGCCGATGCCGAGCAGTTCCAGGGGGCGGACGTCGAAGCTGCCGAACCGCTTGCCCATGGCGTCCTCGAGCAGCGGCCGCAGCACGAAGGTGAGGAGCAGACCGAGCGCGGTGCCCACGACGGCCGCGGCGAAGCCGATGACCAGACCGCCGGAGAGCACGATGGCGCGGATGTGGCGGCGGTCACCGCCGTTGGCGCCGACCAGGCCGAGCTGACGGCGCGAGCGCCGGGCCCCGACCGCGAACGCCGGGCCCGCGAGCAGGCAGATCTCCAGCATGGCGAGGCCGACGACGGTGCCGACGGCGGCGAGTTCCGCGGTCCTGGCCGCCGCGCTCTGCTGGTAGTCGGACCAGTCGTCCCGCTGGTAGAGCGGCACCTCGGAGTCGGCGGGCGGGTCGAGGGCCACGGCCCGCGAAGTCACCGTGACACCGCGGGCATTGGCCTTCTTGACCATGTTCCACGTGAAACCGTCGCCGCCGACCGACACCAGGTACGTGCTGCCGGCCGCGGTGCCGGGCAGGCCGTCGGCCTTGAGCGCCTTGTCGAGCGGCGCCAGGAACGTGCCGGGCCGCGCGAGGACCTCGTCGGTCTTGAGGGCGCCGGGGAGTTCGTACGAGCCGACGATCCGGTACTCGGTGGCGAGCCCGCGGGCGGTGAGCTTCGAGCCGACCTTCAGGCCGCTGGTCTCCAGGAAGTGGGTGGTCGCGGCGATCTCGCCGGCCTTCTCGGGGAACCGGCCCCGGCCGAGGGTCATGAGGCCCTCGGTCATCGGATCGGTCGCGTCCAGCTCATGGATCGCGGTGTTGAGCAGACCGTGCTCGGTACGGAGCTTGCCGCTGCCGCTCGTGTCCTTGAGTATCTTCGCGCCCGCCGGGAACGCCGCCCGGATGTCGGCGGAGCCTTCGGGCCACGGCTTGTCGTCGAAGTTCTCCACCGTCATGTGGTTGGCGCCGTCGGGAGACTGGTGGATCGGCACACCGCCCATGCCCGGGTCGGACATCCGGGCGTCGGCGGCGCCGAGGCCGCGCTCCATCTCCTGCCCGGTGGAGAGTTCGGCGCTGCGCAGGGTCAGATCGGCGGCGCTCACGCCCAGGATCGGCAGGGCGATCATGGCGAGCACGAGGGAACTGCGGCCCTTGAAGCGCCAGGCGTCGCGGCGGGCTATGCGCACCGCGGCCACCCATGAGTGGTACCAGTGGCTCACTGTGCGGCCGCCTGCCCGGAGAGCAGCGAGTCGGCCTGGCTGCGCAGGGTCTCGTCGACGACGGAGCCGTCGCGCAGGAAGACCACCCGGTCCGCCCAGGCCGCGAAGCGCGGCTCGTGGGTGACGAGGATGCCGGCCGCGCCCGCGTCGCACCGGGCGCGCAGCAGAGCGAGTACGGACTCGCCCGTCTCGGAGTCCAGGGCGCCGGTCGGTTCGTCGGCGAGGACGAGGCGGCGGTCGCCCACCAGGGCGCGGGCGATGGCCACGCGCTGCTGCTGGCCGCCGGACATCTCGTCGGGGAAGCGGTCGGCGAGCTGGCCGAGACCCATTTCCTCCAGGGCGGCGACGGCGGAGACGCGCGCTTTGCGGGCGGACACGCCGTCCAGTTCGCGGGGCAGGGCGATGTTCTCGGCGGCGGTCAGGGCCGGGATGAGGTTGTAGTCCTGGAAGACGTAGCCGATGCTGCGGCGGCGCAGGGCGGCGAGTTCCTTGCGGCCCACGGTCGTGATGTCCGTGCCTTCGACGACGACCCGGCCCGAGGTGGGAGTGTCGAGACCGCCCGCGATGGTGAGCAGGGTGGACTTGCCGGAGCCCGACGGGCCCATGACGGCGACGAGTTCACCGGGGAAGACGGAGAGGTCGACGCCGCGCAGGGCGTGGACTTCGGTGGCGCCGCTGCCGTGGACGCGGGTCAGCTGCTCAAGTCGCAGTACGGGCTGCTGTGACTCCTGTGATCTCTGTGACTCCTGTGATTGACGTGACTCTTGCGTCTGTTGGGGCTGGTGTGACTTGTGGGGCGTGGATTCAGGCATGAAAAAGGTCCCCCTGGGGTGGAATGGTGGTGGTGGGGCGCGGGTTCTAGCGCCCTGTGCTGCGAGACATCGAGGCCGTACGAGCGGTACCGGCGACGGTGGTGACGTCATGGCCCGCAGGGACCGGTGGAGCGGCCTCGGCAGTGTTCCTGGCCCTGCGCGCGGCCGTCGCGGAGAGCCGGGCGAGCCGGGACTCGGAGTGGTCGAGCCAGCGCGCCTCGGCCTCGGTCTGGAAGATCAGCTGTTCCAGGACGAGCAGCCAGGCGATGTCGTCACGCGCCTGCTCACCGTCTTCGCTCTCGGCCTCGACGGCGGCCTCGACCTCGACGGCGGCGAGGGCCCGGGCCTTGAGGCGGGTGTAGTCCTGCATCGCCTTGAGGGTGGCGTGGCGCTGGGCCTGGATGACGGCCCGGATGTCGACGCCGGGGGCGCCGACGGCCATGGCGAGCTTGATGGCCAGCTCGTCGCGGGGCGGACTGGCGCGGTCGACGGGCCGCTCGAACCAGCTCTTGAGTTCACCCCGCCCCGCGTCCGTGATCGCGTACAGCGCGTGGCCCGCTCCGTCCTCGCCGTCCTGGACGACCATGCCGTCGCGTTCGAGGCGGGCCAGGGTCGTATAGACCTGGCCGACGTTGAGAGGCCAGGTCGCACCGGTGCGCGACTCGAATTCGGTACGCAGTTGGGAGCCGTAGCGGGGGCCGTGTTCCAGGAGGGCCAGCAGCCCGTGACGGATCGACATACTGAGTATGTATACCGAGTATGCCGCCGAACGCCAACCGACCCGAGGAGGACGTCGGGAGTAGGTCCTGAGGGGGAAGTAGGCCCTGAGGGGGACGGACTGGCGGGCGGCGGGTCAGCCGCGCCGCAGCCGGAGCCCCAGGAACCCGAGCCCGAGCCCGACCAGCGAGAGCCCCACCCCCAGCGGAAGCACATGGACGCCCAGCGGTCCGGACTGCGCGACGGCCTGCCGGGACCCCTCGCGGGCGGCACCCGGCGGGGCGGCGTGGGAGGGGGAGGCGGCGGACTCGTGCCAGGGGTCCTCCAGCGCCTCTTCGTGGACGCCCCCGGGCGGGGGCGCGTACGGCTCACGGGGGGTGGCCGAGGCGCTCGCCGACGCGGAAGCCGAACCGGACGCGGACGCCGAGGGACTGCGGGTGGCCCCGGTGCTGCCCGACGGGCTCGTACCGCCGCTCTCGGCCGCCTCCGCCGTGGCGGACCCGCTCCCGCTGGGAGCCGCGCTCTTGTCGGGTGTCCTCCCCGGCCGTGTACGCCCCTCTCCGGCCGGCCTCCCGGCCAGGCTCTTGGAGGGCGCGGCGGTGGGACCGGGGAACCGCTTCGAACCGTCGGACGCTCCGGTGCCCCGCCCCGGTTCCCCTGCGGAGGCGGGCGCGGACGAGGAGGACGAAGTGGACAGGGGCGAGGAGACGGAGTCGGGGGCGGAGAGGGGCGCCGAGGTACGTGCGGGCGTCGGGTCCGGCGCACGCTCGCCGGCGTACGCCCCCGGGGCCGGCAGTGCCAGCACCGCGGCCACCCCCACCGCCGCGAACCGGACAGCCATGGGACTCCGCCTCCTGTGCCGAGATGCGCCGGACCGCTGTGTCCGCCGCTGGGATGCCTGACCCAGCGTCACACACCACGACACCCCCGGCACCCCGGGTCACACGAAAGGGGCCCCCGCGGTGTTATACGCGCAGGGAACCCTTCCGTACGTCCCAAACAAAACGGCCCGAACCTGCTCGAATCGGCCTGAACATGGCTTACTGGTCCGAGCAGGGCAGAACCGGCCCGCTCGGCCGTCCGGTCTAGTCCGAGGGCGGGTTGCCGGTGGCGACTTCCAGCTCGATCGTGAAGTCCTCGGGGTCGATGTCGGCATCGCGCTTGGGGTACTGGTTGACCACCGTGTCCTCGCCCCAGGTGGGGTCGTCGACCTTGGTCTCCTTGAGCTTCCACCCCGCCGCGTTCAGGCACAGCTTGACCGAGCGGATGTCCTTGTAGAGGAAGCTCGGCACCACGACCTTCTCCGGGTCCGACATCGACTCCCTGCCGGGCGAGCAGTCGGTGGTCTTCATGGTCCTGGAGCGGTCCGGGCCCTTGTAGCCGGGCTTGGCCGCCACCGCGCTCTCGGTGGGGTCGGTGCCGCCCTCGTTCCCGCCCTCCGGGTCGCCCCTGAGCGAGAGCGCCGTGACCAGGCCGCCGATCGCCAGCAGCGCGACCACGACCGACCCCACGACCACCGGCATGTTCCGGTTGCCGCCGCTGTTGCCGCCGCCGTTCCCGCCCCCCTGACCCGGCGCCGTCCGGGGCGACATCGTGTACGGCGGCGGGGTCTGCCCGCCCTGCATGCCGTGCCCGCCGTGCTGCATCCCGTGCGTCGCGTACGGCGAAGGAGCGGGCGTATGGTGCGCCGCCTGCGCCGGGTACCCGTACCCCTGCTGCGCGGGGCCCGGGGCGGGTGTCGGCGGCCCGTACGGCGCCGGGCCCGGCTGGTACGGCGTCTGGACGCTGCCGCTCTGCGGGTAGCCCGTCTGCTCGACCGGCGGGAAGACCGCCGCCCCGACCCCGGACCCGCTCTGCGCCGGACCGCCGCCGATGATCACCGGTGCGGCGCCCGTCCGGCCCGACCCCGACACCCGCGCGCACTCGTCGCGCATCGCGGCCGCGCTGGGAAACCGCTCGTTCGGGTTCTTCTTCAGCGCCCGCGCGACGAGGGCGTCGACCGCCGGCGGGATCGACCGGTTGATCGACGAAGGAGCCACCGGCTCCTCCTGGACATGTGCGTACGCGATGGCGAGCGGCGAGTCCGCGTCGAACGGCAGCCGACCCGTCACCAGCTGGAACAGCATGATGCCGACCGAGTACAGGTCGGAGCGCGCGTCGACGCCGCGCCCCAGCGCCTGCTCGGGCGAGAGGTACTGCGGCGTACCGACGACCATGCCGGTCTGCGTCATCGACGTGACGCCGGACTGCATGGCACGTGCGATGCCGAAGTCCATGACCTTGACCACATTGCGCTTGTTCAGCATCACGTTGCCGGGCTTGATGTCGCGGTGGACCAGGCCCATCTCGTGACTGGTGTCCAGCGCGGCCAGCACATCCGCCGTGATCTCGAGAGCCTTGTCGGCCGGCATGGCGCCGTACCGCTCGATGTCCGCCCGGAGGACGGAGCCGAGCGGCTGCCCCTCTACGTACTCCATGACGATGTACGGCATCAACGCGCCGTCCAGCTCGTCCTCACCGGTGTCGAAGACCGAGACGATGTTGGGGTGGGAAAGCTTGGCGACCGCCTGCGCCTCGCGCCGGAACCGTTCGCGGAACGACTGCTCGCGCCCCAGTTCCGTGTGCAGCGTCTTGATGGCCACCTGGCGGTCCAGCGCGGAGTCGTACGCGAGGTACACCGACGCCATGCCGCCTTCTCCGAGCAGGTCGCGCAGCTGGTACCGCCCGCCCGCGACCGAGCCGCCCGCGTAGCGGCCCTGTCCGCCGTCCTGGCTCATTACCGTGCTTCCCCCTCAGCGCAAGATTTACGGGCCAAGTCTGCCCGAGGGCACTGACACGTCAAGCGCGGTGCCCGTTCCGTGACCGTACGCGCCACAAGCGTCGCGCAAGCGTTACAGCCAGGGGCCCGGCGCGGACCCGGCGAGAGTCCGGTGAGGGATCGGCGAGGGCTCGGCGCGAGTCCGACACGAGTCCGACGGGAGCCCGGCAGGGGTCCGGCAGGGGTCCGGTGCGAGTCCGGCAGGGGCCCGGAATTTGCACGGGTACATCGGCAACGGGTTTGATGGCCGGTCCATCCCGGACCGGTGCGCCGCGCGGAGGCTGTAGCGTGACGTGGCGGAGAACCTTGAGGCCCCTGAGGACCACCGCGAACGCGACGTGGACAGAAACGACGGCGAGGACTGATGGCACCCGAACCCGAGGGAAGCGGCGGCGGAGTGTCGGACGCCCCGGAATCATGGGGTATGGGCGGATTGGTCGGCGATGGCCGCTACCGGTTGACGCACCGCCTCGGCCGTGGCGGCATGGCGGAGGTGTTCGCCGCCGAGGACGTACGGCTCGGCCGTACCGTGGCGGTGAAGCTGCTCCGCTCCGACCTTGCGGAGGACCCCACCTCCAAGGCGCGGTTCACGCGTGAGGCGCAGTCGGTCGCCGGCCTGAACCACCACGCCGTGGTCGCCGTGTACGACTCCGGTGAGGACCAGGTCGGCGGAAGCGTCGTCCCCTACATCGTGATGGAGCTCGTCGAGGGCCGGACGATCCGCGAGCTGCTCCAGAACGCGGAGGCCCCCGGCCCCGAGCAGGCGCTGATCATCGTCTCCGGCGTGCTCGAAGCGCTCGCGTACAGCCACCAGCACGGCATCGTGCACCGCGACATCAAGCCCGCGAACGTGATCATCACGCACGGCGGCGCGGTCAAGGTCATGGACTTCGGCATCGCGCGCGCCCTGCACGGCGCGCAGTCGACCATGACGCAGACCGGCATGGTCATGGGCACACCCCAGTACCTCTCCCCGGAGCAGGCGCTGGGCAAGGCCGTCGACCACCGCAGCGACCTGTACGCGACGGGCTGTCTGCTGTACGAGCTGCTCGCGCAGCGGCCCCCCTTCACCGGCGAGACCCCCCTCTCGGTGGTCTACCAGCACGTGCAGGACATCCCCGTACCGCCGTCCGAGATCTCGGACGTGGCGCCGCCCGAGCTCGACGGGCTCGTCATGCGCTCCCTCGCCAAGGACCCGGACGACCGGTTCCAGAGCGCCGAGGAGATGCGCGGGCTCATCCAGTACGGCCTGTCGATGCTCCAGGAGCAGGGCAGTCACACCGGCACCTGGAACACCGGCCCCGTGGAGATGCACGAGGGCGGCCACACCCCCGCCGGGGGCGCCTACGCGACGACCGTGATGGGCCACCCGAACCACGGCGACACCTCGCAGATGCAGGCGGGCGGCGCGATACTGCCGCCGATGAACCCGCACGACGGGGCGTACGACGGCGGGCACGGCGGCGGCGGGAGCGGCCGCGGCAAGATGTGGATCCTCGCGGTGCTCGCGGTCGTCGCGATCGCGGCGGGCGTCGCTTTCGCGATGAACCGGCCGGACGACAGCGGCGGCGGCGGCACGGAGCAGAAGGACAAGAACCCGTCGGTCTCCTCCACCCCGACCAAGTCGGACGAGAAGACGACGAAGCCCTCGGACGACGAGTCCTCGCCCGTCACCGACCCGGGCACCTCCACCGGCGGTCAGCAGCCGAGCTTCACCCCGTCCAAGAAGTACCCGCAGTACCCCCCGAGCAGGACGCCGTCGTACACGCCCAGCAGCACGCCGTCGGCGACGGACACCGCTCCGGGCACGACGACGGACGGCGGTACGGACACCGGCGGCACCGACACGGGTGGCACCGACACGGGCGGTACCGACACGGGCGGCACCGACACCGGCGGCACCGACACCGGCGGCACCGACACCGGTGGTACGGACACCGGCGGCACCGACGCGGGCGGCACCGACGCGGGCGGTACCGACACCGGTGGCACCGACGCGGGCGGTACGGACGTCGGCGGTACGGACGCCGCCGGCGGGGCCGCCACCCCCTGACCCGGGGCCCCTGCCCTCACCCGGCGAACGCCTCGCGCACCGCCTCGTACTCCCTCGTCCACCACACCACCAGGGCCGACGCCGCAGGAAACTGCGGGTCGGCCCTCCGGTCGTTCAGCTGGTAGCGCCAGCGCAGTATCCAGAAGTCGTTGAGCCGCTCCCACCACACCCGGTGCACCGCCGCGGCCAGCTCGTCCGCCCCGGCCCCGGCCGCCCGCCGGTACGCCGCCGCGTACGCCCGTACCTTCGCCAGCTCCAGCTCCCCGTCCGGCCGCACGAAGAAGATCGCCGCGGCCCGTACCGCCTCCTCCGCGCGCGGTTGCACCGCGAGGCGGTCCCAGTCGACGATCGCGGCGGGCTCGGCGCCCCGGTAGAGCAGGTTCAGCGGATGGAAGTCGCCGTGCACCCATCCGGTGGCGGGCTCGGCGACCGGCGGGGGCCGCCGGTGGGCGTGGAGTTCCAGGAGGGTCCGCCGCTCCAGGAGGCGGTGTTCCGCCAGTACGTCGAAGGCGTCGCGGGGCCGCCGCCCGCGCGCGAGCGTCAGCAGCTCGTCGATCAGGGTGAAGGTGTCGGCGGGGTCGGCGCAGTCGTGCGTACGCCGTGCGGCCTCCTCCATCACCCGGTCGAGACAGGTGTGCACGAGCCCCAGGAGCGCCCCGAGCCGCCGGGACTCCGCCGTCGTGAGCTGGGCGCCGCCCCGGTGCCGGCCGTCGATCCACGGGTGCAGGGCGTAGCAGTGGCCGCCGATCACCGTGACCGTACCGCCGTGGGTGTCCTCGACGGGCGGGGCGACGGGGACGCCGAACGCCTGGAGGTGGCGGGTGGCGCGGTGCTGGCGCCTGATCGTGTCGCGGTCACCGTCCAGGTGGTGCTTGAGGAAGTAGTCGCCGCGGGTGGTCACGAGGCGGTAGCCGTGGTTGAGCAGGCCCTGGGCCACGGGCTCACAGGAGAGCGGCTCGCCCGGATCGCGGTAGTGGCGCAGCAGGGGGCCGACGGGCGGCGGAGGGGCGGATACAGATGAGCGTGACACCCGTCAGATGTTAGATCACAGAGCGTACGCACAACGCTGCTCCGGGGTGCCGCTCAAGGTGTGCACGGTGGTGAACTGCGGCTCGATACGCAGGTAGACGGGATCGAAGAGCTCGCCGTTGACGTAGTGGGGGCCACGGCCGAAGAGCTCCAGCTCGTCGGTGGTCGGCTCGAACAGTTCGGCGGTGCCGGTGAACTGGACGGACCACAGGGTGGCGTCGTCGGAACCGGAACCGGAACCGGAACCGGAACCGGAATCAGGACCGGGCCCTGAACCGGGCCCGGACCCGGACCCGAAGTTGTCCGCACCGTACGCGACCACGCTGCCGTGGCAGACCTGGTGGTGGTTGAAACCCGCATGCATGCGCAGCAGCACACGTCCGCGCACGACGATGTGACGTGCGACGGCGAGGAAGGGCAGGGCCCGCATGCTCGTGACGACTCGGCCGTAGGGAACGCGGCGGAGGAGCTCGACGGCGCGTGGATCCTCGGCGGGCTCGGCGGGCTCGGCGGGCGTGGCGGACTCGGTGGGCATGCCCTTCACTGTCGGCCACCGGCAGGGGCCCGTAACAGGGACGGAAGTCCCGAATCGAAGCCGGGAACCGGAAGCCGGGAGCCAGGAACCGGGAGCCAGGAACCGGGAGCCGGGAGCCGGGAGGCGGGCGGTGGGCGGCTAGCGCCTCTCCTCCGCCTGCTTGCGCGCCACATACGCGGCGGCCTGCGAGCGGCGTTCCATGCCCAGCTTGGAGAGCAGGCTGGAGACGTAGTTCTTGATGGTCTTCTCCGCGAGGTGCAGCCGCTCGCCGATGACCCGGTTGGTCAGGCCCTCGCCGATCAGGTCGAGGATCCTGCGTTCCTGCTCGGTGAGGCGCGCGAGCCGGCTGTCGTCCTTGGCCGCGCCGCCCGAACGCAGCCGCTCCAGGACGCGGGCGGTCGCCACCGGGTCGAGCAGCGACTTGCCCGCCGCCACGTCGCGCACGGCCGCCAGCAGCTCGTTGCCGCGGATCGCTTTGAGTACGTATCCGGAGGCGCCGGCCATGATCGCGTCGAACAGTGCCTCGTCGTCGGAGAACGAGGTGAGCATGAGGCATTTGATGTCCTCGTTCTGCGAGCGGACTTCGCGGCAGACCTCCACACCACTTCCGTCGGGCAGCCGTACGTCGAGAACGGCCACGTCGGGACGGGCCGCGACGATCCTGACCAGGGACTCTGCGGCTGTGCCGGCCTCGCCGACCACCTCGATGTCGTCCTCGACGGAGAGCAGTTCGTGGACGCCGCGCCGGACCACCTCGTGGTCGTCGACAAGAAATACGGTGATTTTTCCATCTTCGCGCACGCCGTCATCCTCACACACGAACTCTTCCCGTGCCGTAGGTCGCCGGGATAACGTGCCGTTGTTCCGGCGGACTGCAAGGCTCTGACCAGTGGTTGTTCCCGAATTCTGCGATTTACTTGGATATCCAAGCAAAATCGCAGGTCAAACGGGGTTTCGCAGTTATGCGACCCACTGGGTAACGTGCCTGTGGCAGGCGTTTCGCCGGGGCACCTGTCACACCTGTTCCCGGCCGCGTCGCACCCACCCCGTGCACGAGGACGCAAGCAGGTGAGCCGCACTGGTCACCGGCAGACCCCGGGGGCCGGACAGACGGAGGAGCACGCACGTGACCGTGGAGAGCACTGCCGCGCGTAAGCCGCGACGCAGCAGCACCAAGCGCGTCAGCGCCAAGAAACCCCAGCGATCCGAGCCGGAGCTCGTACAGCTGCTCACCCCCGAGGGCGAACGCGTCGAGCACCCGGACTACGCGATCGACCTCACCCCGGACGAACTGCTCGGCCTGTACCGGGACATGGTCCTGACCCGCCGCTTCGACGCCGAGGCCACCGCTCTCCAGCGCCAGGGCGAGCTGGGCCTGTGGGCCTCGCTGCTCGGCCAGGAGGCCGCCCAGATCGGCTCGGCCCGTGCGCTGCGTGACGACGACTACGTCTTTCCGACGTACCGCGAGCACGGTGTCGCCTGGTGCCGAGGTGTCGATCCGACGAATCTGCTGGGAATGTTCCGTGGCGTGAACCACGGTGGCTGGGATCCCAGCACCAACAATTTCCATCTGTACACGATCGTCATCGGCTCGCAGACGCTGCACGCGACCGGTTACGCGATGGGTGTCGCCAAGGACGGCGCGGACTCCGCGGTCATCGCGTACTTCGGCGACGGCGCGTCCAGCCAGGGCGATGTCGCTGAATCGTTCACCTTCTCGGCGGTCTACAACGCCCCGGTCGTCTTCTTCTGCCAGAACAACCAGTGGGCGATCTCCGAGCCCACCGAGCGCCAGACCCGCGTCCCGCTCTACCAGCGCGCGCAGGGCTTCGGCTTCCCGGGCGTGCGGGTCGACGGCAACGACGTCCTCGCCTGCCTGGCCGTGACCCGCGACGCGCTGGAGCGCGCGCGGCGGGGCGAGGGGCCGACGCTGGTCGAGGCGTTCACGTACCGGATGGGTGCGCACACCACCTCCGACGACCCGACGAAGTACCGGGCCGACGAGGAGCGCGAGGCGTGGGAGGCGAAGGACCCGATCCTGCGCCTGCGCAGGTACCTGGAGAAGGAGGGCCTCGCCGGCGCGGCCTTCTTCGAGGCGCTGGAGACCGAGAGCGAGAGCCTCGGCAGGCGGGTCCGCGAGGCGGTGCGCGCCATGCCCGACCCGGACCAGCTGGCGATCTTCGAGAACGTCTACGCGGACGGCCACGCCCTCGTCGACGAGGAGCGCGCGCAGTTCGCCGCCTACCAGGCGTCCTTCGCGGCCGAGTCAGGGGAGGGCAAGTAAGCATGTCCGTTCAGTCTGTACAGAAACTTCCTCTCGCGAAGGCGATCAACGAGTCGCTGCGCAAGGCCCTCGAAACCGACCCCAAGGTCCTGATCATGGGCGAGGACGTCGGAAAGCTCGGCGGCGTCTTCCGGGTCACCGACGGTCTCCAGAAGGACTTCGGCGAGGAGCGGGTCATCGACACCCCGCTCGCCGAGTCCGGCATCGTCGGCACGGCGATCGGCCTCGCGCTGCGCGGCTACCGCCCGGTCGTGGAGATCCAGTTCGACGGGTTCGTCTTCCCGGCGTACGACCAGATCGTCACGCAGCTCGCGAAGATGCACGCGCGCTCGCTCGGCACGATCAAGATGCCGGTCGTCATCCGCATCCCCTACGGCGGCGGCATCGGGGCGGTCGAGCACCACAGCGAGTCCCCGGAGGCGCTGTTCGCGCACGTCGCCGGCTTGAAGGTGGTCTCGCCGTCCAGCTCCTCGGACGCGTACTGGATGATGCAGCAGGCCATCCGGAGCGACGACCCGGTGATCTTCTTCGAGCCGAAGCGGCGCTACTGGGACAAGGGCGAGGTCGACGTCGAGGCCATCCCCGGCCCGCTCCACACGGCGCGCGTCGTGCGTGAGGGCACCGATCTGACGCTCGCGGCGTACGGCCCGATGGTGAAGGTCTGCGTGGAGGCGGCAGCAGCGGCGGCCGAGGAGGGCAAGTCCCTCGAAGTCCTCGACCTGCGGTCGATGTCCCCGATCGACTTCGACACGGTCCAGACGTCGGTCGAGAAGACCGGCCGCCTGGTCGTGGTCCACGAGGCCCCGGTCTTCTACGGCTCGGGCGCGGAGATCGCCGCTCGCATGACGGAGCGGTGCTTCTACCACCTGGAGGCGCCGGTGCTGAGGGTGGGCGGTTTCCACGCGCCGTACCCGCCGGCGCGCCTGGAGGAGGAGTACTTGCCGGGACTCGACCGGGTACTCGACGCCGTCGACCGCTCGCTTGCGTACTGAGGAGAGCCGTGACGATGACTGAGACTTCCCAGACTCCCCGTACCTCCGCCTCCCAGCGCTTCCGCGAGTTCAAGATGCCCGACGTGGGCGAGGGGCTCACCGAGGCCGAGATCCTCAAGTGGTACGTCCGGCCGGGCGACACGGTCACCGACGGCCAGGTGGTGTGCGAGGTCGAGACGGCGAAGGCCGCCGTGGAACTTCCCATCCCGTACGACGGCGTGGTGCACGAGCTGCGCTTCGACGAGGGCGTGACGGTCGATGTCGGCCAGGTGATCATCACGGTGGACGTGGCACCGGGGACGGACACGGCCGGTGCGGATCAGGCCCCGGTGGCGGAGCCCGAGCCCGAGACGGAGAAGCCTGCGGAAGCCAAGCCTGCGGCCCGCCAGCCGGTGCTCGTCGGCTACGGCGTGTCCGAAGCCTCCACCAAGCGCCGCCCGCGCAGGGGCGCGGTGGCCCCGGCGGAGACGGCGGCGGTCGCCGCCGCCGTCCAGGCGGAGCTCAACGGCCACGGTTCCGGCGCCACGGCGGCGCCGGAGCCCCGGCAGTCCCGCCCGCTGGCCAAGCCTCCGGTCCGTAAGCTCGCCAAGGACCTGGGCATCGACCTGGCCACGATCACGCCGACCGGCCCCGACGGGATCATCACCCGCGAGGACGTCCGCGCGGCGGTCCCGGCTCCGGCACGCCAGGAGCAGGGGCAGGAGCAGGGGCAGGTGCAGGCGGCTCGGGCTCAGCAGGCGGAGCCCGGGCCGGTGGCCGCGCCGGAGTCCGCTGCGGCTGCCGGGCCGGTCACCACCGGCGCCCGGGAGACCCGTACCCCCATCAAGGGCGTACGGAAGGCCATCGCGTCGGCCATGGTGAACAGCGCGTTCACCGCGCCGCACGTCACGGAGTTCATCACCTTCGACATCACGCGCACGATGAAGCTCGTCGAGGAGCTGAAGTCCGACAAGGACATGGCGGGCCTGCGGGTCAACCCGCTCCTCCTGATCGCCAAGGCGTTCCTGGTCGCGATCAGGCGCAACCCGGACGTCAACGCGGCCTGGGACGAGGCGAACCAGGAGATCGTGCGCAAGGAGTACGTGAACCTGGGCATCGCGGCGGCCACCCCGCGCGGCCTGATCGTCCCCAACATCAAGGACGCCCAGGCGAAGACCCTGCCCGAACTCGCTTCTGCGCTCGGCGAGTTGGTCTCCACCGCCCGTGAGGGCAAGACGGCTCCGGCGGCGATGCAGGGCGGCACGGTGACCATCACCAACGTCGGTGTCTTCGGCGTCGACACCGGTACGCCGATCCTCAACCCGGGTGAGTCCGCGATCCTCGCGGTCGGTGCGATCAAGCTCCAGCCGTGGGTCCACAAGGGCAAGGTGAAGCCCCGTCAGGTGACCACCCTTGCCCTCTCCTTCGACCACCGCCTGGTCGACGGCGAACTGGGTTCCCGGGTCCTGGCGGACGTGGCGGCCGTACTGGAACAGCCGAAGCGCCTGATCACCTGGGCCTAGGCAACTGCTCCCCCCCGGACCGGGTCCCGCCGCACGGCGAGGCCCGGTCCGGCTGTTTCCGGGCTCGGCCGGTTCCGGGATCAGTCGACGCAGAACTCGTTGCCCTCGGGGTCCTGGAGGACGACGGCGCAGAACTCCATGTCGGGCCGGTCCAGGACCCGGAACACCGTCGCACCGGTGTCGGTCAGCCGTCTCACCGTGTCGGTGACGCGCCGGGTCCGGACGTCGGGCGGAACGCCGCGCCCGCCGCTCACCTTCACGTCGAGGTGTACCCGGTTCTTGACGCGCTTGCCTTCCGGGACCCGCTGGAACCACACCCGTGGTCCCCGCCCCGCCGGGTCGACGATCGACCCGGGTCTCTCGCCGGCCCCGGCGGTCAGCTCCTCCTCGGCCACACCCATGTCGGCCCAGTACGCCCGCCGCGTGGGGTGCCCGCCCGGCGCGGGCTCCGGCACGTAACCCAGCGCGTCGCACCAGAAGGCCACCAGCTTCTGCGGGTACGCGCAGTCGACAGCCACTTGCAGCGTTGTCTCCATGGGCCGAGCGTCCCGGACGGGTCCGACAACGGCGGGCCGTCCTCCCGGCCCGGACCTACGGCCGGTGCAGGACGTAGACCGGCTCCCCTTCCTCCGTGCCGTCCGCGGGGCGGATGCACGCGTGCTCGCGCATGAGCCTCAGGCACTCGCCGACACGGGACACCGGCAGCCCCGTCCGCTCCGCGATGGATTCGAGCGGCTGCCGGAGCTCACCGTCCTGGGCCAGTACGGGAGCGATGGTGACGGCCACGGCCCACACGTCCTCCGTCACCGACATCCGCGTTTTCCAGTCGGCCAGCACCGCCTCGGCGGTGAGGCGCGGGTGCCGTACGGCCGGCGGCGCGGTGTGGTCGGTGAGCAGCACGTCGAGCCGGTCCGCGATCCGCTCCATGGCCCGTGCGGTCGCCCGGTGCGCGGCGAGGGATGCGCGCTGGGCGGCAAGGGATTCACGCTGTGCCGCGAGCGCTTCGCGCTGTACGGCCGCGAACTCCTCGTCCGCCCGGAGGTTCCGCTCCTCCAGCCGGACGATGGCATCGGCGATCCGCGCCGGCATGGCGTAGGCCACGGGGGCTGCCGGGTCCGAAGGTTGCACTTCGGCTCGGGGGAGGGCGTAGGAGCCGTGCCGCTGGACGGACAGGACCACCTCGGCGACCCATTCCCTGAACGGCGCGCAGGCGGGTTTCGTACAACCGATGACGAGGAGGACGAGTCCGTGCAGATCGATGAGCTGGAGGTCCCGGCGCCACTCTCTGCCTGCGGGGATGCCGAGACCGTGGCTCCTGGTCACCGTTTCGAGGCGCTTGCGGTGTTCTTCCGGGACGTGATCGAGAAGGGCCTTCCCGGTCGTGGTGTACCCGAGCTTCCTGCATACCTCGGATGCCGGGAACCAGTGGCTTCCGTCGGGCATCGTCAGCCTCCGGAGCCGTGCCCCGGTCGCGCCGTAGGCGAAGTCGCCGATGTCGATCGCCTCGTGCCGCGGCGGCATGCCGTGTTCGTTCATTCGGACCACCTCCAGGGCGGAACGTAGAACGGGACGAATCGAATATGCCAGTCGAATCGTTGATGTTCACAAGTGCGAGTGGACGGGGTGGATTTCCCTGCGGACGATCACCGGTGTCCGTATAACGAACGCTGTCCGGCGGTCTCGTCCTCCGTTCCGGGATGCGGACGCCGGTTTCTGTTGCACCCCTGTTGTATCTATGCTGTGCGCATGCCTGCCGCGCCCCCGATTCCCGCCCGCTCCGCCGCTACCGCCCCCGCCCCCGGCAAGCAGCCCCCCGCCGCCGAGCGCGTCTACGCCCACATCAAGAAGGGTGTGCTCGACCGCCATTACGAGGGCGGCACCCTCCTCACCGAGGGCGACCTCGCCGACGCCGTCGGCGTGTCCAGGACGCCGGTGCGGGAAGCGCTGCTGCGGCTGGAGGTCGAGGGGCTCATCAAGCTGTACCCGAAGAAGGGCGCCCTCGTCCTCGCCGTCTCCGCCCAGGAGATCGCGGACGTCGTCGAAACCCGGCTGCTGGTCGAGGAGTTCGCGGTACGCCGGGCCGTTCCCGCGCCCCCCGCCCTCGTCGCCCGGCTCGAAGAGCTGCTGGAGGAGCAGAAGCAGCGCGCCCTGGAGGGCGACCTCGCCGAAGTCGCCGTCACCGACCGCTGCTTCCACGCCGAGATCGTCCGCAACGCCGGGAACCAGATCCTCTCCCGCCTCTACGACCAGCTCCGCGACCGTCAACTGCGCATGGGCGTCACCATCATGGAGGCGCACCCCGACCGCGTGGCCAAGAACATCACCGAGCATGCCGAGATGCTCGAAGCCATCAGGGCGGGGGACGTGGAAGGCGCCGCGCAGTGCGTACGCCGCCACGTCGGCCGGGTCAAGGTGCTGGTCCGGGGTGAGGACCGGTGAGGGTTCCCCCCGTTCCCCCCGGCTCCCCCGTTCCCCCCGGCCCTCCTGGCCCCGCCACTCCCGCCGCCTCCCTGCCCGGCGACCCGCCCGGCGGCCGGCGCGCCGTCGCCGTCTGGGGCATCGGCGTCGCCGTCTACTTCGTCGCCGTCATCTTCCGTACGAGCCTGGGGGTCGCGGGGCTCGACGCCGCCGACCGGTTCGACGTCAACGCGTCCGCGCTGTCGACGTTCTCGATCCTCCAGCTCCTCGTGTACGCGGGCATGCAGATACCCGTCGGCCTCATGGTCGACCGCCTCGGGACGAAGAAGGTCCTGACCCTGGGCGTCACCCTGTTCACCCTCGGGCAGCTCGGATTCGCCCTTTCCCCCTCGTACGGCACGGCCCTCGCCGCCCGCGCCCTCCTCGGCTGCGGCGACGCGATGACCTTCATCGCCGTCCTGCGGCTCGGCGCCCGCTGGTTCCCGGCCCGCCGCGGACCGCTCATCGGGCAGGTCGCCGCGCTCTGCGGGATGGCGGGCAACCTCATGTCCACGCTCGTCATCGCGCGCATGCTGCACGGCGTCGGCTGGACCACCACCTTCGCGGGCAGCTCGCTCGCCGGGGTGCTCGTGCTCGTACTGCTGCTGCTCTTCCTCAAGGACCACCCCGAGGGGCACGCGCCGGCGCCCGCCGAGCACGCGGGCGCGGCCTACGTCCGCAAGCAGATCGCCGCCGCGTGGCGCGAGCCCGGGACGCGGCTCGGGATGTGGGTGCACTTCACGACGCAGTTCCCGGCGATGGTGTTCCTGCTGCTGTGGGGGCTGCCGTTCCTCGTCGAGGCGCAGGGGCTCTCGCGCGGGACGGCGGGCGAGCTGCTGACGCTCGTCGTGCTGTCCAACATGGCGCTCGGCCTGGTGTACGGACAGCTCATCGCCCGCCACGGCGCGGCCCGTGCGCCGCTCGCCCTCGGCACGGTCGGGGCCACCGCCCTGCTGTGGGGGGCGACCCTCGCGTACCCGGGCGACCACGCCCCGATGTGGCTGCTGATCACGCTGTGCGCGGTGCTCGGTGCCTGCGGTCCCGCCTCGATGATCGGCTTCGACTTCGCCCGGCCCGCCAACCCGCCGGAGCGCCAGGGCACCGCGTCCGGGATCGTCAACATGGGCGGCTTCGTCGCCTCGATGACGACGCTGCTCGCGGTGGGCGTGCTGCTCGACGCCACCGGGGACAACTACCGGATCGCGTTCGCCTCGGTCTTCGTGCTGGAGGCGGCCGGGGTCGTGCAGATCCTGCGCCTGCGCAGGCGCACGGCGCGCCGGGAGCGGGACCACCTGGTCGCCAGCCGCGTCGAGGCGGTGCACGTCCCGGTCTGACGGGGCCGTGAAGCGACCGCCTCATGGGGTGCCGGCCTCAGGGAATGACCCCTCAGGGGGTGACGGCCTTACGGGGTGACGGCCTTGCGGGGTAGCGGCCTCATGGGGTGGCGGCTCTACGGTGTGACGGCGAAGTTGCGCAGGATCGCGTCCGCCAGCTCCTCGTCGCCCTCGACCTTGATCCGGTCGGCGACCGAGCCGTGGCGGACCCGGCCGCAGGCCAGGCGTACGTACGTCTCCCAGTCCAGGGCGATCGTCGCGAGCGGGCCCAGCGAGGGCGTGCCGTCCACCGTGCCGCGGCCCTCCGCGTCCACGCGGACCGTGCGCATGAACTCGACCGGGCCGTGCACGTCGAAGACGACCGCGGAGTTGGCGGGCGCGTCCGCTCCCTTCGCGACGACCTTCGGCAGGCCCTGGACGAGGACGTCGCGGGTGACGAGCGCGCCGGGGGAGTCGAGGTTGCCGGGCCGGCCGAGCGCCGTGCGCAGGTCCTGCTCGTGCACCCAGGTGTCGAAGGCGCGCATGCGCAGGGCCAGTTCCAGGGTCTGCTCGGCGCCGAGCGGGGCGCGGACCATGGTGTCGGGGGAGCGCGTCTCGTTGCGGAGCTGACGCGCGCGGCGGATGATCGTGTACTCGAGCTCGGAGGTCATCTCCGGCGCGGTGTGGTGGCGCCGTACGTCGACCTGCATCTCCATGTACCGGGCGAACTCCGACGTCACGTGGTACAGGTCGCGCGGCAACGAGTGGATCGGCCGGGGATCGCCGAGCATCTCGCACTCCATGCCGATGACGTGCGAGACAATGTCGCGCACCGACCAGCCGGGGCACGGCGTACGGCGGTTCCACTCGCCCTCGACGAGCGGTGTCACCAGCTCGGATATCGCTTCGATGGAGTGGGTCCATGCTTCGGCGTAGGGCTGGAGGCTGGGATGGACGGTCACGGGACCCCTCGTGCGGTTCAGTGGCGGTGGCGCGGGCTGGTCTGGGCTCTGTGGGAGGCTTGCACGCTAAGTTACGCTGCCCCGTGGCACCCTGGCAGTGCTTTGGTGTGACGATCGTAGGCCCGTGTTGACGGCTCGAATGCCAGGACGGTGGTAGTGTGCGCGCCTCCCTCATCCAGATCACAGTAGACCCGGACGAATCGGTCAATTCCCGTCGGCGGCGCGCGGCTTCGCTCGTGCGCGAGCAGCGCGAGCGGCACGGTGCGGATCTGGTGGTCCTTCCCGAGCTGTGGCCGACCGGGGCCTTCGCGTACGCGTCCTTCGTCGACGAGGCGGAGCCCCTGGAGGGCCCGACGTACGAGGTGATGGCGGAGGCGGCGGCCGGTGCCGGGGTGTGGCTGCACGCCGGGTCGATCGTCGAGCGCGACCCTGACGGTCCCCTCTACAACACCTCGCTGGTCTTCTCCCCCGACGGCGAGCTCGTCCGTGCGTACCGCAAGATCCACCGCTTCGGCTTCGACCAGGGCGAGGCCGTGCTGATGGGCGCGGGCGAGGAGCTCGTGACGGTGCGGGCCGCGGACCTGACCCTCGGCCTCGCCACCTGCTACGACCTGCGCTTCCCCGAACTCTTCCGCGGCCTCGTCGACGCCGGGGCGCAGGCGTTCGTCGTCCCGGCCGGCTGGCCCGCCCGGCGCCGCGACCACTGGACGCTGCTCGCCCGTGCCCGCGCCGTCGAGAACCAGGCGTACGTCCTGGCCTGCTGCACCGCCGGCACCCACGCGGGGGTGGAGCAGGCGGGGCACAGCATCGTCGTCGACCCGTGGGGCGAGGTGCTGGCGGAGGCGGGACCGGCGGAGGAAGTGCTCACGGCCGAGCTGGACCCGGCCAGGGTGGCGAAGACCCGCGAGCAGTTCCCGGCCCTGAAGGACCGGCGCCTGCGCTAGGCGGCGGCGGGGGCTCAGTCGTCGCCCCGTTCCTTCTCCGCCATCCGGATCACGCACACCGCGACCGCGATCAGCAGCGCCGTGTCGGCGTCGTCCCGTACGACGTCGACGGCGTACGTGTCCCGGACCCGAAACCACTTCCGGGAGATGCGGGCCAGCAGCTCGCCGTCGTGATCGACCGAGAACTCCCGGTCGAGCACGCGGCCGCTGACGTCCAGCTCGGTTCCCTCGGCCAGGGCGACGCGGTAGTGGTTGCGCAGCAGTGACAGCCGCTTCTTGCGTACGGTCGCGAGCGTCTGATCGTCCCGCTCCATGGTCATCGCGTCCCGGACGCTGAGCATCTTCGCCCGCAGCGTGATCAGCACCCGGCCGGCCGGATCCTTGATCTCCAGGGTGTCGCGCAGCCGCATCGCCTTGCCGTCGACGAGGAAGGCGTGGCGGCCGCGCTCGTCCTCGATCCAGTAGTCGTCGCCGATGCCGAAGATCTTGTCGCGTACGAGGTACTTCATGCCGTGACGGTTACCCGGCGGCGGCGACCTCGCACCAGACGTACTTCCCGGACGACCCGAATGCGGCAGCGGTGAGCGGAAACCACCCCCAGGCGTCCGCATAGCTCCGTACGAGATCGAGCCCGCGTCCGTTCTCGTCGCCATCGGCTGCCCGGCGCGGCTCGGGCGGCCCGGGATCGGTGTCCCAGGCCCCGAGGCGCAGGACGCCCCTGTTGTGGAGGAGGCGCAGGGCGGCGGGGCCGTCGGTGTGGGCGATGGCGTTGCTGATCAGCTCCGACGCGAGCAGCTCTGCCCGGTCGGCGAGGTGGGCGAGGTGATGCGTGGTGAGGACGAGGCGCAGCGTGCGGCGGCAGACGGAGACGGCGCGTGGGTCGTGCGGGACGTAGAGCATGTATTCCCAGGGTGCTTCTTCGTCGTTCTGCATACGGGACTCCGAGCGGGCGGTACGAAGGTGGGGGCGCGACGGTCGGCGGGCGGTGGCAGTGACACGGCCGCCATGGCATGGCGGGGCGGTGCGCTTCCGGGGTCCCGGTGATCGCAGCGTGTGCGACGCGTCACTCACGGTAGGGGTGATGTATCACCCCGGTCAAGCCGGGCTGGAATACTGGCTTCTCGCAACTCCCAGGAGAGAAGGGCCGCATGCCGGCGAGGAGCATCGTCACCGCACGACAGGAACGGCTTGGCGCCGAACTGCGCAAGCTCCGGGAGCGAGCGGGGCTGACGGCCAGAGAGGCGGCCCGGATCGTGGGCATTGCCGAGAGCAAGGTCTCCATGACCGAGGCGGGCCGGGTCGGCGTGAGCGCAGAACGGGTACGCCACCTGGCCAGCCAGTACGCATGTGATGACGCCGCGCTGGTCGACGCGCTGGTTGCCATGGCGACCGAACGCGTTCGCGGCTGGTGGGAGGAGTACCGGGAGCTGGTGCCCTCGGGGTTCTTGGACATTGCCGAGCTGGAGCACCATGCCCTGCACTTGAGGACCTTCGAGAGCGTGCACATCCCCGGGCTGCTGCAGACGGAAGAGCATGCGCGAGCCATCTGTTCCTTTCCGATGCCGGAGATCAGGCCCGAGGAGGTCGAGACCCGAGTCCGGTACCGGATGCGCCGTCAGCAGGTCCTGGCCGGGGACGGTTCCTTTCGCTACACAGCGGTGATCCATGAAGCGGCACTGCGCGTAAGGGTTTCCGACCGCAAGGCGGCCCGGAGGCAGCTGCTCCACATCTTGGAGCAGTCACAACGTCCTCAAGTCACCGTGCGTGTCGTTCCGTTCGACATGGACGGTTTCGCCGGCATCGGCTATCCGCTGCTGTATGCGTGTGGGCCCGTTCCTCAGCTCGATACCGCTCTGGTGGAGACGGCGCACGGTTCGGCCTTCCTGGATGCGGAGGCGCAGTTGAACCGGTATCGGGGATTCCTCTCCAGGCTGGAAGTCGCAGCGCTGGGAGTCGTAGAGTCGAGGGACCTCGTCCACCACCTGGTACGGCAGATCTGAGAGCCCCACTGATGACGAAGTTCCTCGCCTGGCAGAAGTCCTCGTTCTCCGGGGCAGGAGACGGCGGGAACTGCGTCGAGCTCGCCGCCACCGACGACACCGTCCTCCTCCGCGAGAGCGACGCCCCCGCCGACGTCCTGGCCGTTCCCCCCACCGCACTCGCCGCACTCGTGCGCGACCTGCGGTCCGGCCGGCTCGGCCACCGCTGAGGTCCCAGGGGACGGCACCCGGGGTTTCATGAATGCCGCTCCCCCGCCCCGCCCCGCCCCGCGCCGTGCCCGTGTCGGGTACTAGAGCTTGCTCGTGTCGAGGTCGAGATCGAACGGGGCGGGGAGGTGCACAGGGGTGCCGAAGGGGTGAGGGCCATTGACATGGGTGTAGCCGAGGGGGCCGGGTTCCGCGAAGAGGGTGACGGTCTTCTCGACGCGGTCGACGATGAGGAGGAGAGGCGCGCCGTACTCGGCGTACCGCTTGCGCTTGACGACGCGGTCGGTCTCGGCGTTGGACTCGGAGGTCACCTCGACAATGAGGAGGGTCTGGTCGGGGAGGAGGGCGCCCGCGTCTTTGGTGAGGTCTTCGGGTACCACGGCGATGTCCGGGACGTACCAGTTGCGCGAGCCGGGCAGGTCAAGGTTCCCGGATCCCTCGACACAGCCCAGTTCGTCCACTCGGGCTTCGATCTGGCGGCGGACCAACTTGGCGGCACGCTCGTGGTCCCAAGTCGGTGGCACGATGTCGATGAACCCTTCGATGATCTCGGCGTGATCGCCACGGATTCTCTGAACGGCGTGCTTCAAGGCACGCTCGGAGTCGATACCCTCGTCGTATTCGGGCGCGGTGGCCATCTGTGACGCTCCTTCCCTCCACGCGTACGCCAACGGTCCCACGTAGAACGCCCCACGTCCTCGCCCCGGCCCACGGTCACTCGTGAGTGCGTACGAGAGGATGGCACCCTTGAACCATGAACGACACCGCTTCCACGCCGACCCCCCGCCGTGCCCGTGTCCGTGCCCCCGAGCTGATCGGCAAGGGGGGCTGGCTCAATACCGGTGGGAAGGAGCTGAGCCTCGCCGGTCTGCGAGGACGCATTGTCATCCTCGATTTCTGGACCTTTTGCTGCGTGAACTGCCTGCACGTCCTGGACGAGCTGCGGGAGCTGGAGGAGAAGCACCGGGACACGGTGGTGATCATCGGGGTCCACTCGCCGAAGTTCGTGCACGAGGCCGAGCACCAGGCGGTCGTCGACGCCGTCGAGCGGTACGGCGTGCACCACCCGGTCCTCGACGACCCCGAGCTCGCGACGTGGAAGCAGTACGCCGTACGGGCCTGGCCGACGCTCGTCGTCATCGACCCCGAGGGGTACGTCGTCGCGCAGCACGCCGGCGAGGGCCACGCGCACGCCATCGGGAAGCTCGTCGAGGAGCTGGAAGCCGCCCACGGGGCCAAGGGGACGCTGCGGCGCGGGGACGGGCCGTACGTCGCGCCCGAGCCGGTCGCGACCGACCTGCGCTTCCCGGGCAAGGCGCTGCTGCTGCCCGGCACCGGGAACTTCCTGGTCTCGGACACCACCCGCCACCAGCTGGTCGAGCTGGAGGCCGACGGCGAGACCGTCGTACGGCGCATCGGCGGGGGCGGTGGCGACGCCGAGTTCAAGGAGCCGCAGGGGCTCGCGCTGCTGCCGGACGGGCGGGTCGTCGTGGCCGACACCGTCCATCACCGGCTGCGTACGTACGACCCCGCGAGCGGCGCGATCGAGACCGTCGCCGGTACCGGAAAGCAGTGGTGGCAGGGGTCCCCGGCCTCCGGGCCCGCCCGCGAGGTCGACCTGTCCTCGCCGTGGGACGTGGCCTGGTGGCAGGGCAAGGTGTGGATCGCCATGGCCGGTGTGCACCAGCTGTGGACGTACGACCCCGAGACCGGGGCCGTACGGGCCGCGGCCGGGACGACCAACGAGGGGCTTGTGGACGGGCCCGCCGCCGAGGCGTGGTTCGCCCAGCCGTCCGGGCTCGCGGTCTCGGCGGACGGCGAGCGGCTGTGGGTCGCGGACTCGGAGACGAGCGCGCTGCGGTACGTCGACAGCGACCTGGTGGTGCACACCGCCGTAGGGACCGGGCTCTTCGACTTCGGGCACCGCGACGGCGCGGCGGGGCAGGCGCTGCTCCAGCACCCGCTCGGGGTGACGGCGCTGCCCGACGGATCGGTCGCGATCAGCGACACGTACAATCACGCGCTGCGGCGCTACGACCCGGCGAGCGGTGAAGTGACCACGCTGGCCACGGACTTGAGGGAGCCGAGTGACGCCGTGCTCGTCGGTGACGACATCGCCGTCGTCGAGTCCGCCCGCCACCGGCTGACCCGGCTGCGCCTGCCCGACGAGGCGGTCCGCGTCGAGGCCGTCGCCCACCGTACGCAGCGCGCGGCGACCGAAGTGGCCCCCGGGAAGCTTCGGTTGGACGTCGTCTTCCAGGCGCCGGGCGGGCAGAAGCTGGACACGCGGTACGGGCCCTCGACGCGGCTGCTGGTCTCCTCGACCCCGCCGGAGCTGCTGGCCGGGGGTGAGGGCGCCGGGACCGATCTGAGCCGCGAGCTGGAGCTGAACCCGGAGGTCACCGAGGGAGTGCTGCACGTCTCGGCGATGGCCGCATCCTGCGACGACGACCCGGCCAACGAGTACCCGGCGTGCCATGTCCACCAGCAGGACTGGGGCGTCCCCGTCCGTGTGAGCGCGGAAGGAACGCCCCGGCTGCCGCTGGTGCTCGCCGGCATGGACGGCTGAGCAGCCGGCGTCTTCCGGGTCCGGGCCCGGTGTGCGCTGTCCGGGCCCGGCGTGCGCCGGTCGGCCGCCGCCGGGTGTCAGGGGTTGTGGTGCCGGTCGTCGGACACGACGGTGGTGGTGGGCGGTACGACCATGCGACGGCGCCTGGCGACGCTGGCGTAGACCGCGACCCCGATGATTCCGACGAGCATCATGATGACCCCGACAAGGTCGAGGTTGACGCTTTCCATCTCCCAGTCGGTGGCGAAGGTGAGTATCGCCCCGCCCGCGATGAGGAGAATGAATCCTCCCAGTCCCATGAGTTCTGCCTCCCTGTAGGCCCGGCTGTTTGGGCCGGTGTACGTCCTTCGCGTACCCGGCCCTTCAACAGGCAAGCGTGCAAGCAGGCTTCGGGATTCGGGAGGGGGCGGCCTTCCCGGAACGCCGTCGGCCTTCCCGCACCGCCGTCGGCCTTCCCGGAACGCCGTCAGCCTTCCAGGAACGCCGTCATCGCGTTGGCGAGCAGGTACGGGTCGTCCGCCCCGCACAGCTCGCGCGCGCTGTGCATCGACAGGATCGCGACGCCGATGTCGACGGTCCGGATGCCGTGCCGGGCGGCGGTGATCGGGCCGATCGTCGTGCCGCACGGCATCGCGTTGTTCGACACGAAGTTCTGCCAGGGCACCCCGGCCTTCTCGCACGCCGCCGCGAACACGGCCTGGCCGCTGCCGTCCGTCGCGTACCGCATGTTGACGTTGACCTTGAGGATCGGTCCGCCGTTGACACGCGGGTGGTGCGTCGGGTCGTGGCGCTCCCGGTAGTTGGGGTGCACGGCGTGCCCGGTGTCGGACGACAGGCAGACCGTGCCGGCGAAGGCGCGCGCCCGGTCGTCGTAGCTGCCGCCGCGCGCGAACACCGAACGCTCCAGCACGTTGCCCAGCAGCGGCCCGTCGGCGCCGGTGTCGGACTGCGACCCGTTCTCCTCGTGGTCGAAGGCGGCGAGCACCGGGATGTACGGGAGCGGGCCGTCCGACCCGCTGACGGCCACCAGTGCCGCGGCCCCCGCGTGCACGGAGATCAGGTTGTCCATGCGCGGCCCCGCCACCAGCTCGCGGTCGCGGCCGAGGTAGGACGGCGGGTCGATGCTGTGCGCCATGAGGTCCCAGCCGGCGACCTCTCCCCGGGCCAGGCCCTCTTCCTCCTCCAGGAACCGGATGAGGTCCCCTTCGTTCACGTCGCCGAGGCCCCAGATCGGCTGCATGTGCCGCTGCTTGTCGAGCTTGAGGCCGTCGGTGTTCACCGACCGGTCCAGGTGCACGGCCAGCTGCGGCACGCGCAGCAGTGCCCGGTCGATGTTGACCAGACGGTACGAGCCGTCGCGCAGCGTCAGCCGCCCGGCGATGCCCAGGTCCCGGTCGAGCCAGGTGTTGAGGAGCGTCCCGCCGTAGATCTCGACGGCGATCTGCCGCCAGCCCTCCGCGCCCATGTCGGGCAGCGGCTTCACGTGCAGGTGCGGGGAGTCGGTGTGCCCGCCGATGATCCGGAACGGGGTGCTCGCCCGCGCGCCCTCCGGTACGTACCAGGCGATGATCGCCCCGCCGCGCAGCACGTACTTCCCGCCGGCCGTCGCGTCCCAGGCGTCGGTCTCCGCGACCTGCCGGAACCCGGCCTTGTCCAGTCGCTCTGCGGTGTTCGCCACCGCGTGGTACGGCGACGGGCCGGCCGCCAGGAAGGACATCAGGTCGTCGGTGTGGCCGCGGTCGAAGCGGACGGGTGCGCTCATGGGGTTCACCATAACCACGGGCGGCGACGGGTCCGTACCGCCCGCGTCAGAGCCCCGGAGGGCGCTCGAACCGCCGCTGTACCGTCCGGCGTTCGCCGCGCCGCACCTGCGGCAGCATCCGCGGGGCGCCGGCCGGCCGCTGCGCCTGCCGGCGCCTGCCGACACAGAACAGACAGCCCTCGCCGGGGGGCGCGGTCGGGTCGATGGGCGAGCCGGGGTGCTCGGCGCAGCCCGACGCGTTGCGCGGCCGGGAGAGCTCGCGGGCCACGATGAAGGCGCGGTGCAGGGTGTCCGCGATCTCCACGAACTCCTCGGCGGGGGAGGAGACGGTGACGGCGAAGGCGCGGTCGTTGACCTCCTGGACGTACCCCTTGAGCCGGCTCTGCGTGTACGGCGGATCGGGCACGGGGTAGCCGAGGCGGCGCTGCTCGGCCGGGGCGGGAACGCTGCGCTCGCCGCGGCGGCGGCGGTCGTTGCAGAGCAGGCAGCGGCCCCAGCCCGTGGGGGCCTCGGGGTCGGTGGCGCCGTTGGGGTGCAGGTCGCAGCCGGTGTAGCTCTTGACGGGGGCGAGGTCGGCGGCCGTCTTGAAGGCGACGTACAGCGTGTCGGCGACCGGTTCGTACTCGAGCGGGTGCGAGCCCTCGTACAGCTCGCCGATCTGGTCGCCCACGGAGCCGAGCTTTCCGCGCAGCTCACTGAGCGCGTACGGCCGGCCGGCCGGGACGGAGTAACCACCCCTGCGGGGTTCCATGGAACTCATGCCCACCAGAGTCGCACGGGCCACTGACAACGGGCCGGGTCCGTCCCCGGAGGGAGGGTCCCGGCCCGATGCCAGAGGGTTTTCCGGTGGTGGACCAGGTGGACTAGAAGGCGGCCTCGTCCAGCTCCATCAGGGACTGGTCGACGGACTCGGCCAGGGCGCGCTCGACACCGACGCCCGGCAGGACGTTCGCGGCGAAGAACTTCGCCGCCGCGATCTTGCCCGTGTAGAACGGCACGTCCTTCGGGGACGCGGTCGGCAGCTTCTCGGCGGCCACGGCCGCCCCCCGGAGCAGCAGGTAGCCGACGACGACGTCACCGGAGGCCATCAGCAGCCGGGTGGTGTTCAGGCCGACCTTGTAGATGGACTTGACGTCCTTCTCGGTGCCCGCGAGGTCCGTCAGCATGGCGCCGACGATGGCCTCCAGGTCCACGGCCGCCTTGGCGAGCTGGTCGCGGGCCGCGGCGAGCTCCTCGCCGCCGGTGCCGACCGCGAGGAACTTCTTGATGTCCTCGGCCAGCGAGTTCAGGGCCGCGCCCTGGTTGCGGACGATCTTCCGGAAGAAGAAGTCCTGGCCCTGGATCGCGGTCGTGCCCTCGTACAGGGTGTCGATCTTCGCGTCGCGGATGTACTGCTCGATCGGGTACTCCTGGAGGTACCCGGAGCCGCCGAACGTCTGGAGCGACTGCGCCAGCTGCTCGTACGACTTCTCGGAGCCGTAGCCCTTGACGATCGGCAGCAGCAGGTCGTTCATGGCGACGAGCGCCGAGGTGTCCTCGCCCGCCGCCTCCCTGGCGGTGATCTCGTCCTGGACGGACGCGGTGTGCAGGACCAGGGCGCGCATGCCCTCGGCGTACGCCTTCTGCGTCATGAGCGAGCGGCGGACGTCGGGGTGGTGCGTGATGGTGACCTTCGGCGCGGACTTGTCCATGAAGTTGGCGAGGTCCGGGCCCTGGACGCGCTCCTTGGCGTACTCCAGCGCGTTGAGGTAACCGGTCGAGAGCGTCGCGATGGCCTTCGTGCCGACCATCATCCGGGCGAACTCGATGATCATGAACATCTGGCGGATGCCGTCGTGCTTGTCGCCGATCAGCCAGCCCCTGGCGGGGTGCTGGTCGCCGAAGGTCATCTCGCACGTGTTGGACGCCTTGAGGCCCATCTTGTGCTCGACGTTCGTGGCGTAGACGCCGTTGCGCTCGCCCAGCTCGCCGGTCTCCCAGTCGAACTCGTACTTCGGGACGAGGAAGAGCGAGAGCCCCTTGGTGCCGGGACCGGCGCCCTCCGGCCGCGCGAGCACGTAGTGGAGGATGTTCTCCGACATGTCGTGCTCGCCGGACGTGATGAAGCGCTTCACGCCCTCGATGTGCCAGGAGCCGTCCTCCTGCCGGATCGCCTTCGTGCGGCCGGCGCCGACGTCCGAACCGGCGTCCGGCTCGGTCAGGACCATCGTCGAGCCCCACTGCTTGTCGACGGCGATCTGCGCGATCTTCTTCTGCGCCTCGTTGCCCTCCTCGAAGAGGACGCCGGCGAACGCCGGGCCCGAGGAGTACATCCAGACCGCCGGGTTGGCGCCGAGCAGCAGCTCCGCGTAAGCCCAGATCAGCGAGCGGGGGGAGGTGGTGCCGCCGATCTCCTCGGGGAGGCCCAGGCGCCAGTACTCGCTGTCCATGAAGGCCTGGTAGCTCTTCTTGAAGGACGCCGGTACGGGCGCGGTGTGGGTGGCCGGGTCGAAGACCGGCGGGTTGCGGTCGGCGTCCTCGAAGGAGGCGGCGAGGTCGTTCTCCGCGAGGCGGGCGATCTCGTCGAGGATGCTCTTGGCGGTCTCGACGTCCATCTCCGCGAACGGGCCGGTGCCGTACAGCTTGTCGCGGCCGAGGACCTCGAAGAGGTTGAACTCGATGTCGCGGAGGTTCGACTTGTAGTGACCCATGGCAACGGCTCCGTAAGGATCGGGAGGCAGATTCCTCGTACATCTACTACTGGCAAGTAGCTACGATGATGCTACCCGTCGGTAATAAGATGCAACCCCCCAGAGGTCTCTGTGACGCGTTACGCGCCGGACGGGGTGTGTACGCCGTAGTACGTGCGTGGGGTGACTGGAGCCTCGAACGCACCCGGACACACCCGGAACAGTCGTCATCGTCACGAAGAACGGCCGCCCTGTTCACCACGGACCGGCATTTGCGCGTGATGCGCCCTCTGACGGGGCACGACGGCTTCCGGCTGCTGCCCGACGATCTGTGGGCGACGGGCCCGGCAGCTCGCACCAGACCGTCTTGCCGCCCGGCCCCTGGCTCACGCCCCAGCGCAGCGACACGGCGGCGAGCAGGGCGAGACCCCGGCCGGACTCGTCGTCGTCCGTTGCCCGGCGCAGTACGGGCCACACACGCGGGTCGGGGTCGGTGACCTCGACGCGGGTGCGGGCGTTGTCGGCGGTGCGGGTGATGCGGACGGTGACGGGAGTGCCCTCGCCGAGATGTGCGATCACGTTGCTGAGCAGCTCGCTCACGCAGAGCTGGAGATCGGGGCACGATCGCCCGCCGAGGTGCTCGCGCACGGCGTGGCGGAGCATCGGCACCGCCTTCGGGGTGGCGAGGAGGCTCGCGGTGAACGGCGTCACCGGTCCACCGCCGCCGCCTGGCGGAGGACGTCGGTCAGCGCGCGGGCGGTGGCGAGGTTGCAGTTGCCGAGGATGACGAGCGGCGGGGAGCCGAAGTCCCTGCCGAGGGAGGGCAGGGCGATGCCGTGCCGGGTGAGGGCGGCGCGGAGTCCTTCGACGGTGGCCTGTGCTTCCAGGTCCAGGTTCATGGGGGGTGCACCCTTCCGTTGCGTGCTGTGACGAAGTAGTCACACGCTGACGCGTCGCGGCGTACCGTGGAAGGGTTTCGGCGCCACAGGGCGCGGTGTGGAAGGCGGTCAACGGTGGCGGCACGCAAGGACATCGACGGCTCGGCGAGCGTCCCTGCCTTCTACGGCAAGGAGTTGCGCTGGCGGCGGGAGGAAGCGGGCCGCACGCTTCAGCAGACCGTCGAGGGCAGTTTCTACGCGGCGAGCTATCTGAGCGAGATCGAGCGCGGTACGCGGCGGATGCCGCTGGATCTGGCGCGGCACGTGGATCGTGAGCTGGGGACGGACGGGTTCTTCGAGCGTCGCTGCGAGGACGTTCGGATGGCCCGAAGGAGTGGCCACGCAGAGTACTTCGAGCGGGTACTGGAGGCGGAGCAGCGTGCGCGGACAATTGAGCAGTGGTCGCCTACCGTCGTCCCCGGGTTGTTGCAGACTGAGGCGTACGCGCGTGCCCTGTTCCGCGCTGAACGCCCTCTTGAGCCTGCGCACGAAATCGACGCAAAGGTTGAGGCTCGCTTGGCGCGGGCGTGCCTCTTCGAGGGAGACCACAAGTTTCCGGAGTACTGGGTGGTGCTGCACGAATCCCTTTTGCGGCTGCCGATCCTTCCGGCGGTTCAGATGGCTGTACAGCTCGATCACATCACCGTTCTGGGAAAGCGGTGCCAGATCGTTCCACAGGTCCTTCCGTGGAACACGGGAGCGCACCCGCTCATGCTGGGTAACGCCATGATTTTGACCTTCGACGACGCTCCGCCCCTCGTCTATATGGAGTCTCAGCACAAGGGGAGCACTGACGATGATCCGGCTCTCGTGAAGCAGTATCAGAGGTCGTACGATCTGCTGAGGGCCGCCGCTTTGCCGCCGGAGGCGTCCCTCGCCATGATCGAGGATGCGGCCGAGGACTACCGAAATGGCAAGCACCGACCTTGACTTGAGCGCTGTTGTCTGGCGCAAGAGCAGCCACAGCAACACCTCGGGCGGTGACTGCGTCGAGGTCGCCGAGGCGTTCCCGGGCGCCGCCCGCTGGCGCAAGAGCAGCCACAGCAACGGCGACGGCGGTGACTGCGTCGAGATCGCCGACGGCCTCCCCGGCGTCGTCCCCGTCCGGGACTCCAAGATCCCCCACGGTCCCGCCCTCGTCCTCCCCGCCACCGCGTGGGCCCCCTTCGTCGCCGCGCTCAAGGCCGGTCGGCTGGACGGCTGAGCGCGGGCCCGGCGTACTCAGTACTCTTACGCGCATGTACGGCTACGACCAGAACCAGGGTGGGCAGCAGCAGTACGCGCCGCCACAGCCTCCGCCGCAGGGCGGTTACGGCGAGCAGCCGCTCTACCCGGAGCCGTCGCCGCCCTCGCTCGCCGACGGGGTGCGCGCCTTCACCACCGGATCGCTGTCCGCCGAGGACTTCCAGCAGATCTTCGCCACGTCGAGGGTCTACTGCCCGCGCGGCGACAATCCGGGGTTCCTCGCGCTGCACAACACCCAGCAGCCGGTGATCCCGATGTTCACCTCGCTCAAAGAACTGCGCAAGTACGCCGGCAAGGAGTCGAAGTACTTCGTGATCACCGGCGCGGAGGTGATCGACCTGCTGCCGACCGGGTACGGCTTCGTCCTCGACATGGAGGGTGAGCACCGGATGGTCTTCGACGCGAAGGCCGTGGAGCAGATGGTCGACTTCGCCATGCGGCGGATGTACGGCTAGGGCCCTGTCCGGCGGATCATGTGACCGCCCCGATGAGGGGCTCGGACGTTCGCGGGGCGGCCTGACCTGCGAGATCCACCCCGCCGGGGAAGGCGGACGCCGACCTCCGGCCCTACTGATCACTCCGGGCCGATGGGGCGACGCCTCGCAGCTCATCCCCGTCATGGAACGCGTTCGCGCCCCCAGAACGGCAGCTACCGCCGACGTTCGCTTCCCCTAGGCGTACTCGTTCCGCCACAACCGTCGTCACCTGCGACAACGCCAGATCAAGCACACCATCCCCGAGCCGGAGAACCAGCGGGCCCACCGCAAGCGACGCGGCAGCTCCGGCGGTCGGCCAACGGGATTCGACAAGCGCGCCTACATCTTCCGCGGCACCGTCGCCGTCGCTTCGATCCGACTCCGGCTCCGCTTGTGAGCCGCCGGACCTGCGGCCGTGGCGGCAACTGCGGCACGCGGCCTGTGGTCAGCCGGCCACGGCCTCGATGAGGGAGAACGGCGCGGCCTCGGTGAGCGGGGTGACCGAGGTGAGGGACAGGCCCGCGCGGTGGCACACTTCCTCGAAGTCCTTGCGGGTGCGCTCTCTGCCGCCCACGTTCACCAGCATGTTGAGGTCGCTCAGATAGGTGACTCCGCCGTCGCTGACGTCGGCTTCGGCGTGGGTGTCGACGACTTCGGGAAGCACGGGTTCCACGATCAGGACGAGGCCGCCGGGTGGCAGCACCTCGCGGCAGTGGCTCAGGATCGTGACCGCCTGGTCGTCCGTCCAGTCGTGCAGGACGCTCTTCATCAGGTAGAGATCCGAGCCCTCGGGGACCGAACGGAAGAAGTCCCCGGCGACCAGAGAGCAGCGCCCCGTCAGCCCGTGCTGCTCCATCGTCTTCGACGCCTCGGCCAGACCCTCCGCCGTGTCGAGGACCGCACCGGTGAGGCCCGGATGCGCGGCGAGTACACCGGCCAGGAGGGTTCCGTCGCCCCCACCGACGTCCGTGACAGTGGTGAACCGGCCGAAGTCGAAGGCGTACGGCAGCGCGGCGGCGGTCTCCGAGACGGCTTGGCTCATCGCCGCGTTGAACTCCGCGGACAGCTCGGGGTGCTGGGCGAGGTGGCTGAAGAAGTCGGTGCCGAAGACGGTGTCGAACGCGATCTCGCCGGTGCGGACGCTGCCGTCCAGGTGCTCCCAGGCGCGTATTATCGCCGGCTCTGTGAACATCCGTACGAACGACGTGAGCGAGTCGGGGCTGCCGGGGTCGAGGAGTGCGCCCGCAGGGGTCACCGAGAAGGTACCGGGGGTGTGTTCCTTCAGCAGGCCGAGGCCGGTCAGGGCGCGCAGCAGCCGCGTCATGGGCTGAGGTTCGGCTCCGGCTTCGGCGGCCACCTCGGCAGCCCGGCGTGGCATGGCGCCGACCAGCTCCACCACCCTCAGCCGGACCGCTGCGCGCAAGGTCTGTGCGGCCATGCTCCCGAACGCGAGCCGGACGATCAGATCGCGGTCGGCCATGCCTGCTGCTCGGACATCGGTGTTCGTCACAGGTGCTTTCCTTCCTTCGTGCGGTGGCAGGTGCGTGAACCGGCGTGGGCACGTGCGTGTGGCCGGTCTCCTCGGTGTGGGCACGGGTCAGCCGGCGGACGTGGCCCTGCCGGCCAGAGCGCCCGGTGTGCACCCGGCGATGGCCAGTACGTCGCGATGGAGATGGGGCTGGTCGGCGTATCCGCATGCCAGGGCGACGTCGCCGGCGCTCTCGCCCGCGCAGAGTGCTCGAGCAGCGTGGTCGAAACGCACCAGCATGGCGGCACGCTTGGGGGTGAGGCCGATCTGGGCACTGAACCTGGACCGCAGCCGCTTGCGGCTCCATCCGCAGGACGCGGCGAGGTCACCGACCCGTATCCGGCCTCGACGGGCCACGATGGTGTCCCAGGCGGCGGCGACCTCGGGCGACATCGACGGTGCCCCCGCAGCCCGCTTCGTAAGAAACCCCTCCGTCAGCGCGAGTCGTTCCTGCCACGTCGTGGCGTCGGTCAACTGCTCGCGGAGTCGTCGTTCGTGCGGCCCCCACAGGTCCTCAAGACCGGTGACAGACCCGTCCAGTTCGCGCGGGGAGACGCCCAGCAGTGCATAGGCGGCCCGGGGTGACAAGCACACTTCGACACACTCGACGCGCTCGCCGCGGACGCGGGCCGGGCCGGGCGACAACGAGGCGACGAGGCTCCTCATGGGCTGGCGCCCAGTGGCACTCTCCACCGTGACCGGGTCGCCCCCGAGCCCGATGACGACGATCACGGCAGGCTGAGGAAGCACCTGCATGTCCAGCCCGGCGGCGATACGGTCACGGAATCCGGCCATCCGGACGCCGTCGAGGGACGTGCCCCCGAGGGGGCGGGCGACCTCCCAGCCGTTCTCGGCATCGCGATCCATGGGGGTGGCCCCCACTTCGTGTCTGCGCATGCCTCTACCGTCGCCGACTTCGGTGGTCCTGTCTTGGACGAAAGTTCCGTGGGGCCGTCCGGCCGATCAGACGGTCTTCGCTGAGCGGTGCCTTGTACGTGCTGGGTGAGCGGTGGTCTGATGCGTGCCAGGGCGCCGCGGCGCAGGCATGATCCGCCGGACAGGACTAGGCGCAACCGCGTGACGGCCCGCGCACCGGGACCTGCGGAGCGCCGCCCCGTCGCCGGCCCCGGCCTCCGTCGCCGGCCGCTGACGTCACCCGGCCGCTGATGTCACTCCCGCTGATGTCACCCGACGGCCGGCGTCACCCGTCCGCGGCTCCGTCCCCGGCCTCCCAGCGCAGCAGGTCTCCCGGCTGGCATTCGAGCGCCTCGCAGAGCGCGGCG